>PHEO01000083.1 GCA_002841195.1 Alphaproteobacteria bacterium HGW-Alphaproteobacteria-11
CGGTGAACTTCCTCGCCAAGCTGCGCCAGCGGCTCGGCAACATCGACATCAAGCAGGCGCGCATAGCTGCGCGTGAAGCCAAGCGTCTGCGGCAGTGCCGGCAGGCGGTCGAATTCACCGGCCTCGATCGCCTGGAGATAGACCGGCTTGACCTTGATCCGGGATGCAACATCGCCCAGCGACAGGCCAGCCGCCTGCCGCGCTTCGCGCAATGCATGCCCGATTTCGTCTCTGTGGCTCTTCATCCGGCTTCTCGTTTGCGATGTTCCGGGCCGAGGCTAGCGAGCCGAAGTTACCAAACTTGTACGATTTTGTACCATTCCGGCGGGGATTTTACGGTCAATCGCGGGCCGCGCGCAGCGCGCCGGCCAGGACCGGTAGACCAGCGCAAATAGCGTCATGCTGACGAAGCCGAGCAGATTGATTTGGGTATGCGTGGTGCGGTGCGTGAAGTCCTGGTTCATGCCCATATAGGAGCCGAGCCCCATGCCGATCAGGATGTAGATGGCCGCTATGACGAGAAAAAGCCGGTCGATTTTCATGGTTCCCCCCGGGTTTGTCCAAGCAATCCGTGAACGGAATGCCAACGACGGCCATCCAGCCCGTCCACCCCAAGCATCGGATACGGCCCGCCCTCACCATGCTGGCCTATGAAGAAAGCGATGAAAAGGGGGGTGGTGACGGCCAAGCGCCGTCCGGGTATGATCGAAATCACACGAGGTGCATCCATATGCGAAAATTCGAGGAAATTGCGGAGGAACTGAGACGGATGCGGCCGAATCTGCGCCGCCGCTACCCGATCAGCGCGATCGGCGTGTTCGGCTCATATGCGCGCGGCGACCAGACCGAAGCGAGCGATCTCGATGTGCTGGTGGAACTTGACGGCGATATCGGCATGCTGGCTTTTGTCGGCCTTCAGCAGGAACTCAGCGACGCCCTCGGTCTCAAAGTCGACCTTGTCACAAAGGATGCGCTGAAACCGCGCATCGGAAAGCGCATCCTGGCGGAAGCGGTGATGCTGTGACGCGTTCCAAACGCGAGCCCGGCGATTATCTCAACGATATTCTCGAAAATGCGGTGACGCTGAAATCCTTCGTGCAAGGACTTTCTTTCGATGATTTCTCCGCCGACATGAAGACCCAATACGCCGTTGCGAGAGCGCTTGAAATAATCGGCGAGGCGACAAAGCGTATTCCTGAAGACATCCGCAATTCAAATCCACATATTCCGTGGCGAAAAATGGCTGGGATGCGGGATGTTCTGACGCATGAATATGAAGGCGTCAGTGCATCAATTCTCTACCATACGGCAACGAACGAAATCGACCAGATTATAGAACCGCTGCGCGCGGTCGTCGCCGCGCTCGATCAATCCGATTGAAGCCTCGAACCACGGTTGCAGCCGGCTGCGGCGTTCGGCCACCCCGCGCGGCTTTGACATTTCCGGAACAACGGCTAGCCTGAGGCCATTATGCGCAAAGCCGACGCACCTCTGTTTTTGACACCGGGTACGCTGCTCGCGGGACATTAGCCCCGGGCCGGCGCCTTCGCGCCTTCGCGCAAGGCCAGACCCGGGGACCAACCTCACCACATCGTTTCAATTCAATCGGCATGACGGGCCGCTGCGCCCGGTCGTGCGATGAGGTTTTGTCATGTCCATCGTCAATGGCGGCGGCAGCCGCGCACAATTGAATATCGTTCCGAACCCGCAAACGGCATCGCGGCCCGTGCTCACCTCGTCGGATTACGCGCGGCTCGAAGCCGCGACGTTCGAGGACCTCGATCTCACAAGCCCGATGCGAACCCGCGTCCGCGCGAAGCTTGTTGAAGCGAAGGTGGTGCCCGGCGCCGCCGTCGCCGAAACCGTGGCGACGTTCGGAAGCATTGTTCGTTATCGCATCGAAACCCGAATGCCCGAACGGCGGATGCTGCAATTGCAGCGCGGCCCCGCGCCGAACGGCCAGTATCTGAGCGCGCTGACGCCGATCGGCCTGGCGCTGCTCGGCCATTCCGCCGGCGACATTGTCGAGGCCGAACTCTTCGACGGCGCGCGGCTGACGCTGGAACTGACCGCCATCGACTTCCAGCCGGAAGCCGATATTCGCCGCCGCATGGCGCGCGCGACACCGGACGGAGACGGATCCGACAACAACGGACCGGAGGCCGCCTGACATGACGCTGCATGCAGATGCGATCAACACGTCGCTGCCGCCGATCGTCGTGGCGGCGGAACAATATGACCGTTTGTCGGCCGTAGCCGGCGGGCTTGAAGAGGTGTTGCCGGAGGTTGCGCATTTCCTCGATCAGGAACTGGCGCGCGCCGAGGTGATTCCGCTGGCGCAATTGCCGGACGATGTCGTCACTGTCAATTCGACGGTCGACTTCATCTTCGGCATGAAAGGCCGCGTCGAGCGGTTGAAGCTCGTCTATCCGACGGCGCGCTCGTCCGACGACGGCGTAGTCTCGATCGCCTCGCCTGTCGGCGTGGCGCTGCTCGGGATGCGCGAAAGACAGACGATCTCCTGGAGCACGCGCTATGGCGATCTGCGCTGGCTCAAGGTGGTGAAGGTGGTTGAGCGCGGGTAAGCGGCGAGCGGTGCGCGCCGGGTTGCCGCACTCCGATGCGCCGGCGATAGGCAACGGGTGTCAGCCGTGGCACTCTGATTGTGTTGCCGTCTTGCCCGACCGTCCGAAAGGCCACGCATGGAAGACCATTCCACGATCCCCTATCTGCGCGAGGTCGTGATTTTTCTGGTTGCCGCCGGAGTGGTGGTGCCGCTGTTCCATCGCCTGCGCATCAGCCCGGTGCTGGGCTATCTGATGGTCGGCGGGCTGATCGGTCCCTTTGGGCTGGCGCTCTGGGCGGACAAGCTGCCCGTGCTTTCCTATGCGGTGATTTCGGATCTCGAAGGCGTGCAGGCGCTGGCCGAACTTGGCGTCATCTTCCTGCTGTTCACCATCGGCCTCGAATTGTCGCTCGACCGGCTCTGGGCAATGCGCCGCCTCGTTTTTGGCCTGGGAAGTTTGCAAATCCTGATCACCGGTACGGCGATCGGGCTGGTCGCCTGGGAGTTCGGCAATTCGGTGCCGGCCTCGATCGTTCTCGGCGCCTGTCTGGCGCTGTCGTCGACCGCTATCGTCATGCAATTGCTGATGCAGAGCCGGCGGCTGGCGACGCCGCTCGGCCGGTCGAGCTTCTCGATCCTGCTGATGCAGGACCTTGCCGTGGTGCCGATCCTGTTCATGGTCGGCGTGCTCGGCGCAAAGACCGGGGGCAATATCGGGCTGGACCTGCTGCTGGCGCTGGGCAAGGCGGTGGCGGTGATCGTCGCGATTTATGCCGGCGGCCGGCTGATCCTGCGCCCGGTGCTGCGCCTGGTGGCGCATAGCCGCAGCCCCGAAATGTTCATGGCGGCGATCCTGCTGGCGGTGATCGGCATTTCGGCAATTACCGGCGCGACCGGCTTGTCGATGGCGCTGGGCGCCTTCCTGGCGGGGCTGCTGCTGGCCGAAACCGAATTCCGCCACGAGGTCGAGGTCGATATCGAGCCCTTCAAGGGGCTGATGTTGGGGCTCTTCTTCATGTCCGTCGGCATGGGCATCGACTGGCGTTTGGTGGGAGACGAGCCGTTCTGGATCCTGGCTTCGGTCGCTGGTCTCTTCGCGCTGAAGACCGTGGTGACGGCCGGGCTTTGCCTTGCCTTCGGCCTGCCCCGCCACACCTCGATCGAGGCCGGGCTGCTGCTCGGCCAGGGCGGCGAATTCGCCTTCATCGTGGTCGGCCTGGCGATGAGCCTTGCGCTGCTGCCGCCCGATGTCGGCCAGTTCATGCTGATCGTGGCCGGCCTGACCATGTTGGTGACGCCGCTGGTCGCCTCGGCGGCCGGCAAGCTGGCGATGCGTATGGAGCGCGACAGCACCAGCCGCAGCCATGAAGGCCAGCTCGAAAGAGAAGGCGACATGACGGGCCATGTGATCCTGGCCGGCTTCGGCCGGGTCGGGCGGACGCTGGCAACGACGCTGGAAGCCGAAGGCGTGCCCTATCTGGCGCTCGATGCCAACGCGGCCGGTGTGGCCGCGGCACGCGCCGAAGGGCTGCCGGTCTTTTATGGCAACGCCGCGCGGCTCGAAATGCTCAATCGCACCCATATCGACCGGGCGCAGGCCGTGGTCGTCACCATGGACGCGCCGGTGGAGGCTGAAAAGATCGTCCGGGAAATCCGTCAGGCCTGGCCCGACATCCCGGTCTATGTCCGGGCGCGCGATGGCGCCCATGCGGCGCGGCTCAATGCGGCCGGCGCGACAATGGCCGTGCCTGAAACCATCGAGGCCAGCCTGCAACTGGCCGGCCGCGTGCTGTCGGGGCTCGGCGTCAGCGATGAGGTTGTGCAGCGCCGCCTGGCGCATCAACGGATCATCGAGGAAACGTTGAAAAAGGCGTGAGGACGCGCAACGGCAGGGACACGGATCGACAATCGTGCAAACAGCATGACGCGAACGCGAAAAGTGGTGAGCCCTGATGGGATCGAACCATCGACCTACTGATTAAAAGTCAGCCGCTCTACCGCTGAGCTAAGGGCCCGCCGGAGGGCGGAATCTCGTGCCGCCTCTCAAAGGTGGGCGGAACTTAAGGGGCGCGCCGGGCGGGGTCAACCGTGGGGATGGATTGCCGGTAAATCCTTTTCGGGGTTGGAGATTTGGGGAATGTGAGGCCAAGCGATGACCGACGGCATCAACTCTAATTCGTCTTTGCCGGGCTCGACCCGGCAATCCAGAAGGCGCGGAACGCGCCGTCTCCCTTCACAAAAACTTTCTCGCCTTCATCGGAAACATCCACCCTCAGGCTTTTTCGAAGAGAGACGCCGCCTGCGGCGGCTTCTGGACCCGCGGGTCAAGCCCGCGGGTGACGACGTGGGGGGAGCGGCAATGGCAAGCGACGCGAGCGGTCTGTCTCGCCCCGCCCCTCACACCGGCTCGATGTCCCCCGCCGCCTGCGCGGCCTTGAAGTCGCGCACAAACGCCTCGAAGCGCGCTTCGGCGATGGCGGCGCGCATGCCGGACATCAGGCTCTGGTAGTAGTGGAGGTTGATCCAGCTCACCAGCATCGAGCCGAGCATCTCGCCAGACTTGACCAGGTGATGGAGATAGGCGCGGCTGTAGTCGCGCGCGGCTGGGCATGTGCTGGCCGCGTCGAGCGGGCGCGGGTCGGCGGCGTGGCGGGCGTTCTTGAGGTTGACCTTGCCGCGGGCGGTGAAGGCGAGGCCGTGGCGGCCGTTGCGGGTCGGCATCACGCAGTCGAACATGTCGATGCCGCGGGCGACCGCCTCCACGAGGTCGTCGGGCGTGCCGACGCCCATCAGGTAGCGGGGCTTGCCGGCAGGGAGCGCGGGCACGGTGAAATCGAGCACGCGCAGCATTTCGGCCTGCCCCTCGCCGACCGCGAGGCCGCCGACGGAATAGCCATCGAAACCGATTTCGCGAAGCCCCGCGGCCGAGCGCATGCGCAAGGGTTCGTAGGTGCTGCCCTGCACGATGCCGAAGAGGGCCATGCCGGGCGTGCGATGCGGCTGATTGTCGAAAGCGGCTTTCGAGCGCGCGGCCCAGCGCAGGGAAAGTTCCATCGACTTTTCGGCTTCCGCCTCCGTCGCCGGAAAGGGCGTGCATTCGTCGAGCTGCATCTGGATGTCGGAACCGAGCAGGCACTGGATTTCAATGCTGCGCTCGGGCGAGAGCATGTGGCGCGAACCGTCCAAATGCGACTGGAAGGCAACGCCCTCTTCCGACATTTTGCGCAGCTTCGACAGCGACATGACCTGGAAGCCGCCGCTATCGGTCAGGATCGGATGCGGCCAGTTCATGAATTTGTGCACCCCGCCAAGCGCCGCCACTTCCTCGGCGCCGGGGCGCAGCATCAGGTGATAGGTGTTGCCGAGCACGATGTCGGCGCCGGTGGCGCGGACCTGTTCGGGATACATCGCTTTCACGGTCGCCGCCGTGCCGACCGGCATGAAGGCCGGTGTGCGGATCGGCCCACGCGGCGTATTGATGATGCCGGTGCGGGCGCTTCCGTCGGTGGCGTGGAGCGCAAAAGAGAAGGCGCTCATGGCGCAGCCCGATAGATCAGGCAGGCGTCGCCGTAGGAATAGAAGCGGTACTTCGCGGCAACCGCATGCGCATAGGCGCGCTTCATCTCATCCGTCGTGCGCAAGCCTGAGACCAGCATGAAAAGCGTCGATTTGGGCAAATGGAAATTGGTCATCAGCAGGTCCACGGCGCGGAAGCGGTAGCCTGGCGTTATAAAGATGTCGGTCTCGCCGCGAAAGGGATGGATGCGGCCTTCTTCGTCGGCGGCGCTTTCGAGAAGGCGCGCGCTCGTCGTGCCGACGGCGACGATGCGGTGGCCCGCCGCACGGGCGGCGTTGATGGCGTCGGCCTCTTCGGGTGCGATCTCGCCCCATTCGGCATGCATCTTGTGGGACGCGGTGTCCTCCGCCGTGACGGGCAGGAACGTGCCGGCGCCGACATGCAGCGTCAGGCGGACGGTCTTTACGCCGCGCGCATCGAGCGCGGCCATCAGGTCGGGCGTGAAATGCAGGCCCGCGGTCGGCGCGGCGACGGCGCCGGGCTCGGCGGCATGCAGCGTCTGGTAGTCGGCGAGGTCTTCGGCGTCGGCTTTGCGCTTGCGGGCGATGTACGGCGGCAGCGGCATTTCGCCGGCAATGGCAATCGCGGCATCGAGCGCCGGGCCGGCCGCCGAAAAGCGCAACCCCGCCTCGCCGCCCTCCCCCTTGTCCTCGACCTTGGCGGCGAGCCCGCCCGCAAACGCGATCGTCTCGCCGATGGCGAGCTTCTTGGCCGGGCGCAGAAATGCGCGCCATGTCGAGACGCCGACGCGCCGGTGCAGCATGACCTCGATGCGGGCTTCCGCCTGCCCGCGTTTGCGCGTGCCGAAGAGCCGCGCCGGGATCACTTTCGTGTCGTTGAAGACGAGGATGTCGCCTTTGCTGAGATGCGCCGGCAGGTCGCGCACGGTTTCGTCGGCCAGCGCGTTCGCCGCCGGTCCGATGACGAGCATCCGCGCCGCGTCGCGCGGACGGGCCGGCCGGAGCGCGATCAGCGCCTCCGGCAGCTCGAAATCGAAATCGGCAACGCGCATGGGAAGTGGCGGGAGCGCGCGCTCCTACGCCGCATCCGCCGCGACGCGCATCGAGACGATGCGGTCGGGATCGCGGACCGGCTCGCCGCGCTTGATCTTGTCGACGGCGTCCATGCCGGAAATCACCCGGCCCCAGACGGTGTATTGCCCGTCGAGGAACGAGGTGTCGCCGAAGCAGATGAAGAACTGGCAGTCGGCGCTGTTCGGATCCTGCGTGCGGGCCATCGAGCAGGTGCCGCGCACATGCGGCTCCTTCGAAAACTCGGCCGGGATTTTCTTGCCCGAACCGCCCGAGCCGGTGCCCGTCGGATCGCCGCCCTGGGCCATGAAACCGTCGATGACGCGGTGAAAGGCGACGCCGTCGTAGAAATTTTCGCGCGCCAGTTCCTTGATGCGCGCCACATGCTTCGGCGCGAGGTCGGGACGCAATTCGATCACGACCTCCCCGTGCGGGATTTCCATGATGAGCGTGTTTTCGGGGTCTTTGATCTCGGTCATAGGTGCCTCAATTTTCCTGAACGTCGGCGGCGACCTGCATCTTCACGATCGTGTCGGGATCGGAAGGCGGCTCGCCGCGCTTGATGTTGTCGACAAATTCCATGCCCTCGACGACGCGGCCGAACAGCGTGTACTGCCCGTCGAGAAAGGAGGCGTCGTCGAAGCAGATGAAGAACTGGCTGTTGGCGCTGTTGGGGCTTGCCGAACGCGCCATGCCGAGCGCGCCGCGCGTGAAGCTTTCGTTGTGCGTGAATTCGGCCCTGAGATCGTCGAGAAAGGAGCCGCCCATGCCGGTGCCGGTCGGGTCGCCGGTCTGGGCCATGAAGCCTTCGATGACGCGGTGGAAGACGATTCCGTCGTAAAAGCCCTCGCGCGCCAGCGTCTTGATGCGCTCGGCATGGCGCGGCGCGATCTCCGGCAGAAGCTCGATGACGACGCGGCCATCCTTGAGATCGAGATAGATCGTGTTTTCCGGGTCGAGCGCGAGGGCCTTTCCCGAAAGCCCGGCAAGGGCGAAAAGCGCGATCAGCGCGGTCGTCAGCTTACGCATGTCGGAACTCCGTTTTTGCGGTCACTTCTTTTCGGCGATGCGGGCGAGAACCTTGCCGGCAACGCTTTTCGGCACGAAGGGCAGAATGTCGCCGCCCATCGAGGCAATCTGGCGCACCAGCGTGGACGAGATGAACTGCGTCTCCGGCGACGCGGCGAGAAAGACCGTCTCGACCTTCGGGTTCATCACGCGGTTCATGCCGACCATCTGCGTCTCGTACTCGAAATCGACGGCGCCGCGCAATCCGCGAATGATGACATTGGCGCCCGCATCGTCGGCGGCGTTGACGACGAGGCCCGAAAACGAGGTTGTGCTGACCTTGGCGCCTGCGGCTTTGGCCAGCGGCGCGGCCTCCGCCTCGATCAGCGCAAAACGCTCTTCGAGCGTCAACAGCGGCGTCTTGGTGGCGTTGACGCCGATCGCGACCACCAGATGATCGACCAGCGTCAGCGCCCGGCGGATCACGTCGAGATGGCCGTTGGTCATCGGATCGAATGTGCCGGGGTAAAGCCCGATGCGCGCCATGTGGTCCTACTCCTGCTCGTCGCCGGAACCGTTTTCGGCGCTCTCCTCGACCCGCTCGACCGAGACCACGCGCTCGTCGGGCGCGGTGCGGAAGACGGTCACGCCCTGCGTGCCACGCGCCTGGATGGAGATGTCGTGGACCGGGCAGCGGATGAGCTGGCCGGCATCGGTGACCAGCATGATCTGGTCGTCGTCCTCGACCGGGAACGAGGCGACCAGACGGCCGTTGCGCGGACCGATATCCATGGCGATGACGCCCTTGCCGCCACGGCCCTTGGCCGGATAGCGATAGGAAGACGACCGGCGGCCGAAACCTTTTTCGGTGACGGCGAGCACGAACTGCTCCTTGGCGCCGAGCTCGGCATAGCGTTCCGGCGTCAGCGTCATTTCCTCGGCCGGCGCATCGTTGGCATCCTCGTCGTCGGTTTTCGACGGGCCTTCCTCGGCCTCCGCTTCGCCGAGCGTGGCGCGGCGCATGGCGGCGGCCTGTTTCAGATAGGCCTCGCGTTCGGCCGAAGTGACGTCGACATGGCGCAGGATCGTCATGCCGATCACTTCATCGTCCTTGTCGAGCTTGATGCCACGCACGCCTGTGGAGGTGCGGCCGGCAAAGACGCGCACATCCGGAACCGCGAAACGCGCCGAACGCCCGCCCGCGGCCGTCAGCAGCACGTCGTCATTCTCGGTGCAACTCTGCACACCGACAATGCTGTCGCCTTCGTCATCCAGTTTCATCGCGATCTTGCCGCCGCGGTTGATCTGGATGAAGTCGGACAGCTTGTTGCGCCGGATGCCGCCGCTCTTCGTGGCGAACATCACGAACAGCTCGTCCCACTTACCCTCGTCTTCGGGCAGCGGCATGATGGTGGTGATGGTCTCGCCCTGCTCCAGCGGCAGAAGGTTGATCATCGCCTTGCCGCGCGCCTGCGGCGTCGATTGCGGCAGACGCCAGACCTTGAGTTTGTAGACCATGCCGGTGGAGGAGAAGAAGAGGACCGGCGTGTGCGTGTTGGCGACGAAGAGGCGGGTGACGAAATCCTCGTCACGCGTCGACATGCCCGAGCGGCCCTTGCCGCCACGACGCTGCGCGCGATAGGTCGAGAGCGGCACGCGCTTGATATAGCCGTGATGGCTGACCGTAATGACCATATCCTCGCGCTGGATCAGGTCTTCATCCTCGAAATCGGATTCGGATTCGGCGATTTCGGTGCGGCGCGGCGTCGCGAACTCCGACTTCACCGCCAGCAATTCCTCGCGCATGATGCCGAGCACGCGCTCGCGCGAACGCAGGATGTCGAGATAGTCCGAAATCTTCTCGCCGAGGCCCTTGAGCTCGTCGCCGATTTCGTCGCGGCCAAGCGCGGTCAGACGTTGCAGGCGCAGGTCGAGAATGGCTTTCGCCTGTTCCTCCGACATGCGCGTCGTGCCCTCGTCCGTCAGACGGTGACGCGGATCGTCGATCAGCGCGATCAGCGGCGCGATGTCGGAAGCCGGCCAGTCGCGCGCCATCAGGCGTTCGCGCGCCGTCGCCGGATCGGGCGCCGTGCGGATCAACTGGATCACTTCGTCGATATTTGCGACCGCGATGGCAAGACCGACCAGCACATGGGCGCGATCGCGCGCCTTGTTGAGCTCGAACTTGGTGCGCCGCGAAATCACTTCCTCGCGGAAGGCGATGAAGATGCCGAGGAACTGCTTGAGGTTCATCAGCTCCGGGCGGCCATGATCGAGCGCCAGCATGTTGCAGCCGAAGCTCGATTGCAGCGGCGAGAACCGGTAAAGCTGGTTCAGCACAACATCGGGCATCGCGTCGCGCCTGAGCTCGACCACCACGCGCATGCCGTTGCGGTCGGATTCGTCGCGAAGGTCCGAAATTCCCTCGATGCGCTTTTCGCGCACAAGCTCGGCGATCTTCTCGACCATCGAGGCCTTGTTGACCTGATACGGGATCTCGGTGATGACGATGGCATGCCGGTCCTTGCGGACCTCCTCGATCTCGGTGCGGCCGCGCACGACGACCGAGCCGCGGCCCAGATGATAGGCCGAACGCGCACCCTGGCGGCCGAGCATGATGCCGCCGGTCGGGAAATCGGGCGCGGGGATATGTTCGATCAGCTCGTCGATGGTGATTTCGGGATTGTCGATCTGCGCGATGCAGGCGTCGATGACCTCGCCGAGATTGTGCGGCGGAATGTTGGTTGCCATGCCGACGGCAATGCCGCCCGCGCCATTGACCAGCAGGTTCGGCACTTCGGACGGCAAGACGACGGGCTCCCTCTCCGAGCCGTCGTAATTGTCCTTGAAGTCGATCGTGTCCTTGTCGATGTCGCGCATCAGCGCATGGGCGGACTTCGCCATGCGGACTTCGGTGTAACGCATGGCGGCCGGCGGATCGCCGTCGACCGAACCGAAATTGCCCTGCCCGTCAAGCAGCGGCAGGCGCATCGAGAAATCCTGCGCCATGCGCACCAGCGCGTCGTAGATCGACTGGTCGCCATGCGGGTGATATTTGCCGATGACGTCGCCGACGACGCGGGCGGACTTGCGATAGGGCTTGTTCCAGTCGTAGCCGTTTTCGTTCATCGAAAAGAGGATGCGGCGATGGACGGGCTTGAGGCCGTCCCGCGCATCGGGCAGCGCGCGGCTGACGATCACACTCATCGCGTAATCGAGATAGGAGGCGCGCATCTCGTCTTCGATGGAGATCGGGGAAACGTCGCGTTCCGGCGGCGGACCTTCGCCCGCGCCGCCTGTGGGGGGCACGGATGCGCCGCCGCCGTTCAGACCGTTTTCCATATCGGTATCGCCGCCCGGGGCCGGCTCGTTACCCGGAATGTCGCTGTCTTGGGTATCGGACAAGTGTTTTTCTGACGTTGCAGAGTGCCGCCGCGCGGGCTGAAATCGCGCGTCGCGGGAGCGCTCGAAAGGAACAAAAACGAGGGCCGGCGACACGCGCCGAATCCCTCTGACTGACTGCCGCAGAGACTAGCAGTTTCGCCCTGTCACGGCAACTTCAAAGACGGTCAGGAGGGAGTTGTAAGTTGTTGTTTTGGAAAGGAAAAAAGCGCCCGGCGCGCGGTGCCTCAATCTACCCCAGGGTCGTGTTCAGGAACGTTCCGTAGCCATCGAAAAATCCGCGTCATACGACCCGGAAATCGAGGCATTCAACACGGCCGCTGACGCGTCAGAACGGAATTTCGTCGTCGAGGTCCTGGGTGAAGTTGCCGCGTCCGCCGCCGCCCGAGCCGCCGCCGAAATCGTCGGAGCTGCTGCCGCCGCCA
>PHEO01000303.1 GCA_002841195.1 Alphaproteobacteria bacterium HGW-Alphaproteobacteria-11
TGATCGACGATCTCGCGCCCGACCTGATGGCGCCCGACGCGCTCGCGCAAACGCTGGCGCGCCTCAATGCGGCCGAGACGCCGCGCCCCGCCGCCGCACCGCGCAGTGACGGCGACGATCCTCTCCCCGCGCCTTTGCGTGACTGGCTGGGGCGCGGCGTCGATGAATTGAAATGGAGCTTCCTCGGCCCCGGCATGAAGAAGGTCAAGCTCTGGCGCGGCGGCCCGAACGATCAGCGTATGTGGATGCTGCGTGCGCAGCCCGGCGTCAAGATCCCCAAGCATGGCCATCGCGGCACCGAGCTTGTGCTGGTGCTGAAAGGCAGCTTCAGCGATCCGCATGGCGGCTTCCGTCGCGGCGATGTCGAGGAAAGCGACGGCGCCCGCATGCATGCCCTCAATATCGATGAGGGCGAGGAATGTATCTGCCTCGCCCTCACCGAAGGACCGATCCGCTTCGAAAGCTGGATTGCGAGGGCGATCCAGCCCTTCATCGGCCTGTAGAAGACGGGGGGAGGGGCCTCCCACAGGCCGGACGATCGGTCGGAACTCAGAACCGCGCCGTCACCGCGAGGCGCACATTGCGCCCCGGTTGCAGCACGTCGTCCTTCTTGAACGATGTGTGCTGGCGAATGTCGTGGTCGAGCAGGTTCTCGCCGACAAGGGCAAGCTCGAGGCCGACATTGCTATTGTGCGCGTTCGGTTGCATCAACCGGTAGCGCAGTTCGGCCTTGAGATTGGTGTAGCTGCCGGTCTCCGTTTCGTTCGCCTCGAGGCGGTCCTGCTTGAACGCATGCAGGAAACCGAGGCTGCCCGAGATCCGCTCTTCGTCGAAGAACACGCCGGCGCCCGCCCGCATCGGCGGAATGCGCGGCACGTTGCCGCCCGCATCGAGCGTCGCCCGCACCACGTCGAATTGTCCGGTAACGCCCGCCCGGCCCGTTGCCCAGCGGATCAGCGTCGCGCGCGCCGCCGCCTCGAAACCGCGGAAGGTTGCATCTTCCTGCGTGAACAACACCTGATCGAGTTCATTGCCGGCGCCATGCGGCGTACAGGTGTCGAAATCGTCGTCGCAGGTTTCGCCGGTCAGGCGCTTGTAGATGAAGTCGTTGAACGAGGTATGGAAGACAGAGGCTTCGAACGAAAAGTCCTCGCCTTCGCGGCGCGCGTTCAGTTCGAACGAGCGGGCCTTTTCCTTGCCGAGCGTCGGGTCGCCAAGTTCGAAGGTCTCGGTCGCCTCATGCGGCCCCTTCGAGAAGAGTTCGAGTGCGTCTGGCGCGCGTTCGACGTGCTGCGCCGTAGCACCAAGCACCCAGCCGCCATCAAGCGCATAGACGAGCCCGGCCGAACCGCTGACCGGTGTGAAGCTGCGCGACACCGGAAAGTCGAACGGCGCGAGCGGCACCGTCACGTCGAGGGCCCGCCCCGAAACGTCGACATGCTCCACCCGGCCGCCGAGTTGCAGTTTCAGGCTGTCGCCGATGGGCATTTCCTCGAAAATGAACCCGGCAACGGCGTCGGTCTCGGTCGGCGCCAGCAATTCGCCGCCCTCGCCCGCCGCCACGATCTGCCGGTTGCGCAACTGGACACCGATTGCGCCAGTGAAGGGCCCGATTGCGCGATGCAGGAGTTCCGCGCGGCCCTCCCATTCCTCGTTGTCGAAGCGTGAGCCGGTCGCGCCCGCACCGTCGATCTCGCCATGCGAATAGTCGCTATAGCCGCCGGTCAGTTCGATTGCGCTGACGAAGCCCGACGCGAATTCAAGTGCGCTGGACGCCTGCACCTTGGTCTGCCGCATTTCGATATGGATCGGATCGAGCGGATCTTCCGGCGCCGGAATGCCGTACTCGCTGTCGTAATGGCTGACCGAAACGCCGGCATGGCCACCGAAATGTTCATTGTCGAACAACACGGACGCGCCGCCGGCCACGCCTGCGCTCTCGGTCCATGTATGCGGCTCGCGCTTGGTCGGCAGGCCCGGCGCACGGTAATTGCCGGTCTTGCGCGCGAATGTGTCGACATGCCAGACGACGTTCCCGGTCGCGAGATTGAGATCGGCATAACCCTGCCGGCCGTAATTGACATGGTCGTAGGCGGTCGAGATTTCACCCTCGAAGCCGCCCTTGGGCCGCGCGGTCGGAATGCGGTTGTTGATGATGTTGACGACGCCGCCGATCGCCTCGCTGCCGTAACGCAGCACCGCCGGCCCGCGCACCACTTCGACGCGCTTTGCCGACAGGGGATCGATCGGCACCCCGTGATCCTCGCTGACCGCCGACACATCGGCGGCGCCAAGGCCGTTTTCCTGCACCCGGACCCGCGTGTT
>PHEO01000304.1 GCA_002841195.1 Alphaproteobacteria bacterium HGW-Alphaproteobacteria-11
AACGCGGGCGACAATAACACGTGCGACCAACAGATCGCGCTCGTCAGAAAACGCCACTCACAGCCAGAACAGCGGGCCTCATGAATTATCCGGGCTAGTGGATTGAGCGCGACGAAGGAGTCCGAATTGGGATTCCCTTCAGGCTTTCGCTGTGCGAGTCATGGTTATGCGCACAGGAATATCTTTCACCGTTTCGTCTGACGACCGAGATCGACTTGAAGTGATCGTCTCGCAACCGTCTTCGCCGCAAAAGCATGTCTGGCGCTGTCGGATCGTGCTTTTGAGTTCCGACGGTCTGGGCACGACCGCGATCATGGCCGAGACCGGCAAGTCCAAGACCTGCGTCTGGCGTTGGCAGGAACGGTTCATGGCCGAAGGCGTCGATGGCCTGCTGCGGGAAAAAACCCGCCCGCCCGGCACGCCCAAGACGCCGGACGAGAAGGTGGCCGAGGTCATCCGGCTGACGCAGGACGCGCCGCCGCATGAGGCGACGCACTGGACGATCCGGGCGATGGGCAAGGCGGTCGGGCTGGCCGCCTCGACGGTGCGGGACATCTGGAAGGCGCATGGGCTGAGCCCGCACCGCTGGCGGCAGTTCAAGCTCTCCAACGACCGGGCATTCGCCGAGAAACTGCACGATGTGGTCGGGCTCTATGTTGCGCCGCCCGCCCATGCGGTGGTGCTGTCGGTCGATGAAAAGTCGCAAATTCAGGCACTTGACCGCACCCAGCCGAGCATGACCCACGATTACAAACGCAACGGCACGACAACGCTCTTTGCCGCGCTCAATGTGCTGGACGGATCGGTCATCGGCCAGACCATGCAGCGCCACCGGCATCAGGAGTTCATCCGCTTTCTCAACCAGATCGAGCGCGACATCCCTGCAGGCAAGGCCATCCACGTGATCCTCGACAACTATTGCACCCACAAGCACTCGAACGTCCGACAGTGGCTGGAACGCCATCCCCGATGGACGTTTCACTTCATCCCGACATCGTCATCCTGGCTCAACGCCGTGGAGGGGTTCTTCGCCAAGCTCACACGGCGCAGGCTCAAGCACGGTGTGTTCCGGTCGGTCGGCGACCTGCAGGACGCCATCACCCGCTTTATCAACGAACACAACACCACTGAAGCCAAACCATTCAAATGGCGCGCCAACCCCGACGACATCATCGCCGCCAGAAACCGAGGGTTTCAAAAGTTGGATTCAATCCACTAGCACTACTTTGGCAGATCATTATTGTTTGCCGCTGCGATGGGCCTTTCACAATGAGGGCAGCGTATGGGTGGTGGCCGTGCGAAGATGTCGAGGATCGCTTGCCTAATAGCTGGCATGGTTGGTTGCGGAGGTGGTCCAGGGGCTCTTTTTTTTTCTTCCTGCGGCCTTGAGGCGGCGGGATTGAATGAACGCGTAGGCGATCATCGTCATCAAGGCGTGTCGGTGCAGGCCCGTCCAGGATCGTCCTTCGAAATGGTCCAGGCCGAGTTCCTCCTTGAGTTGTTGGTGCGCCTGTTCACAGACCCATCTTGCCTTGATGGCAGAGGCGAGCGTCTTGAGCTCCGTATCGGCCGGCAGGTTTGATGCATAATATTTCTGCTCCCCGGTCGCGCGCCGCTCGCCGACGAGCCAAACTTCCTCGCCGCCGGGCATGGCCTGGACCCGCCCGTCCCTCATGCGATGTCGGTGGCCATCGGCGACCCGGACGCGACAGGCTGCAAATCTGCAGTTCAGCTTGCCTTTGGTGCCCCGCCGCCAACTGATTTTCTTCCATTTTTCCTTGGCCAGCATGCTTTCGGCGGAAACGGCAGCACGGTCAGGGACATGATATTTCCGGCGCCTGCCTGTTGCGGCTTCGGGAAAAACCAGCCCGGTGTCGGACGGATAGACATTCTGGCGGCGTGACAGGCCGACGGCCCAATTGAGATCGCGCTGGCTCAGAGCCTGGCGGAAAGGCCCGCTCGATCCGTATCCCGCATCCGCTAGCACGCAGCCGAAACGCAGGCCTGCAGCCATCACACGATCGATCTCCTCAATGGCGATCTCGGGCTTGGTCAGGGTGGTCTGGCGATCCTTCGGCACACGGGCCCGGGCCATGCGCCCGGGATCCTCCGTCCAGTTCTCGGGCAGGAACAGTCGCAGACCCACCATCACCGGCACCTCGCGCGAGGCGAGCGTCACCGAGACCAACGACTGGCAATTGGCCGTCTTCCCAAGCGAAGACGCATATTGCGGCGCGACGCCGACCGAGTGATCTCCCTTCTTCGGCAGCGCGGTATCATCGACGATCAACCAGGCGTCCTCGCCTCCAACCATCTTGCCCGC
>PHEO01000084.1 GCA_002841195.1 Alphaproteobacteria bacterium HGW-Alphaproteobacteria-11
AGCAACAGCCGCGCGTCGCCCACCTGCCCAACTTCCTGCGCCAGCGCCGTCATATGCTTGTTCATATAAGCAGCAAGTTCGCGGACGTGATCTTCCTCGCCATCGCCGCAGGCAACGGTGTAAGTGCGATCGTTCAGCGAAACCTTGACCTGTCCCATCGAAATCCCTTTCGGCGCGGCCCCTCTCAGGCGTCCGCCAATACCTCGCGAATGCCTTCGATGGCATCCGCCAGCGTCTCCGACGCGCGTTCGTTGAGTTCGTTGAGCCGGCGCGCTTCCGACCGCATCTGATCGAGCTCCTCGGCAAGCGCGGCCCTGTCTTCCTTCAGCGTATCGGTTTGTGCCTGCAGGCTCTTTGCCGCCTGCAACCGCACCACCTGGCGATTGATCGTCGCTTCAAGCCTGTCGACCGCGCTTGAGAAGCGCTCCATCGCCGAATCGAGTTTGGTCATGCTTTTGTCCGGCTTCGAGGCGCCGTTCGGCCTCGCGGCCCAAGATAGGCGGGGCGGGGAAACAAGGTCAACGGCGGCCCCGCGAATAAGAACGCGAGAGCCCTGCGAAATCGCAGGCCGATATGCCCGAATGCAGGCGCCCGGACGGCCATTCCGCCATTGACTCAACCGGGTCCCGTGGTCATTGTGGCGCCGCTCTCGGGAGGGCCCGATCCGAGCCAAATCTGCCGTTTCTTGACGCCCGCGACCTCCATGCCCGCTCAGGCCCGCCTGGGCTACAGAGTGACACATGACACCAACCGAAAAATCCGCCCTCGCCGCGACGGTGGAAGCCTCAGCCGGAAAAGCGCCGGCGGCTTCCCATCACAATCTCGCCAATGCCATTCGGGCGCTGGCGATGGACGCGGTACAGCAAGCCAATTCCGGTCACCCGGGCATGCCCATGGGCACGGCGGACATCGCAACGGTCCTCTTCACCCGTTTCCTGAAAATCGACCCGCGCGCGCCCCACTGGCCCGACCGCGACCGCTTCGTGCTGTCTGCCGGCCACGGTTCGATGCTGCTTTACGCCGTCAACTACCTGCTCGGCTATGAAGACATGACGATCGAGCAGATCCGCAATTTCCGGCAGCTCGGGAGCATCACCGCCGGCCACCCGGAATACGGTCACGCGGCGGGCGTTGAAACCACCACCGGCCCGCTCGGCCAGGGCATCGCGACGGCGGTCGGCATGGCGCTGGCCGAGCGCCTGCAGGCCGCCCGTTTCAGCGACAAGATCGTCGATCACTACACCTATGTGCTGGCTTCCGACGGCGACCTGATGGAAGGCGTCAGCCACGAAGCAATCGGTCTTGCCGGCCACCTGAAACTGTCGAAGCTGATCGTCCTTTACGACGACAACGGCATCACCATCGACGGCGCGCTGTCGCTTTCAGAGTCAGGCGACGCGCTGAAACGCTTCGAAGCCGCCGGCTGGAACGCCACCCGCATCGACGGCCACAACCCCGACGAGATCGCGGCCGCCATCGAAAAGGCCCGCAAGTCCGACCGCCCGACACTGATCGCCTGCCGCACGGTGATCGGCTATGGCGCGCCCAACAAACAGGGCAAGTCGTCGGCGCATGGCTCGCCTCTCGGGCCCGACGAAATCGCGCTGGCGCGCGGCGCGCTTGGCTGGTCGGCCGAACCTTTCGTCGTCCCGAGCGAAACGCTGGACGCCTGGCGCATTGCCGGGCTGCGCAACGTCAAGGCGCGCAAGGCCTGGGAAGACCGGCTGGCCGCGCTTGACGCACCTGCCCGCACCGAATTCGAACGCCGCCTCGCCGGCGACCTGCCGGCCGAACTCGGCAAGGCGATTGCCGCCTTCAAGGAGAAGCTTGTCGCCGAGAAGCCGAAATGGGCGACGCGCAAATCCTCCGAGGAAGCGCTGAACGTCATCAACACCGTGCTGCCGGAAACGATCGGCGGTTCGGCCGACCTGACCGGCTCCAACAACACGCGCTCGAAAGAGCAGAAGGTCGTGACGGCGGAGGACTTCTCGGGTTCCTTCATCCATTACGGCATTCGCGAACACGGCATGGCCGCCGCGATGAACGGCATTGCGCTGCACAAGGGCCTGATCCCTTATTCCGGCACGTTCCTCGTTTTCACCGACTACTGCCGTCCGGCAATCCGCCTGTCGGCGCTGATGGGCCAGCGCGTCGTCTATGTGATGACGCATGACTCGATCGGCCTTGGCGAGGACGGCCCGACGCACCAGCCGGTCGAACATCTGGCGAGCCTGCGCGCGATACCGAACCTGCTGGTCTTCCGCCCGGCCGACGCCGTCGAGACGCTTGAATGCTGGCAGCTTGCGCTTGAAGCAAAGGACATGCCCTCGGTGCTGGCCCTGACGCGCCAGAACCTCCCGGCCGTCCGCCTCGAGAATTCGGACAAGAACCTTTGCGCACGCGGCGCCTACGAACTCTCGCCGGCATCGGCCAAGGCGAAGGTCTCGCTGCTGGCGACCGGCTCCGAAGTCGAGATCGCCATGGCTGCGCAGGCACAACTCGAAAAAGACGGCATTCCGGCGCGCGTCGTCTCGATGCCCTGCCTCGAACTCTTCGAAAAGCAATCGCACGAATTCCGCGCCGGCATGCTGGGCGAAGGCACGGTGAAAATCGCCATCGAAGCGGCGATCCGCTACGGATGGGACCGTTATATCGGTGCCGATGGCGACTTCATCGGCATGGAAGGCTTCGGCGCCTCGGCGCCGGCGCCCGATCTCTACAAGCACTTCAACATCACCGCCGAGGCGGCCGTGGCCGCGGCCAAGGCCCGTCTCGCGGACAATTCGTAAGACATCACAAGGCTCGGGAGAAAAAAATGGTTGTGCGCGTTGCGATTAACGGATTCGGGCGGATCGGGCGGCTGGTACTGCGCGCCATCGCGGAATCGGGCCGCAAGGACATCGAAGTCGTCGCGATCAACGATCTGGGCTCTGTCGACGCCAACGCGCTGCTGCTGAAATACGACAGCGTCCACGGCCCTTTCCCCGGCAAGATCAAGACGACGAAATCGTCGATGGATCTGGGCCGCGGCCCGATCAAGGTGATCGCCGAGCGCGACCCGGCGAAGCTGCCGTGGAAGGAACTCGGCGTCGACATCGCGCTCGAATGCACCGGCCTCTTCACCGCACATGACAAGGCAGCCGCTCACCTGAAGGCCGGCGCCAGGAAGGTGCTGATCTCGGCGCCGGGCGAGGATGCCGATCTGACGGTCGTCTACGGCGTCAATCACAAGGACCTGAAGAAGTCGCACAAGATCGTCTCGAACGCTTCCTGCACCACCAACTGCCTCGCGCCAGTGGCACAGGTGCTGCACAAGTTCTGCGGCATCGAACAGGGCTACATGACGACGATCCATGCCTATACGGGCGACCAGAACACCGTCGACACGCTGCACAAGGATCCGCGACGCGCCCGCGCCGCTGCCGTCTCGATGATCCCAACCTCGACCGGCGCGGCCAAGGCTGTCGGCCTCGTGCTGCCGGAACTGAAAGGCAAGCTCGACGGCACCTCGATCCGCGTGCCGACCCCGAACGTCTCGGTGATCGACCTCGTCTTCACGGCAAAGAAGAAAGTGACGGCGGAAGAAGTGAACGCCGCCATCATTGCTGCCTCGAAGGGTCCGCTGAAGGGCATTCTGGCGACAACCAACGAACCGAACGTTTCGATCGACTTCAATCACAACCCGGCCTCCTCGACCTTCGACCTTACCCAGACACAGGTGATCGACGGCAAGCTGGTGCGTGTTCTTTCCTGGTACGACAACGAGTGGGGCTTCTCCAACCGCATGGGCGACACCGCCGTCGCGATGGGCAAGCTTCTCTGATCGGAGCCTGAACGCCAAATGGCCGGTCACAAAACGCTCGACGATCTTTTCGCAACGTCCGATCTCAAGGGCCGTCGGGTGCTGGTCCGCGCCGATCTCAACGTGCCGATGCAGGACGGAAAAGTGGGCGATGCCACGCGGCTCGAACGCGTGGCGCCGACGCTGACCGAACTTGCAGGACGCGGCGCGAAGGTTGTCGTGCTCTCGCATTTCGGCCGCCCCAAAGGCACGCCAGAGCCGAAATACTCGCTGAAGCCTGTCGCCGAGGCACTGTCAGCCTTCACCGGCGGAACGGTCGCCTTCGCCGATGACTGCATCGGCGAGGCCGCCCAGCGCGCCGTCGAGGCCCTCGCGCCGGGCAGCATTCTTGTGCTCGAAAACACGCGTTTCCATGCCGGCGAGGAAAAGAACGATCCGGATTTCGCCGCCGCGCTGGCGAAGAACGGCGACGTCTATGTCAACGACGCCTTTTCCTGCGCCCATCGCGCCCATGGTTCGACCGAGGGCATCACCCGGTACCTGCCTTCCTATGCGGGCCGCGCGATGGAAGCGGAGCTGACGGCACTCGAGGCCGCGCTCGGCACCCCGAAGCGCCCGGTGGTCGCCGTCGTCGGCGGCGCGAAAATCTCCACGAAAATCGCGCTCCTCGCCAACCTCGTCCAAAAGGTCGATGCCCTGGTTATCGGCGGCGGCATGGCCAACACCTTCCTCGCCGCGCAGGGCAAGAAGATCGGCAAATCGCTCTGCGAACCCGATCTGCTCGACACCGCCCGCGAAATTCTCGAAAACGCGCGCGACGCGAAATGCGATGTCGTTCTGCCCTCCGACGTCGTCGTCTCCGCCGAATTCAAGGCCGGCGCCGCCGCGCACACGGTTTCGGCCGATGCAGTGCCGGCGGAAATGATGATCCTCGATGTCGGGCCCGATACGCTGAAACATCTGGCCGGCCGCTTCGAAACGGCGAAGACGGTGGTCTGGAACGGGCCGTTGGGCGCATTCGAAATCCCGCCCTTCGACCGCGGCACCGTCGAGGCCGCGCGCCTCGTCGCGATGCGCAGCAAACAGGGCGAGCTTGTGTCGGTTGCCGGCGGCGGCGACACGGTGGCGGCGCTCAACGAAGCAGGCGCGGCCGAAGATTTTACCTATGTATCCGCCGCGGGCGGCGCCTTCCTCGAATGGATGGAAGGCGTGGAACTGCCAGGCGTCGCGGCGCTGGCGAGAACCTGAGCCGAAAGGCGAGACCGGGAGAACGACGAAATGACTGAGACCCTTGAATCGATTGCCGAGGCCATGGTCGCGCCGGGCAAAGGCATTCTCGCCGCCGACGAAAGCTCGGGCACGATCAAGAAGCGCTTCGACAGCATCAACGTGGAATCGACGGCCGACACACGCCGCGACTACCGAGAAATGTTGTTCCGTACCGAAGAGGCAATGAAGAACTGCATTTCGGGCGTGATCCTCTACGACGAAACGATCCGCCAGAAGGCGAAGGATGGTACCCCGCTGGTCGACCTGATCAGGAAGGCGGGCTCGATCCCCGGCATCAAGGTCGATACCGGCGCGAAGGACATGCCCGGCTTCCCCGGCGAGAAGATCACCGAAGGCCTTGATGGTCTCGGCGAGCGTCTGGCGGAGTACTACGACCTCGGCGCCCGCTTCGCCAAATGGCGCGCCGTCATCGACATTGCCGCCGGCATCCCGACCCGCACCTGCCTCGAAGCCAATGCCGAGGCACTGGCGCGCTATGCGGCACTCTGCCAGCAGGCAAAAATCGTCCCCATCGTCGAGCCCGAGGTCCTGATGGATGGCGGCCACGACATCGACCGCTGCTTCGAAGTCACCGAGGAAACGCTGCGCATCCTCTTCGACCGCCTCGCGGCCCATCGCGTTCGTCTCGAAGGCACCGTGCTGAAACCGAACATGGTGATTGCCGGCAAGAAATGTGGCAAGCAGGCGAACGTCGAGGAAGTGGCCGAAAAGACCATCGCCTGCTTCAGGCGCACGGTTCCGGCCGCCATTCCGGGCATCGTCTTCCTGTCGGGCGGCCAGTCGGACGAGGACGCGACCGCGCATCTCAATGCGATGAACGCGATCGGCGGCTTCCCGTGGAAAATGTCCTTCTCCTATGGCCGCGCGCTTCAGGCCGCGCCGCTGAAGGCTTGGGGCGGCGAGGCGCAGAACGTACCCGCCGGACAGAGGGCCTTCCTGCACCGCGCAAAGATGAACGGTCTCGCCACACTCGGCACCTGGAAAGCGGCACTCGAAAAGGCGGCTTGAATAGGTCGCGGCCCACGAAAAGGGGGCGTGCGCGAAGCCCTGCTTCGCGCTACAACCCCGCCCATGACCAACACGGACATCGACAACGGGCCCTGCCGCATCTACCTCATCACGCCTCCACGCCTTGAGCCGCGCGCCTTTGCCGACACGCTGAAGGCCGCGCTCGACGCGGGCGATGTCGCGAGCCTGCAACTCCGGTTGAAGGGCGAAAACGAGGAGCCGCCGGCCGACGACGATGTCCGACGCGCGACCGAAGCGTTGATGCCGCTCGCCCATGCGCGCGATGTCGCCTTCATCGTCAACGACCGGCCCGACCTCGCGGCGGAGCTTGGCGCCGACGGTGTCCATGTCGGTCAGTGCGACATGTCTTATGCAGAAGCCCGGAAAGTCGTCGGCGCCGACCGCATCGTTGGCGTCACCTGCCATGCCTCGCGCCACCTGGCGATGGAAGCGGGCGAAGCCGGTGCGGACTATGTGGCTTTCGGCGCCTTTTACGAAACTGACACAAAAACCCCTATAAGTAAGGCCGAACCGGAAATCCTGACCTGGTGGTCGGGAACTTTCGTTGTGCCTTGCGTGGCGATCGGCGGCATCACGGTGCAAAATGCCGCGGTTCTGGTGCGTGCCGGGGCGGATTTTCTGGCCGTGTCGTCAGGCGTCTGGGCCCATGCCGAGGGGCCGGCCGCCGCCATGCGCGCCTTCGATCGAATTCTGGCCGAGGAAAGCAAGTCCCGATGAGGCATCTAGTTGTTGCGTTGAGTTTGGCCATCGCATCGGCGTGGGCCGCAGTGCCTGACGCGTCCGCGCAGAACGCGCCCTCCCCGCGCGCCGCACAGGCAAAGCCCGGTTCCGACGCGATGGCGCCGGCGATGGCCGCCTATCGGGAAGAGCGCTACGGCGAAGCGCGGCTCCTTGCCCTGCCGCTCGCCGAAAAAGGCGACATCGCCGCGCAACTGATGCTCGGCTCGATCTACAACAACGGCGAAGGTGTCGTCCCCGACCGCAACGAAGCCGCCAAGTGGTTCGGTATGGCGGCCGACCAGGGCGACGCCAGCGCCCAATACGCGCTTGCCATGTTGATGGAATATGGCCGCATCGACGGCGCCGCGCCTGAAGCGGCGCGCAAGCTCTTCCAGAAAGCAGCCGATCAGGGCCATGCCGGCGCCGCTACTGAACTCGGCATGATGTACACGACCGGCCATGCCGGGCCGCGCGACATCGGCATGGCGGCATCGCTCTTCGAAAGTGCCGCCAAAACCGGTCATGCCGACGCACAATACTATCTCGGAACGCTTTTTGCCGCCGGGCGCGGCAAGCCGCAGAATCTCGACGAAGCGGCGCGTTATTTCCGGCTGGCGGCCGATCAGGACCAGCCCGAGGCCAGCTACCAGCTCGGCCTGATGCTGCAGGACGGCGTGGGCCTGTCGAAAAACCCGGCCGAGGCGGCCCGGCGGTTTACAGTCGCCGCAGAAGGCGGCCTGCCGGAGGCCCAGACGGCGCTGGCCTTCGCCTATCTCGGCGGCGAGGGCGTCGAACGCAACGACACGACAGCCGCCAGATGGTTCACCGAGGCGGCCATGCGCGGCGAACCGTTGGCGCAGGACCGGCTCGCCCGCCTTTATTTTCTGGGTCAGGGCGTTGCGCGCGACGTCGCCGCCGCCCTGCTCTGGCTGACGCTTGCCGAGCGCGGCGGATACGAGGACGCGATGCTCCGCAATTCGATTGAGCCCGAAATCACCCCCGAAATCACCGCCCAGGTCGAGGAACAGCTCGAAAAATGGGACAGTGCCGCCGGGGGTAGTGCGGCGGCGAACTGAACGCCAAACGTCCGGCCGGCATACGCCTTACGGCCGAAAGGCCCTGTCCATTGCCCGCACATGGTGTTATCAGAACGCCGGTCGAGCCTCACCGGCAGGCCCCGACCCCCTTGTCCAGATTCAGCAATCCCCGAATTCGAGCATCCCATGAAGATCAACGGCAACGAAATCCGCCCCGGCAACGTCATCGAGCACGAAGGCGGCCTCTGGGCTGCGGTCAAGGTCCAGCATGTGAAGCCCGGCAAGGGCGGCGCCTTCGCGCAGGTCGAGCTGAAGAACCTCGTCGATGGACGCAAGCTGAACGAGCGCTTCCGGTCCGCCGAAACGGTCGAACGCGTGCGGCTCGAACAGAAGGACTACCAGTATCTCTACGAGAACGACGGGATGCTGACCTTCATGGACAATGAAAGCTACGAGCAGATCGAACTCGCGAAGGACTGGGTCGGCGAACGCGCGGCCTTCCTGCAGGACGGCATGAAGGTGACCGTCGAAAGCCACGAGGGCAAGGCGCTCGGCATCTCGCTGCCCGACCAGGTGGTGCTGGAAATCACCGAAACCGAACCGACCGTGAAAGGCCAGACGGCGGCAAGTTCCTACAAGCCCGCCCTGCTCGAAAATGGCGTCCGCGTGATGGTGCCGCCCTTCATCACCACCGGCGAGCGCATCGTGGTCGACACGAACGAAGTCACCTATCTGCGCCGCGCCGACTGATCCCAACCGGTAAAACCCATGTCCCGTCACACCCCTTCGATGGCCGTCATGGTCGCCGCCGCCCGCAAGGCGGCGCGCGGCCTGCAGCGCGACTTCGGCGAGGTGGAGAACCTGCAGGTCTCATTGAAGGGCCCGGCGAACTTCGTCACCGCCGCCGACAGGAAGGCCGAGAAGGTCATCTTCCAGGAATTGTCGAAGGCGCGGCCCGGCTACGGCTTCCTGATGGAGGAAGGCGGCGTTGTCGAAGGCGCCGACAAGTCGCACCGCTGGATCATCGACCCGCTCGACGGCACGACGAATTTCCTGCATGGCATTCCGATGTTTTCGATCTCGATCGCGCTGGAGCGCGAAGGCCAGATCGTCGCCGGGCTCGTCTACAACCCGATCTCGGATGAAATGTTCATCGCCGAAAAAGGCCAGGGCGCCTTTCTCAACGACCGGCGCATCCGCGTCGCGGTGCGCCGCGAACTGGCGCAATCGGTTGTCGGAACCGGCATTCCGCATATCGGCCGGCCCGGCCATCAGCGCTTCACGGCCGAGCTCGGCGTCGTGATGAACGAGGTCGCGGGCGTGCGCCGCATGGGCTCCGCCGCACTCGATCTCGCCTGGGTCGCCGCCGGACGTCTCGACGCCTATTGGGAAGCAAACCTCGCCGCCTGGGATGTCGCCGCCGGCATCATCCTCGTGCGCGAAGCCGGCGGCTTCGTCACCGATCTCAACGGCCGCGACACGATGCTCGATACGGGCGGTATCATTGCGGGCAACGAAGCGCTCCACCGCCAGCTCGCCGATGTGCTGAAAAAAGCGCACAAGCCGGCCTGATACGAGCCGTATTTCCGCCCGAATTCCTCTCTACGCCTCATCCGCCAAGGTCTGTTCGCATGGCGCGAACGCGCCTAGACTGGGCCGCGAGAGTTTCGACGCTCATGCTTGCCCACGCCCCGCCCACGGATGACCGCATGATATCGCGTAGCAGGACCGGCCTAGCGGCAATCGCCCTCCTCCTTGCGAGCGCTCTGCCGGCCGTGGCCGCCGAGGGACCCTTGCCCTTCGCCGAAACGGCGCTGCTGCGCGTCGCATTCGCGCCCAATGAATCTGCCCTGAGCCCCGCCGCCCACGACGAAATCGCCGCCTTCGCGACGGACATGCGGCGGCAAAGCAGCCGCGTGCTGATCAAGGCTTATGCCGGCCCGCCTCACGACACCTCCTCGACGGCACGCAAACTGTCGCTCCGCCGCGCCGTGGCGGTGATGCAAAAGCTGGTCGGCGAAGGCGTTGTCGGAGACCGGATTCGCGTCCGCGCACTTGGCGGAACATCAGACAGCGGTCCGCAGGACCGCGTCGACATTGTATTGTCCGGCGGCTGACCCATCCGAACATGAAAAGGGATTGACGACGCATGGCGAAGGAACACAAGGACGGCATCGCGCTGTCGCGCCCGCACCCCTATGTCACGCGAATGCTGCTCTTCATCGTGCTGGTCTGCTTCGTTGCGGCGATCCTTTTCCCCCAGATCGAAACCGCCTTCATGGCCAATCCGGGTTTGAACGGGCTGATCGTCGGCGTCCTCGTCATCGGCATCCTTTATGCGTTTCGCCAGGTGTTGAGCATCAATCCCGAAGTGCGCTGGGTGAACGAATTTCGCCGCGCCGATCCGGGCCTCACCATTCCGCCCGCGCCGCGCCTGCTGGCGCCAATGGCCACCATGCTCGGCGACCGAAAGGGCCGCATGCAGCTCAACACGATGTCGATGCGTTCGATCCTCGATTCGCTCGGCTCCCGCCTCGACGAACAACGCGAAATCTCGCGCTATGTCATCGGGTTGCTGATCTTCCTTGGCCTGCTCGGCACGTTCTGGGGCCTCCTGATCACGGTTTCGTCCGTCGCCGGCACGATCCAGAGCCTCAACGTCGAAACGGCGGAGGCCGCGACCGTCTTCGCCAATCTGAAGGCCGGGCTCGACGGGCCGCTGCGCGGTATGGGCACCGCCTTCTCCTCCTCGCTGTTCGGCCTTGCAGGCTCGCTGGTGCTCGGCTTTCTCGATTTGCAGGCGGGACAAGCGCAAAACCGCTTCTACAACGAGCTTGAGGAATGGCTCTCGACGGTCACAAATCTGGCCGAGACCGACCCCAATGCGCCCTCGATGCTGGGTGAAACCGCACGGCGGCTGCGCAACATCGAACAGGCGCTGGCCGGCGGCGGCGGCGAGGGCGCCAATGCCGCGTTGATGTCGCTGGCGGGCCAGATCACGGCGCTTACCGAGCAGTTGCGCGGCGAGCAGCAACTGGTCCGGCAACTGGCGCAAAATCAGGAAGCGTTGCGGCCGGTACTCGAAGAACTGGCGCGCCGCCTCGACGGACGGGGCTGACAGAGCATGGCACTCGCCAGCAAACGCATTCGCGGCCGCGCCCCGAGCGCCGACTACTGGCCGGGCTTCGTCGATGCCATGTCGAGCCTGCTGCTGGTGCTGATTTTCCTGCTGACTGTTTTCATGATCACGCAATTTTTCCTCGGCCTGCTGGTCAGCGACAAGGATTCGGCACTGGACAATTTGCGCAGCCAGATCGCCGAACTGGTCAATCAGTTGGCGCTGGAGCGGCGCGAAAAAGCCGATCTCGAAGTCACGATCCTGTCGCTGCAGGATTCGCTGGCGGCAGCCAGCGCCGAAAGCGAACGCCTGGCCGCCATGGCCGAGGACGCGGCCGGCGCCGGTGGACAAATTGCCGAACTTGAAAGCCGCCTCGCCGACGAACAGCGCGTGTCGAACGAAGCGCTGGCGCAGGTCGAGCTGCTGAACCAGCAGATTTCCGCGTTGCGCCGCCAGCTTGCGACGCTGGAGGCGGCACTGGAAGCGTCCGAGCAACGCGACCGGGAATCGCAGGCCCAGATCGCCGATCTCGGCCGCCGCCTCAATGCGGCGCTGGCGCAAAAGGTGCAGGAGCTGGCGCGCTACCGTTCGGAATTCTTCGGCCGCTTGCGGACCATTCTGGGCGACCGCACCGACATCGAAATCGTCGGCGACCGCTTTGCGATGCAGTCGGAAATCTTCTTCGCCTCGGGGTCGGCCGACATCAACCCCTCGGGGCGGGAACAACTCGACAAGATCGCCGTCGCGGTGCGCGAAATCGCCGCCGAAATTCCCGACGACATCCCCTGGGTCCTGCGCGTCGACGGCCACACCGACGCCAACCCGATCGCGACGCCGCAATTCCCGTCGAACTGGTATCTGTCGAGCGCCCGCGCCATTGCCGTCGTCGATTACCTCGTCGCGCAGGGCGTGCCGGCGCGAAACCTGGTAGCGGCGGG
>PHEO01000305.1 GCA_002841195.1 Alphaproteobacteria bacterium HGW-Alphaproteobacteria-11
CGCGCCCGCCAGCACCAGCACCGGCCCTTCCAGCGCCTCCACGGCCTCGCGCTGCTCGGCGTTCAGCCCTTCGAGATAGGGCGGGCGCATGGCCGCCATCGCCGCCGCGCTTGTCGCCATATTGGCTGAAGAACGGGCGGTCGTTTCTTCGGGGATCGCCCCGAGGTCGAAGGGATCGTCGGCTGGGGTCATGATTCCGGCATTGTAGCAGTTGTTGGCCGGCGATGCCCTACTTCCGCTTGATGCCGATCACGCGCCCTGCCTGTTCCGGACGCGGCATGCCCTCATGCGCCTTCATCATCGCCGCGATCTTTTCCTGCTGTTCGGGCGGGAAGGGGGAGGCGCGGCGCGATTTCATGTCGACATGAATGCACATCTGCTCCGAGGTCGCGGCCAGATAGCCCTTTTCGGCGTGATACATATGGCCGAAGACATGGATGCGTTTCGGGTCGGCGTCGAGCATCTGATAGGTGACGCGCAGGGGGTCGCCTTCCTTCACCTCGTCCAGATAGCAGACATGCACTTCGGCCGTGAAGCAGGAACCTTCGCCCTTCTGCGTGTAGTCCCAGCCGATGCCGAGCGCGGAGAAAGCGACGTCCAGCGACTCGTCGAACACCAGATGGTAGTAGGCCATGTTCATATGGCCGTTGAGATCGACCCATTGCTTCTCGACCTTGCGGATCGGGCATTCCATCGGCTGTCCGGTCATTGGCGTTCCTGTTTCCTGTCGTTTTTCGTTTTTAATCGTCATTGCGAGCGAAGCGACGTGTCCGCCGAAGCTCCGAAGGAGCGAAGGGGGAAGCAACCCAGAAGGTCCCAACCTCAGCGTTTGCCGCCTCTGGGTTGCTTCGTCGGCTTGCGCCTCCTCGCAATGACGGGTGATCTGGTTCCATGCTAGTTTATCTGCGAGCCATATCAAGGACAGCGCCATGAGCAAAGCGGCGGAAGAAGCGGACGGAAGGGCGGCGGCGCTTGCCGAACTCGCGGCGTTGCTCGGCGACCGCTTGACGGCGGCGGCGGCGGTGCGCGAGGCGCATGGCCGCGACGAGAGCTGGCATCCGGTTGCCGCGCCCGACGCCGTCGCTTTTGCGCAAACGACCGATGAAGTTGCCGCCATCGTCCGCATCTGCGCCGCGCACGGGCTCCCCATCATTCCCTTCGGCGCCGGCACCTCGCTCGAAGGCCATGTCTCGGCGGTGCATGGCGGGTTGTCGCTCGATCTCACACAGATGAACCGCATTGTCGAAGTCAACGCGGCCGATCTCGATGTCCGCGTCGAGGCGGGTGTCACACGCAAAGCGCTCAACGAACACCTGCGCGACACCGGGCTCTTCTTTCCCATCGATCCCGGCGCCGATGCCACCATCGGCGGCATGGTGGCGACGCGTGCGTCGGGCACCAATGCGGTGCGTTACGGCACGATGCGCGAAAACGTGCTCGGCCTCACGGCCGTCATGGCCGACGGTTCGGTGGTGCGCACCGGCGGGCGGGCGCGCAAGTCGTCGGCCGGTTACGATCTGACACGGCTTCTGGTCGGTTCCGAAGGCACGCTCGGCATCATCACCGAGGTGACGCTGCGGCTCTATGGCATCCCGGAAGCGATCCGCTCCGGCGTCGTCCCCTTCGCGACGCTCGAAGGCGCAGTCGATGCCGTCATCGAGACGATCCAGTCGGGCCTTCCCATTGCGCGCATCGAAATTCTCGATCCGCTGTCGATCCGCGCCTGCAACGCCTATTCGAAACTTTCGCTCGCCGAGGTGCCGACGCTTTTTGTCGAGTTCCACGGCACCGAGGCCTCCGTCGCCGAACAGGCGGAACGCTTCGCCGCCATCGCATCGGAACATGGCGGCGGCGCTTCGGCCTGGGCGACGAAAGCCGAACAGCGGACGAAGCTCTGGGAGGCGCGGCACAATGCCTATTACGCGGCGCTCGCCTTTCAGCCCGGCAAGAAGGGCATGGTGACGGATGTCTGCGTGCCGATCTCGCGTCTCGCCGAAGCGATCTCGGGCACGCTCGCCGATCTCGAGGCCTCGTTCTTGCAAGCGCCGATTGTCGGCCATGTCGGCGACGGCAATTTTCACATGCTGCTGTTGATGGACCCCGAAGACCCGCGCGATCTTGCCGAAGCGACACGCATTCACGATCTCATGGTCGCCCGCGCGCTTACGCTCGGCGGCACCTCGACCGGCGAACACGGTATCGGCGAAGGCAAGATCAAGTTTCTTGTCGCCGGTCATCTTGCCGACCGTTTCCTTGACGGCGCCGGTCGCCTGTTTTGCGGTACCTTTGATGCGGTCCTTGTCCATGTCGTTT
>PHEO01000085.1 GCA_002841195.1 Alphaproteobacteria bacterium HGW-Alphaproteobacteria-11
CCGGCCCCGCCTGCTACCGGCGCGGCGGGCCGCTGGCCGTCACCGACGCCAATGTGATGCTGGGCAAACTGCAAGCCGATCTCTTCCCGCCGATCTTCGGCCCGGCGCAAGACGAACCGCTGGACACGGACGCGGTGCGCACCCGCTTTGTCGAACTTGCCGCGCGCATCGGCGGGCGAACGCCGGAAGAGGTGGCCGAAGGCTTTCTCCGCGTCGCCGTCGAAAACATGGCCAACGCCATCAAGAAAATTTCGGTGGAACGCGGCCATGACGTGACGGCCTACACGCTTTCCTGTTTCGGCGGCGCCGGCGGCCAGCACGCCTGTCTCGTTGCGGACGCGCTGGGCATGAAGACCATACATATTCACCCCATCTCGGGCCTGCTGTCGGCCTATGGCATCGGCCTGGCGCGCATCGCCGCCACGCAGGCGCGCGCCGTGATCCGGCCCTTCGACGACGAACTGACGGCGAAACTCGACGGGACGATTGCCGAACTAACCGGGGACGTGCGGGCGGAACTCGCGGCGCAGGGCGTCGACACGGCGCGCGCGAACACGCGCACGACCCTGCATCTGCGCTACGACGGCAGCGACACGACGCTGCCATCCGACTTCACGGCGCGCGACCGGCAGGCCGCCATCGAGCATTTCGAGGCGGCGCATCGAGCGCAATTCGGCTTCAGCTTCGAGGGCCGGACCGTCATGGTGGAAGCGGTTGAAGTGTCCGCCGAAGACGCGCGCCGCCCGCACCGCGAGAGCGAAAATCCGGCGCGGGCAAGCGGCGCGCCCGAACCGCATGACCGGCGGCACATCCATACCGGCGGCGAATGGCACGACGCGAACATCTACATGCGCACGGCGCTGACGGCCGGCCATGAAGTGAACGGGCCCGCGATTGTCGTCGAGCCGAACCAGACGATCGTCATCGAGCCCGGCTGGCGGGCCGAGGTGACGGCGAAGGATCACATCGTGATGCGCCGCGTCGAGCCCCTGCCCGCGCGCATGGCCATCGGCACCGGCGCCGATCCGGTGATGCTCGAGATTTTCAACAACCGCTTCATGTCGATTGCCGAACAGATGGGCGCGGCGCTGCAGAACACCGCCTCGTCGGTCAACATCAAGGAGCGGCTGGATTTTTCCTGCGCCGTCTTCGACCGCAGCGGAGGCCTGGTGTCGAACGCGCCGCACATGCCGGTGCATCTGGGCTCGATGGGCGCCAGCGTACGCGCCGTGATCGAACAGAACCCCGATATGGGCCCCGGCGACGTCTTCGTGCTGAATGCGCCTTACAATGGCGGCACGCATCTGCCGGACGTGACCGTGGTCGCGCCCGTCTACGACGCGGCGAATGAGACCCGGCTCTTCTATGTCGCGGCGCGCGGCCACCACGCCGATATCGGCGGCATCACGCCGGGCTCGATGCCCGCACATTCGCGCAATGTCGAGGAAGAAGGCGTGCTGATCGACAATTTCCGCATTGTCGCAGGCGGACGCCTGCGCGAGGAAGGGTTGCGCCGCCTGCTGACAAGTGGAAAATATCCCGCGCGCAATCCCGAACAGAACATCGCCGATCTCCGCGCCCAGATCGCGGCCTGCGAAAAAGGCGCGCGGGAACTGCGCCGCATGGTCGCCGAATTCGGCCTTGATGTCGTCGAGGCCTACATGACCCATGTGCAGGACAATGCCGAGGAGAATGTGCGCCGCGTGATCGGCCGGCTGAAGGATGCAAACTTCGATCAGAGGATGGACGACGGTTCGGTCATTCGCGTGGCCGTGAGCGTCGATCGCAAGGCACGCAGCGCGCGGATCGACTTCACCGGCACAAGCGCCGAACTGGGCTCGAATCTAAACGCGCCGTCGGCCGTTGCCCGCGCGGCCGTTCTTTATGTTTTTCGCTGCATGGTGGACGACGACATTCCGCTCAACGAAGGTTGCCTGAAGCCCATCGAGATCGTCATTCCCGAAGGCTCGATGCTCGCGCCCCGCTATCCAGCCGCCGTCGTCGGCGGTAATGTCGAGACGAGCCAGGCGGTGACCGACGCGCTTTTCGCCGCTTTCGGCGCGATGGCCTCGGCGCAGGGCACGATGAACAATCTGACCTTCGGCAATGACCGCCACCAGTATTACGAGACGATTGCCGGCGGTGCGGGCGCCGGCCCCGGTTTCGACGGCGCCGACGCCGTGCAGACGCATATGACGAATTCGCGGCTGACCGACCCCGAAGTTCTCGAATGGCGCTTTCCGGTGTTGCTGGAAGAATTCAGCATCCGCCGCGGTTCGGGCGGCAAGGGCAAACGCAAAGGCGGCGATGGCGCGGTGCGCGTCATCCGCTTCCGCGAAAAGATGAGCCTGTCGATCCTTTCGACCCGCCGCGTCGTTGCGCCCTTCGGATTGATGGGCGGCGAGGACGCGGCAACGGGCGAGAATTACATCCGCCGCGCAAACGGCGACACCGAAAAGCTCGGCGGTTCCGCTACAGCCGAACTCAACGCCGGCGATGCGGTGATCGTCAAAACGCCGGGCGGCGGCGGCTACCGCAAAGGCTGATATTCGCCGGCGTCCGATCGCCGCGATGCACCGGCGCCGCACGGGCAACATCCAATGGCCGCAATTAATCAGTCGGCGATCAAAAACCGGATTTTTATCCAAAATGGATTCCGTGGCCGGATTCAAGGCGTTGGCGAGCGAAGTTCATACGCCTCGATTTCATGTTGCGGCGCAGCCACGAAACCGCTTGCGAAAGGCCATGTTTTTGCCGGAGAGTCCTCTTCCACCCACGACGATTGAGTGGAGGCTGAAATGCTGACGATGAAAGTCGGGTATCTGGCTACTGGTATGGCGTTTCTGTTCGTCGGTGCCGTGACAATGGGCCTGATCTGACGACCGGCCCGGAAGATAACCCCCCAAAGAGCTCCGAGGGCGCTTCCGCAAGACGCGCCCTCTTCATTTTGGATGTCAGGCAGCGGTTCGCGGAAAACGCGCGGCGTAATCCTCAAGCGGCAGCCGCGTCGCGTTCACCACGAACGAGACCATGTGGTAGAGCCCGGCAAGAACGATCATCTCGAGCAATTGCTCGTCGCTGAACGCAGCCTTAAGCGCCGTCCACAGCGCGTCGTCGACCGTGCTCGTGTCGTGCAATTGGTCGACCAGCCGGACGATGAGTTTTTCGTTCGCATTCCAGCACTCGGCATCGGCGCCCGGCGCCACCGTGGCGGCGATTTCCGCCGGGCCGAAACCCACGCGCTCGCCGAAAAAGGCGATATGCACACCCCACTCGTATTCGCCGCCGCAGCGCGCACAGGCGCGATCGATGACAATTTCGCGTTCGCGCAGCGAGAGCGCCCCCTTGTCGAGGAGCCCGCCCGCCATGAACCGCCGGAAGACGCGCGGATTGCGGGCAAGCGTGCGGAAGAGCAGCAGCGGCTCGACGCCGGGCGGCATCAGCCTTTCCAGCGTCTTCTCCATGTCGTCGTCGTAAGGCCTTGCGGCAGGTTCGATCCGGGGGCTCATGGCATTGACTCCATTTTTGCTACGATTTCAGTAGCAAGAACATGGCGCTTCTCTTTTCGTAGCGCAAGAGCTAATCTGACGGCATGACGAAATCGCAGAAACCCGTTCCCGGCCGCCGCGTTCGCGGCTCGGCAACCGGCCGCCCGGTCATGGTCCTGCTCGACCTGCTGGGGCGACGCTGGGTCTTGCGCATCCTCTGGGAGTTGCGCGGGCCTCCGCTGACCTTCCGCGCCTTGCAAGCGGCCTGCGGCGGTCTTTCGCCGAGCGTGTTGAACGCCCGCCTCGCCGAACTGCGCGACAGCCTGATCGTCGAACAGCGTCCCGATGAGGGCTATGCGCTGACACGTCAAGGGCGCGAACTGCTCACGCAACTCGCGCCCCTGACGGCCTGGTCTGAAAAATGGGCGAAATCGCTCGGCTGAAACTCAGGCGGCTTCCTCTTCCGGTTCCGCGCCCGGCGTGTAGTTGAGGATCGGCGCCAGCCAGCGCTCGCATTCGGCAAGCTCCATGCCCTTGCGCGCCGCATAATCCACCACCTGATCGCGGCCGATCTTGCCGACGCCGAAATATTCCGATTGCGGATGGCTGAAATAGAGCCCGCTCACCGCCGCCCCCGGCCACATGGCGCAGCTTTCGGTCAGCTTCATGCCGATCTTCGCCTCGACTTCGAGCAGCTTGAAGAGCGTGCGCTTCTCGGTGTGGTCCGGTTGCGCCGGATAGCCCGGCGCCGGACGAATGCCCTGATATTTCTCCGCAATCAGCTCTGCATTGCTGAGCTTTTCCTTCGCTGCGTAGCCCCAGAACTCGCGGCGCACGCGCTCATGCATGTGCTCGGCAAAGGCTTCCGCCAGCCGGTCCGCCAGCGCCTTCGACAGGATTGCCTTGTAGTCGTCATTGGCGTCTTCGAAACGCTTTGCGACCTCGTCCTCGCCGAAGCCGGCCGTGACCGCAAACCCGCCGACATAATCGTCGATGCCGGTTTCCTTCGGCGCGACGAAATCCGCCAGCGCCATGTTGGCGCGATCCGACGTGCGCTTCATCTGCTGGCGCAGCGAATGAAGCACCGCAAGCGTCTCCTTGCGCGTGTCGTCCTCGAAGAGCGCGATGTCGTCTTCGGCCACCTGATTGGCGGGCCAGAAGCCGATGACGGCGGAGGCCTTGAGCCACTTCTCTTCGACCATCTGCTTCAGCATGGCCTGCGCATCGTCGAACAGCCCGCGCGCCGCCTCGCCCACCTTGTCGTCCTTCAGGATCTGCGGATATTGTCCCGCAAGCTCCCAGGTCTGGAAGAAAGGCGTCCAGTCGATATAGGGCACCAGCTTGTCGAGCGGATAGTCCTCGAAAACTTTCGTGCCGAGGAAACTCGGCCGCGTCGGCTTGTAGCCCTCCCACTCGATCTTGAGCCGGTTGTCGCGCGCAGCGGCCAGCGTCTGCCGGTCCTTCTTGTCGCGCGCGCCGGCATGTGCGGTCGCCATCTGCGCATATTCGTCGCGAATGTCGGCAATGAACTTTCCGCGCGCCGTTTCCGAAATGAGGTTCGAGGCGACGCCCACGGCACGGCTCGCATCGGTCACATAAATCGCCTGCCCGCGCTTGTAGTTCGGATTGATCTTGACGGCCGTGTGGATGCGGCTCGTCGTCGCCCCGCCGATCAGCAGCGGTATGTCGAAGCCCTCGCGCTCCATTTCGGCCGCGACATGGCACATCTCGTCGAGGCTCGGCGTGATGAGCCCCGACAGGCCGATGATGTCGACCTTCTTCTCCCGCGCGACCTGCAAGATCTTGTCGGCTGGCACCATGACGCCGAGATCGATCACCTCGTAATTGTTGCACTGGAGCACGACGCCGACGATGTTCTTGCCGATGTCATGCACGTCGCCCTTCACGGTCGCCATCAGAATGGTGGCCGCCGCTTCCTTCTGCGTCGCGCCCGTGAGCTCCTTTTCCTTTTCCATGAAAGGCATCAGATAGGCGACGGCCTGCTTCATCACGCGGGCGCTCTTCACCACCTGCGGCAGGAACATTTTGCCCGCGCCGAAAAGATCGCCGACGATGTTCATGCCGTCCATCAGCGGCCCTTCGATGACATGAAGCGGGCGCTCGGCCTGTTGCCGCGCCTCCTCCACGTCTTCCTCGACATAGGCGTTGATGCCCTTGACCAGAGAATGGGCAAGCCGTTCGTTGACGGGTTTTTCGCGCCAGGAGAGATCTTCCTCGCGTTTCTTGCCGGCCCCGCCCTTGTACTGCTCGGCCGCTTCCAGCAGCCGCTCGGTCGCATCCGGCCGCCGGTTGAGGATCACATCCTCCACCTTCTCGCGCAGGCCCAGCTCGATCTCGTCATAGATCGCAAGCTGGCCGGCATTGACGATGCCCATGTCCATGCCCGCCTTGATGGCGTGGTAGAGGAACACCGAATGCATCGCCTCGCGCACCGGCTCGTTGCCGCGGAACGAGAACGACACGTTGGACACACCGCCCGACACATGCGCGTATGGCAATTGCTGGCGGATGCGCTTCGTCGCGTCGATGAATTCGACGGCGTAGTTGTTGTGTTCCTCGATGCCGGTAGCGACCGCGAAGCTGTTGGGATCGAAATTGATGTCTTCCGGCGGAAACCCGACCACTTCCGTCAGCAGCTTGTAGGCGCGCTCGCAAATCTCGAACTTGCGATTGGCGGTATCGGCCTGGCCTTCCTCGTCGAACGCCATGACGACGGCCGCCGCACCGTAACGCTTCACCTTGCGGGCATGTTCGAGAAAGGCCTCCTCGCCTTCCTTGAGGCTGATGGAATTCACTACCGCCTTGCCCTGCACGCATTTGAGACCGGCTTCGATGACCTCCCATTTCGACGAGTCGATCATGATCGGCACGCGCGAAATATCGGGCTCGGAGGCGATGAGGTTCAGAAACCGGACCATCGCCGCCTTCGAATCGAGCATCCCCTCATCCATGTTGATGTCGATAATCTGGGCGCCGTTCTCCACCTGCTGGCGCGCGACGTCGAGCGCTTCGTCGAAGCGGTCATCGACGATCAGCTTTTTGAATTTGGCGGAGCCCGTCACATTGGTGCGTTCGCCAATGTTGATGAAGTTCGCGGTCGATTGAGTCATGAGATTCTGTATCTAACTTTTTTGAAGGAAAGTGACGGCGGCCCGAAAATCAGGCCGCCGTGAAGGCTTCGAGACCGGAAAGGCGCAAGCGCGGTTCGATCTCCGGCGCCGTTCGCGGCTTCACGCCTTTCACCGCCTCGGCGATGGCATGAATATGCTCCGGTGTCGTGCCGCAACAGCCGCCGACGATGTTGACGAGGCCCGACGCTGCGAACTCGCCGACAAGCGCCGACATTTGCGCAGCGTCCTGATCGTACTCGCCCATTTCGTTCGGCAGTCCCGCATTCGGGTGCGCACTCACACCGGTATCCGCAATCCGCGACAGCGTGTCGATGTGCGGCCGCATCTCCTTGGCGCCCAGCGCACAATTGAGCCCGATCGAGAACGGCTTCACATGCCGCACCGAGTTCCAGAAGGCTTCCGGCGTCTGGCCGGACAACAGGCGTCCGGACATGTCGGTGATCGTGCCCGAGATCATCACCGGCAATTCGAAACCCAGTTCCTCGAATACCTCTTCGACCGCGAAGAGCGCCGCCTTGGCGTTCAGCGTGTCGAAAATCGTCTCGACGAGAATGGTGTCCGCGCCGCCCTCGATGAGGCCCCTGGTAGCCTCCTTGTATGCCGTCACAAGCTCGTCGAAATCGACATTTCGAAAGCCCGGATCGTTGACCTTGGGCGAGATCGACGCGGTGCGATTGGTCGGCCCGAGCACCCCGGCGACGAAGCAGACACGTCCGGGCGTTTCGCTCTCCGCGATATCCGCCGCCTCGCGCGCAATGCGGGCGCTTTCGACATTCATGTCGTAGGCGAGATGCTCGAGATGATAGTCGGCCTGCGCGATGCGCGTCGCGCTGAACGTGTTGGTCTCGGCAAAATCGGCGCCGGCGCGATAGTACTTCAGATGGATTTCACGCAGAATGTCGGGTTGCGACAGCGAGATCAGTTCGTTGTCGCCCTTCACGTCATGAGCATGATCCTTCAGCCGCTCGCCGCGAAAATCCGCCTCGGTGAGCTTGTAGCCCTGGATCATCGTGCCCATCGCCCCGTCGAGCACCAGAATGCGCTCCTTTGCGAGCGCCTTCAGCTTTTCAATTCGTTCTTCTCTGGTCATGGCGCTCTCCTTCACGCGGGTTCCGCCGGCGTCAATGCCGCCTGCGGACGCAAGCCCAGAACATGGCAGATCGCGAAGGTGAGATCCGCCTGGTTGAGCGTATAGAAATGGAACCGGTCGAAGCCGTAGGCGCGCAAGCGGTTCACTTGTTCGGCCGCGACATAGGCGGCGATCAGCTTGCGAGTCTCGAGTTCATCGTCGAGTCCGATGTAATAGTCTTCCAGCCATTGCGGAATGCTGGCGCCGCAGCGCTCCGCCATCCGCTTCGTGCCCTTGAAATTGGTCGTCGGCATAATGCCCGGAACGATCGGCACGGAAATTCCGGCCTTCTGTGTTTTCTCCAGAAAACGGACATGCTTCTCCGTGTCGAACACGAACTGCGTGATGGCCCGTGTCGCGCCGGCATCGACCTTCTTTTTCAGCAATTCGATATCGGCGTCGAGCGAAACGGATTCGGGATGCTTTTCCGGATAGGCCGAAACGATGACGTCGAAATCGCCGATCGTGCGGATCGCGGCAATGAGTTCCGGCGTCGACTGATAGCCTTCCGGGTGCGGCCGATAGGGCGCGCCGAGCTCGGGCATGTCGCCGCGCAGCGCCACGATATGCCGAATGCCCGCGTCCCAATAGGCGCGAATGACATCGTTCACCTCCGTGCGCGTCGCGCCGACGCAGGTAAGATGTGCGACGGGTTCGAGCGTTGTCTCGTCGAGAATGCGCTTTACCGTTGCATGCGTGCGTTCACGCGTCGAACCGCCGGCGCCATAGGTCACGGATACGAATTCCGGCTGCAGCGGCTCGAGACGCCGGATCGAACGCCAAAGCGTCTGCTCCATCTCCGGCGTCTTGGGCGGGAAAAATTCGAACGAAACGCGTGTCCGTTCCCGCTTTTCCCTGGTTGCATCACCGCTCATCGCGTCGCTCCTTCATATTCGATATGGCGTTCGGTCTGCCGCGCCCGCTTCCCCGGCTTGTCGGCAACCCAGATCGAGACCGTCAGTTTTGCGTCTTCGCCACCTGTCGGCGGCAGATGTCTTGTCTCGCCGACATCGAGGCCGGCCTCCGAAAGCCAAGCCGTCACTTCGTCCTCGCCAAATCCCAATCGCCGGTGCGCATGGCTTTCGCGCAGAAAATCGAGATCGTGCGGCGCAAAATCGGCGATCAGCAAACGGCCGCCGGGCTTCAGAACCCGCGCCGCCTCGGCGATCGATGCGGCCGGGTCGTCGAGGTAGTGCAGCACCATGTGCAGCGTCACGAGATCGACCGTCGCGTCCTGCATCGGCAGGTCGTAGAGGTCGCCCTGCCGCACCGAACAATGCGCAAGCTCGGGTCGTGCGAGCTGCGCGCGGGCAAGCGCAAGCATTTCCGGACTGAGATCGATACCGATGCCGCTTCTGGCCTTCGGTCCGAAGAGTTCGAGCATCCGTCCGGTGCCCGTGCCGAGATCCGCGACCGCCTCCATCTCGCCGGCGACGCCGAGCTCCACCATCGCCTGCTCGACCTTGTCTTCCGGCACATAAAGCGAGCGAATCCGGTTCCACTCGTCTGCGTTGGCCCGAAAATATGCGGCAGCCTTTTCCGCGCGCGCCGTCCGCACCGCTTCCAGACGTTCGCAATCGCGTGCGATCACGATGTCCTCTTGCGGAATCAACCCCGTCAACACCTCGGCAAGAGCCGCCACCGCACCGCCACGGGCCAGACGGTAGAAAACCCAGCTCCCCTCCCGAAACCGTTCGAGAAGTCCCGCCTCGCACAGCAGCTTGAGATGACGGCTGACGCGCGGCTGGCTCTGCCGCAAAATCTGCGTCAGCTCGGTGACCGTCAGTTCGCCACGGGCCAGCAGCGCCAGCAGACGCAACCGCGTCGGCTCACCGGCCGCCCTCAAACCCGCTAGAAGCTGTTCCATGCATCATCCATCCGTCATAGCTCGCGAAGCATATAAACATATCCTTATGTCTTTCAAAAGACCTTTATCCGGCTGCTACATTTCCGCAACAGCCCGGCCGAATTGACCGGTTTCCGGACCCTCGATAGCTGGTTAACGCATATGCCCTGTGGTACCTAGAAACTGTTGCAGCGCACGAATCGAGACATAAATGTCAGGAATTCTGCGCCGTTCATGCGGAATTAAGCGGTCCGCTGAATGCTGTGGGGGGGCTTGCGGACAGTCGGACGGGATGACGCGCACGCGACGGCGGCCGGTTGCTGCGATGTGCCCGGCCGGGCATCGGATTGAGGACGAACGGGATGGCGCATAGAAGAACCTGGACGACGCGGCGGCTGATGGGCGCGGTCATCGCATTCGCGATGCTCGGCGGCGCACCGGCGCTGGCGAACGACGCCGATGGCGAGAACGACCCGCTTGAGCCGATGAACCGTTACTTCTTCGAGCTCAACATCTTCTTCGACACGATCCTGCTGAAGCCGGTCGCCACATGGTATGACGGCGTGGTGCCGCGGCCGGGCCGCGACGGCATCCGCAACTTCCTCGACAATCTGAGAAGCCCGGTGATCCTCGCCAACGATTTGCTGCAAGGCGAGTGGGACCGCGCCGGCACGACCGCGAGCCGCTTCGGCATCAACACGACGGTCGGCGTACTCGGGCTTTTCGACCCGGCCTCGCGCTGGGGCATGAAGCAGCACAGCGAGGATTTCGGCCAGACGCTCGCGGTCTGGGGAACGGGCGAAGGCCCCTACCTCTTCCTGCCGGTGCTCGGCCCCGCCCCGCCCCGCGACCTGACCGGCTTCGTCGTCGACCAGGCCTTCGACCCGCTGACTTATATTTACTGGGACCGCCCGAAGACGGTGCCCGTCACGCGCTTCGTGGTGAACGGCGTCGACCAGCGTGCCCGCAGCCTGACGACGCTCGACCAGATCGAACGCACCTCCGTCGACTACTACGCGACGGTGCGCAATCTCTACCGGCAGAGCCGGGCGAACGAAATTTCCAATGGCGAAACCGATTACGATGCGCTGCCGGACATCGATTATCTCACTTTCGACACAAACGAACCGGACACTGCCGGCATGTAACGCCGGGCGGAGGCGCGGGACATATGCGCCCGCCGTCCGGCCAACGAGCAGGAGATCGCGCATGTCGCCCCATGCTTCGATGAAGACCGCCCTCGCATCCATCGCGCTCTGCGCGACGCTGGCGCTTTTTCAGGGCCCCGCCGCCGCGCAAGCCGCCAGCGACCCGAAAGCCTTTGTCGACGGCGTCGCCGAACAGGCCATCGCGATCATCAGCGACGAGGCGGCAAGCACGAAGCAGCGCGAGGAAGCCTTCCGCGACCTGCTGCGCGAAAACGCCGACCTCGACCGCGTCGCCGCCTTCGCGCTCGGTCAATATCTGCGCACGCCCGACGACGCGCAGCGCGCCGAATATCGCGAACTGGTCGAGACCTTCATCGTCAAGGTCTATGTAACGCGCCTCTCCGACTACAACGACGAGAAGCTCGAAATAACCGGCGCGCAGAAGCGCGGCGAAAATCAGGCGATCGTCAAAAGCGAGATCCGCTTCACCAACGGCCGCGAGCCCGTGACCGTCGACTGGTGGCTGATCGAGAAGGACGGCGCCTACAAGATTTTCGACGTCAATGTCGTCGGCATCTGGCTGGCCCAGGAGCAGCGTTCGACCTTCACAACCGTCATCCGCAACAATGGCGGCAAGTTCGATGCCCTGCTCGAGCACCTGCGCGCCCAGATCGGCAAGGCCGAAAAGGGCGACCTCTCCGGCATCGCCCAGGGCGGCTAGCGCTTTCAGACGTACACGGACGAACTGACCGCGGCGCCTCCCGAAAGGGCGGCGCCGCAGCCCGTTTTGACGCCCGAAAAGCCCCTCCTGTCATCAAACTGTCAAAAAACTGTCACAAATGCCGCGCGAACAACTTGTCCCCGAATTATCCCCGTGCGGCCCATTCGCCACAGCCACATGCCACAGTGACGCGAAAGGCACGGCCGACAGAACGGTCACACCCTCGAGTGGCAGCGGCGACACGGGGGCCGGCACCCTCCCCTTGCCTCTTTTCCCGAACCTCCGCACATTCGGCGGACGCAATCGGAC
>PHEO01000086.1 GCA_002841195.1 Alphaproteobacteria bacterium HGW-Alphaproteobacteria-11
TCGTCAAGGTTGCCGCCGAAGGCACTCCGATGGTGACGGTCAATCGCAAGATCGAGAATTCGGGCATTCCGGCGGTCGTGAACGACGACGCACAGGGCATTCGCATGATCCTGAAATATCTGTTCGATTTCGGGCACCGCAAGATCGCGCATATCGCCGGCCCCGAAGATCTTTCGACCGGGCAGGGGCGCAAGCAAGCCTTTGTCGCGGGCGCGCGCGAATTGGGGCTGGACGTTCCGGCGCGCGCAATCGCGCAATCACAGCGCTTTGATGAGGCCGAGGGCCGCCGCTGCACCGCAGCGCTTCTCGACGGGGGCTGGCCGCTGACCGCGATTCTTTGCGCCAATGATCGCCTCGCGCTGGGCGCTTTTGAGGTGCTGCGCGCGCGCGGTATCAATTGCCCAACGCAGGTTTCGGTGACCGGCTTCAACGATATGCCGTTTCTTGATCTGATCCCGCCCCGCCTGACCACGGTGCGCATTCAGCAATTCGAGGTTGGTCAGGTCAGCGCCGACATATTGGTGAAATTGATGACCGATCCGGCCGCCGCGGTGGCCAGCGAAACCACCCTGCCGGTCAAGCTTGTGGTGCGCGACAGCGTTGCCCCGCCCCCTTCGGGCTGAATTGCACCGCGCACCCGCTGGCTCGAAATACCTGGTTTCCGTTAGCGAAATCCCAATTGCAATCGTTTGCCCGCTTGCATACGGTCCGCCTCGACCAAACGCGGAAAGAAACAACTGCGCCCAAGACTGGCGGGCGGTTTGCGCAAAACGGAAGACATCTTGACCGACATATCTGATCGCAAGCCATCGAGCCCCGTCTATCTGGTCATCTTCGCGATCAGCCTTGGGCATTTTCTCAATGACATAATGCAATCGCTGGTGGCGGCGATCTACCCGCTGTTGCGCGACGAATTCGCGCTGAGCTTCTGGCAGATCGGGCTTTTGACCTTTTCCTTTCAGGTCACGGCATCGCTTTTGCAGCCGCTCGTCGGATCTTACACCGACAAGCATCCGCTGCCGCAATCGCTGTCGTTTGGCATGCTGGCAACGCTGTGCGGCCTCGTCTTGCTTGCGTTTGCGCCCGGCTATCCGGTCCTTGTTGCGGGGGCGATGCTGATCGGGATCGGCTCGGCGGTTTTTCACCCCGAGGCGTCGCGCGTGGCGCGGCTTGCCTCGGGCGGGCGCTATGGCACGGCGCAGTCGATCTTTCAGGTGGGCGGCAATGCGGGCTCGTCGGTCGGTCCGCTGCTTGCGGCCTTCATCGTGGTGCCGCTGGGGCGCGGCAGTATTGGCTGGTTCTCGCTGGCGGCGCTGTTGGGCATGATCGTCTTGTGGCAGGTCGGCGCCTGGTATGGCCGCTTTCGCAAAGCCATGGCGGGGCGCGCCGCGCCAAGCCGGGTTTTGCCGCTACCGCGCCGCCGCGTGGTAACCGCCCTGCTGGTGCTGGCGCTTTTGGTGTTCACCAAGAACATCTACACGGCCAGCATCACCAGCTACTACACCTTCTTTCTGATCGAGCGGTTCGAGCTGACCACGCAACAATCGCAGATCTACCTGTTCGGGTTCCTGCTCGCCTCTGCCGTCGGGGTGGTTCTGGGCGGGCCGATCGGTGACCGCTATGGCGCGCTGACGGTGATCTGGATTTCCATCCTCGGTGTGCTGCCCTTCACGCTTCTGATGCCCTATGTCGATCTGTTCTGGACCGTGGTCCTGTCGCTGCTGATCGGCGCAATCTTCGCCTCTGCCTTTCCCGCGATTCTGGTTTTTGCACAAGAGTTGGTGCCGGGGCGGCTGGGCATGATCAACGGCGTCTTCTTCGGCTTCGCCTTCGGCATGGGTGGTATCGCGGCGGCGGCGCTTGGTGTGCTGGCTGACCTGCGCGGCATCGTGTTTGTCTATCAGGTCTGTGCCTTCCTGCCGTTGCTCGGGCTTCTGACCATCCTGCTGCCAAGGCGGCGCGACATGATGGGCTGGCTCTGAAACGAAACGCGCGGCGGCCATTACCGCTCGCCGCGCATTTCGGTGTCAGGCTGTCGCCCGCGTCAGTCCCAGTTCAGAATTCGTGGCAGCTTGCCCTTGAGCGCCAGCGTGCCGACAATTCCCAGCGGAAAGAACATCAGCATCACCGCCATGATCACGCCGGTGCCCAGAATGTTCAACTCGGATGCGCCCATCATCGCCACGAAGAACTCGTTGAAAGCCACCAGCAGAACCGCGCCAATGACCGGCCCCGCCACCGTTCCCTTGCCACCAAGGATGCACATCAGCACCATATTCGCGGCGATCAGGATCACCAGAAAGATGCTGGGGCGGATGTAGGTCAGGTATTCACCCCAGACCGCGCCGGTCATGCCGATGAAGAAGGCCGAGATGGCAAAGGCGGTCACCTTGTAAAAGCGCGTGTCGATACCCGCGCTTTCGGCCTTGATCTCGTCTTTCGAGATCGCCCGCAAGCCAAGGCCGAACTTGGAATGCTTGATCCGGTACGACGACCAGACCGTAACAGCCGCGATCGCCACCATCGCGTAGTAATAGGGCAGCTTGGCCCATTGCGATGAAAGGTTGGGGGCCGGCAGGGTCACGCCATTGGCGCCGCCCACGAAGTGCCAGTTGTCGAACAAAAGCCGCGCGATCATCACCATCGCAATCGACGAGATAATGAAGGCCGGGCCGCGCACGCGCAGCGTGATCAGACCAATGGCATAGCCAAAGGCCGCCGCCACCAGCCCCGCGACCGGCGCCATGATGATCGCCGAAATGCCAAAGCGCGCCAGAATCATGCCGGCGAAGTAGCCGCCGATTGCGAAAAACACGTTATGGCCAAGCGAAATATACCCGGCAAACCCGCCAAGAATATTCCAGCCAGCGGCCATAGCCACATATGACGCGGTCAGCAGCACCAGATGCAGCATGTAGTTGTAGTTTCCGACAAACTGCAGCAGCGGCAACACCAGCAATATCACCAGAATGGCGAGCGGAAACCACACCGCACGGGTCTTGTCGGCAAGCCGCGCGAGGCGTTCGTTATACGCGGCGCGCGCGCTCAGAACGTCGCCCGGGGTTGAATCGATCATTTGGCTTTTCATCACAGCAACTCCGGCTTTTCGCCAAACAGGCCCTGTGGCCGGAACAGCAGCACAAGAAACAGCGCCAGAAAGAAGGTCATCGTCGACCATGTCGATCCGACATAGGCGCCTACGAAGGCCGCGACGATCGACAGCCCGAACGAGGCAACGACGGTGCCGACAATCGAGCCCATGCCCCCCATCACCACCAGCGACATCAGAACCGCGATCCACTCCCAGTGTTTGGCGGGAAAGAAGCTGAACACGAAACTGGTCAGCGCCCCCGCCGCCCCGGCCAGGCCAATGCCGATGGCGAAAGACATCAGCCCGACCATGTTCACGTTCACCCCCAAAAGCGCCGCCGCATCGCGGTTTTGCGTGGTAGCCCGGATCGCGTAGCCAAGGCGCGAATACTTGAGGAACGCGGCCAACAAACCGATGATCAGCATCGAGACCATTCCGGCATAGAGCTGACCCTTGGGAATGAAGATGTCGCCCAGAAAGAAGGCATCGGTGGCATAAGATGGCGAGGTCACCCGCTGGGTGTTGGAAAACATCGCCCCGAGTGCGCCTTCAATGATCATCGCAATGGCGAAGGTCAGCAGCACGGTCATTTCCGAATAGGTCGCGCTCTTGGCGTTGCGTTCGAAAAAGATCTTGTAAAGAAGCACCCCGATCGCGGCCAGCAGCAGCGTTGCCACCGGCAGCATGACCAAGGGGTCAATTCCCCACAGCCTGAAGCCCCAATAGGCCGTAAACGCCCCCGCGATGATCAGCGATGGATGCGCAAGATTGACGATCCGCATCACGCCGAAAACCAGCGAAAGACCCGACCCCATCAGCGCAAACACTCCCCCCAGGCCGATGCCCAGGATTGTTACCTGTATGATCTGCTCCACGCTTTGCTCCCTGCGTCAGGCGACCTTGCGGCCACCCAGATAAAGTTCCTGAATCCGCGGATCATGCAGCACCTCTTGCGCCGGGCCCTCGAACAGGGTCCGGCCAAGGTCGAGCACCACGCCCCAGTCCGCGTGTTTCAGCCCCATCACCGCGTTCTGTTCGACCAGCAGCACGGTCACACCTTGTTCTGCGATCATCCGCACGATGGCGAACATCTCGCGCACGATCATCGGCGCAAGGCCCAGAGACGGCTCGTCGAACATCACGATTTCGGGCCGAAGTATCAGCGTGCGCGCCATCGCAAGCGTCTGTTGCTGGCCGCCCGACATGGTGCCCGCGTGCTGATCGGCGCGCTCACGCAAGATCGGGAAGCGGTCGAATATCTCGTCGATGCGGCGGTCGCGTTCGCGGTCGTTGTTCAGAATGTAACCGCCCATGCGCAGGTTCTCGCGCACCGTCATCTTGGGGAACAGCGCGCGTTCCTGCGGCACAAAGGCAATGCCGCGGCGCAGGGTTTGGTCGGGGCGCAACCCTTTCAGGTTTTCGCCCTTGAAGATCACCTCGCCCTTGCGGACCGGAAGCATCCCGGCAATCACCTTCATCAGGGTCGATTTGCCCGCGCCATTGGGGCCGATGATGCAATGCACCTTGCCCTGCTGCACCGTCATATGCGCGCCATCGAGAATCGCGGGCCCGTCGCCATAGCCTGCGGTAATGCCTTCAACTTTCAGGAATTCGGTCATCAGGCGGCCTCCTCATCATCGGCACCGCCCAGATAGGCCTCGAGCACAGCCGGGTCGTCGCGCACCACCGCAGGCGTGCCTTCGCAAATCACCCGGCCCTGCGCCATCACCACGATCTTGTCGGACAGGCGCATCACCAGATCCATGTTGTGCTCGACGATCAGCACCGTCAGCCCGCGTTCATTGAGGCGCCGGATATGGGTCATGATCTCTTCCAGAAGCGACAGGTTGACCCCGCCGGCGGGTTCATCAAGCAGAATGATCTTGGGGTCGGACATCAGCAGGGCGCCAAAATCCATCAGCTTTTTCTGACCATAGGAAAGGTTCGAGCCATCTTCGTAGGCAATCCGGGTGATGCCCAGAAACTCCAGTATTTCCATCGCTTTCGCGCGCTCTTCCTCAGAAATCGCAGGGCGGAACAGGCCGCGTATGCCATCAACGCGGGCCTGCACGATCATGTTTTCAAGCACCGTCATATCGGCCAGGTTGCGCGATATCTGAAAGGTCCGGCTTAGCCCCAGACGGGTAATCCGGTTCGGGCGCAACTGGTCGATGCGCTGACCGTCAAGCCAGACCTCGCCCGAGGTCGGCAAGGCCGTGCGGCTGATGCAATTGAAGGCGGTGGTCTTGCCCGCGCCATTGGGGCCGATCAGAGCGGTGATGGACCCGCGTTCGACCTTGAAGCTGCAATCATCAACAGCCTTGATCCCGCCAAAATGTTTGCAAAGGCCCCTGACTTCGAGCATGCGCATTCCCCGCCATTACAAGATTTTGTCCACGCCGCACCGGTCGGCGGCGTGCCGGTCTGCACCCGGGGTGCAGACCGGCCAAGGTCACTGCCAGCCGTTTTTAGGGTACACGAGGTCCGCCGTTCCGGGGAACGCATTTGTCGGGTACACGAAATTCAGCTCGCCGTTGTTTTGCCACTGCGCCATCAGGAAGGGTTTGCCGATCGGCAGGCCGCGCTCGTCCCACACAAAATCCCCAAGGATCGTCTTGACCGGCTCAGCGGCCGTCCGCGCCCCCAGCCAGGCGTCAAGCTTGGCATTGTCGGTGCTGCCCGTCGCCTCGATCGCCTGCGCGATGGTCTGACAAACGGCGAAGGGAATGGCCGAGTCCTCATCGGGCGTGAAGCCGTATTCCGCCTGAAACGCCGCGATGAAATCGGCATTCGAGAACGGCTTGCTGCCCAGCACACCAACGAAAGGCGCATTCGGGTGCCACGAGGTATGCACCAACACGCCGTTCGAGGCATTGCCCACCGCCTCGTAATACTCCGATTGCGTGCCCTGGCTCAGATAGACCATCTTCGGATCGGCCCGCACGGTCTGCAAAGCTCGCGTCAACTGCGAGGCTTCTTCCGCCGAGGCTGTCAGCCCGATGATAAGTTCGGCCTTGGTGTTCTTGATCGAGTTGGCGAGGTTCAGCCAGTCGTTGAACCCCTCTTCGGGCCATTGCTGCTGCATCAGCACCTCGATGCCCGAGTCGGCAAGATAGCCCGGCGCCAGATCGGCCACGAGGCTGCCATTTGCCGGGTCCATCACCTGCTTCCCAAGAAAGCCCGCAGCCACGGCGTTGGCAAAGAAGTCATCGGCCCAGACAATCACCGCGGTTTTCGGCGCATCCGCGGCGGCAATCCGGTCGCGGATCATGTCGCGCAGGCTGGAGCCGACATATTCGGCGGCGTTCGGTTGCAGGTAGTAAAGGCCCTCGTAGCCCTGCGTGTAGATGCGCAACGCGCCGCCTGCCGGAATCGGGTGCACCATGCCGTAGCGCGACAGGATGCTCGCAACCGGGAACGTCAACCGGCTGGAGAAAGTGCCAAACACCGCCTCGACCGCGTTCACGTTGATGAAGCGCTCATACTGGCTGATTGCCGTGGCGTTGTCGGACCGGTTGTCGCTGACCACCAGATCAATCTTGCGGCCAAGCAGGCCGCCGTCAGCGTTCAGCAGGTTCGCGCAAAGCGCATAGCCTTGTTGGTGTTTCTCGCCCGAAACCGAGAAGTTTCCTGTCATCGGCAGCGATGCGCCGATCTTCAGGTCCTGGGCCAGTGCCGGAGCTGCAAGTGCCATTGCCGCCGTTACGGCGATCACGATTTTGGACGTCATGTCTCCCCCCTTTGCGTATCACGCCGCCGAGATGCGGCCTTGTGTCGATCGGTTTGCCCGGGGCATTTGCGTGTCTTGCCGGACAACCCGGCTCTGTGTCCCCGCGCTCCGCGACCCGGGTCCTCCACCCGTGCGCGCGGCATTCCCTCGCTGGTCTTGCCGAACGCCCGCAACGCGGTTGCAAGGGGTCGGTGACAGAGCAATCGTTTGCACGATACCCCGAGGCGGGTCGCTTCACAAGGGATTAGTGCAACCGATTGCGAAAAGACGCTACACCCTCTCAAGCCGCCGTGGCAAGCTGGCGACGAAGCCTTATCCGGGTGGCTGGCCGGTTGCGGTCGAAAGGCTCTCCCGCACCCAGTCGGCCACATAGGGCCGGTAGATATGGGGGATGTTGTTGCAGACATGATTGCCTGAAGGGAACACCGTGGCGCTGCATCGGGCCCCTGCCCATTCGGCCTGCGCGGCGGCCTGATCGGCCGGAAAGATGCGGTCCTGCCCGCCGTGCAACACCAGCGACGGCACCAGCGGCGGCCTGGCCCCGGCAAGGTTGAAGGCCGCGGCGCGCAGCCGCGCGCCTTCGGCATCCGAGGCGCCCAGTGCATAGCACATGTTGTCGCGGTAAACCGGCGGCAGCGCGGGCCACATCGCGCCCAGATCGTGAAAGCCGTTGATCGACACCACCGCCGAAATCTCGGGCACCCCGGCGGCGGCACGCAATGCCAGATGGCCACCAAACGCCATGCCGACCAACGCAATCGGCCCCGAAAGCCCCAGTTCGGCGCGGATATGGGCGCAACACGCCTGTACGGCAGTCGTAATGTCAGCGCGCAAGCCGCCAAAAGCGCGGCCCTCGCCCTGTCCCGGCCCGTCGAGCGAAACCGTCGCAAGCCCGCGTTGCAGAAAATGCGCTTCCAGCGCGGGGAATTCTTCCTTGGTCGAATCCGACCCCGGCAGCAGCAGCGCCAGCGCCCCGGAAAACCGTTCCGGGCGGCGGAAATATGCCTTCAGCGCGCCCCCCTCGAACGGGATCGACAGCAGGCGCGCGGGCGGGTCGAGCAGCGGCGCCGCCTTGCGGTAGGCGGCGACCTTGCGCGCGCTCGCCGCGTCTTTCTGCGCCAGATCGTCAAAAAACATGAATTGCGCGAAATGGTAAAGCAGCGCGGCGCGTGCATAGGCCGCACCTGCCGTAACGGGGCGGTTCAGCCGCAACGCCTCGTCGGCAAGGGCTTCGTGGCGCGCGGCCTCGGCTGACCATGCCCGGCACCAGTTCGGCCAGCTTCCCGCCGCCTCGATCACTGCGCGGGCAAGGCCCGAAGGTATACCCGCCACCTCGATGCGCGGCAGCCAGTGGCCCGCCACTTCAACCAGCCTTGTTTCGGTCATCGTGTTTGCCCTTCATGCTGTCTTGCCAGCCGCATCACCCACCCGCCACCGCCCGCAAAATCTGCGCGCGGGTCAGCGGCAGATCGCGGACCCTTGCGCCCAATGCGCGCGCCACCGCGTTGCCAATAGCCGCCGCCACCGGCCCCTGCGCGGCTTCACCCGCACCCAGTGGCGCGGCGCCGGGGCTTTCGATGAACCGGGTTTCGATCTCGGGCACTTCGGAAAACCGCAGGATCGGATAGCTGCCCCAACCAAAGGCGGCGATGCGGTCATTCTCGACCGAAACCGCCTCTTTCAAGCTCCAGCTTGCGGCCTGAATCGCACCACCTTCAATCTGGCTGCGCGCGCCCTCGGGGTTGATCAGCAGCCCCGCATCGACCGCCAGCCAGAGCCGTTGCAGCCGCACATCGGCCTCGACCGTCACCTCGGCCACGGCGGCCAGCCATGCGCCCTTGCCCTTGTAGCGCGCCACCGCCAGCCCCTTTGCCACCCCCTCGCCCGTGGCCTGCGCGCCCGCCCAACCGCTCATCTCTGCGGCTTCGGCCAGCACCCGGCGGCAGCGCGGGTCGCTCAGGTGCCGCAGGCGAAAATCGAGCGGGTCGGCCCCGGCAAGTTCCGCAAGCTCATCCATCGCGCTTTCGATGGCAAAGACATTGAGATGCGCCCCAAGCGAGCGCAGCGACGAGGTTCTGATCCGGCTTCGGGTGTCAATCGCAACCCGCACCTCTTGCGCGAAATCATAGATCGCCCGCGCATTGCGCGAGGCGCCGCCCCCGGCCGCCTCCGGCAGGTCGGCAACCTCGCGCGGCAGATGCGCGCCATCCATCGCCTCGGCCGAACTCAGGTTGGCGTAACCGCCCATGCCCGGCCGTTGCGCGTGTGGCGCGCTTGTAACGTGCATGGCCCAGGCCGCCACCCGCCCCGCAGCATCGACCCCCGCCGAAATCTCGGCCGACATTGCGGCCCCCAGCGGCCCGCGCGACAGCTCGTCTTCGCGCGACCAGAGCACCCGCACCGGGCGGCCCGGCAAGGCGCAGGCCACGATTGCGGCATCAAGTGCGGCATCGTCGGCGCCGTTATGGCCATAGCAGCCCGCGCCATGTGCATGCACCACCCGCACCGCCGCCACATCAAGCCCAAGGCAGCGGGCGATCTGCGCCCGCAGCGCAAACACGCCCTGCGAATGGGTCCAGACCGTCAGCCGCCCGGCTTCATATTGCGCCAGCGCGCAGGAAGGGCCGATCGAGGCGTGGGCGATATGCGCCCGCGCATAGCGCACGGCAATCGTGCTGGTGCAGGTGGCAGGGGCCGGTTCCGCGCCAATCGCTGCCACCATTCCCTCGGGCGCTTTCGCGGGCTGCCAGCGCCCCGGAACCTCTTGCCAGCGCACGAACCGGTCGGCCTCGGCATGGGCCGCGTGCACCGCGTATTCGTCATCGGAAACGAGCGCCAGAAAATCGGCCTTGCCGAGCGCGCGCACGCCGGGGTGGCGGCGGGCCAGCCGGTCGCTATCGACCCGCTCCAGCCGGGCCATTCGAAACGGCTGGCGGACCACGCGCACATGCGCCATGCCCGGCAGATCGATATCGTGGATGAAGCCGCCACCGATCCGCTTTTGCACCAGATCGGCACGCGGCACGCTTTGGCCGACCACCCGATAGGCGCTGGCCGGCCGCAGGCCAGCGGCATCGGCAACCGGCTGGCCCCAATCCACATCGGCGGCGAGCCCCCAGAAATCGAGCCCGCTTGGCGCACCATCCAGCAGCACCGCACCATCATCGCACCCAAGCCGCGCCGCATCGGCACCAAGTCGCACCGCCGCCACCGCAATCAGCGCCGCGCGCGCCTGCGCCGCGGCCAGCCGCAGCGCCGCACCCGAAACCTCGACCGACTGGCTGCCTGCGGTGAAGCCCTCGTTTGGCGCGCGGTCGGTATCAACCTCGGCAAGCGTGACCCGCGCCAGCCGAAGCTCCAGCGCTTCAGCGGCAATCTGCGCAAGCGCGGTGGTGATACCCTGCCCGAGTTCGACCTTGCCCGAGGCGATGATGACCCGCCCCGGCTCGGCGAGCGAGATCCAGCGCCCGAGTGCGGGCGTATCGTCCAGACTTTTTGGCAGCGGCCTGCCGGTCATGGCGCCGCCTCGGCAAGGCTTGCCACCGCGCGTTCGACCGCGCGCAGAATGCCGCCATGCGCGCCGCAGCGGCACAGGTTCCCGTCAAGCGCCGCGATAATGCTGGCGCGGTCCGGGGTGGGGTTCGCCCGCAGCAGCACGAATGCCGCCATCAGGATGCCGGAAAGGCAATAGCCGCATTGCCCCGCGTGCTCTTGCGCAAACGCCGCCAGCAACGCGGCACCAATGGGGTGGTCGGGCAGGCCCTCGGCGGTGGTCACCTGCGCCCCCGCCAGTGCCGCAATCGGCGTGGTGCAGGCAAAGCGCGCGCGCCGGTCGATCTCGACAAGGCAGGCGCCGCACTCTTCGTTGCCACAACCAAACCGTGCGGCCTTCAGGCCCAGCCGGTTGCGCAGCACGAACAGCAGCGGGGTGTCGCCGTCCGCGTCCAGCGACACCGCAAGCCCGTTGAGGTGAAAGCACACGGAGGCGGTCACGGCGTGCCTCACGCCTCGGGGCCGGCGTATTTGCCGGCGGTTTCGGGGAACATCGCCTTGATGATCTTCATGTGGCTGATATCGACCGTGGCATCCATGTGCAGAAAGATCGCGGCATCGCGGAACAGTTTTTCAACACCGAATTCCAGCATCGCGCCGTGGCCGCCGTGCAGTTCCAGCGCATGGGTTGCCACCTTCATGATCTCTTCCGAGGCATAGACCTTGGCCATGTTGCACAGAATCTCGGCATCCGGGTGGCCATCATCCACCGCCTTCGCGGCGCGCTCAACCAACGCGCGCACCGCCTCGATCCGGCAGGCCATATCGGCAAGCCGAATGGCAACCGCCTGATGCTTGATCAGAATGCGGCCGCCCTGCACATGGCTTTGCACAAAATCGGCGGTGCGCTCAAAACAGGCAACGCCGACGCCAAGGTTCTTGGCCGCCTGAATGATCTTGCCCGCCCGGAAATACTGCCCGGCACTTTTCAGCGCCAGATCCTTCACCAGCAGATGGTCGGCAGGCACCCGGCAATCTTCAAACACCAACTCGCCGTTGTTCATGAAGCGGCAGCCCATGGTTTCATTGCACTTGGCAACCGTAAAGCCGGGGGTGCCACGCGGCACCAGAAAGCTTGAGGTGCCCTGCAACATGCCCTTGGAACGCTCGGTGTTGGCATAGACGACATAAAGCGCGGCGTCGTAGCCGTTGGAAATATACTGCTTGCGCCCGTTGATCACCCAATCGTCGCCATCACGCACCGCGCGGGTCTGCATGCCCGCCTCGGGCGCATTGTAGGGCAGCCAGCGGTCCGAGGCGCCGCGCGGTTCGGTCAGGCAATGCGCCAGCAAGAACTGGGGGTCGGCCAACAGGCGCGGGAACCAGTGCTGTTGCAGGTGCAGCGGCGCCACCTCGCGCAGCAGGATTGAAACCTT
>PHEO01000087.1 GCA_002841195.1 Alphaproteobacteria bacterium HGW-Alphaproteobacteria-11
CGGCGGCGGCGGTGAACAGCGCAAGCCCCGCCGGCATCAGCGTTACCGCCAGCGGCAACAGGAAGGCGAATTTTTCCGCGTCGACCAGAAAGGCATGACCGATCCAGTAGAGCCCCAGGAAAAAATAGCCGAAGCCGAACCACCAGCCGAGCAGACCGGCGCGCCACATGACACGGCGGCGGCGCGAGCGCGTCGGCTCGCCGACGCCGTCGAGCAGCCAGACGAGAACCGGAAAGGTGAGAAAGAGGATTGGCAGGAAGCCGTAGGGCGGCAATGCAAGCGTGCTCAGAGCGCCGGCGAACAACGCCGCGAGCGCCCGCCGCCAGCCGCGAAGCTCGGCGAGCTCCGCCGCGATCTTCTCGATACGATAGACGGCGGCGGCGAGGCCGTTCTCGAAGCGCACGCGCTCAGCTCTCGGCCGAGGTGGAAGCGCCCGCCCCGCTGGCGGACGGCAGAAGATGCACACGCATGCGCTTGATGCGGCGGGGGTCGACTTCCTTCACCTCGAACTCGATACCGGCCGGGTGACGCACCATCTCGCCGCGCAGGGGCACGCGACCGAGAAGCGAAAAGACGAGCCCCCCCAAGGTATCGACATCGTCTTCATTGCCGGCCTCGATCAGCCGCAACCCGGTCATCTCTTCCAGTTCCTCGATCGGGCAGCGCGCGTCGGCATCGATGGCGCCATCCTCGCGGCGCAGAAGCGAGGGGCCCTCGTCGGTGTCGTGCTCGTCCTCGATTTCGCCGACGATCTGTTCGACCAGATCCTCGATCGACACGAGGCCGTCGGTGCCGCCATATTCGTCGATCACCAGCGCGAGGTGAATGCGCGTCGCCTGCATCTTGACCAGAAGGTCGAGTGCCGGCATCGACGGTGGCGCAAACAACAGGTCGCGCCGGATCGCCTTCAACGAAAATGGCGGGCGCTTGTCCGCATCGGTTTCAAGCGGTGCGAAGAAGGCCATCACATCCTTGATGTGAACCATACCGATCGGATCGTCCAGCGTTTCGCGGAAGATCGGCATGCGCGAATGCGCCGATTCGCGATAGAGGCGCAGAACCTCTTCCAGCGCCGCATTCTCCTCCACCGCGATCACATCGGCGCGCGGCACCATGACGTCGTCGACGCGCAACTGGCCGAAGCTCAGGATGTTGACCAGCATGTGGCGCTCTTCGTCGGTCAGACTGCGGCGCGTCCCGTCATGATCCTCGATCGCCTCCTCGATGCTTTCGCGCAGCGTGTTGTCGCCATTGCTCCCGCCGAGCAGCGCGCGCAACCAGCCAAAGCGCGCCCGCGACGAGGCGGCGGCAGAGGAAGAGGGTCGGTCGGTCGTTTCGGTCATTGTCGTTCAGGCGTCCCGGCTCGCGCGGTCCATATCGTAAGGGTCTGCGATGCCGAGGTCTTGCAATATTTCGCGCTCAAGCGCCTCCATTCGATCCGCTTGGGCATCGTTCACGTGATCGTGGCCGAGAAGGTGCAGGACGCCGTGAACGACCAGATGCGCGAGGTGATCGTCGAAACGCTTGGCTTGCGCCTCGGCTTCGCGGGCGATGGTTTCGCGGGCCAGCACCACATCGCCGAGAAGCACGGCTTCCGCGCCGGCGATGGCGGCGCTCGGAAAGGACAGGACGTTGGTCGGCCCGTCCTTGCCGCGATATGTCTTGTTGAGAGCCGCGACACGCGCATCGTCGGCGAGCATGACCGATAGTTCGGCGGGTGCAGCGCCGCGCACCGCTCCATAGGCGCGCAAGGCGGCGCGACGCACCACATCGGCGGCAGCTTCGTCCCATGCGCCTGCCTCATGCAGAACATCGACCTCAAGGCCGGCCGCCGGCGCGGGCGCGCCGGAACTGTCCGATGGCTGTGCGGCCGCGGTCATTTGGCGCCGTCTCCGAGCAGGCCGCGGTCGCGGCTGTTATAGGCCTTGACGACGCGCGTCACGAGCGGATGGCGCACGACATCGGCATCGCTGAAGCGCACGGTCGCAACGCCCTCAACGCCGTCCAACACTTCGAGCGCGTCCTTCAGGCCCGACTTCGCGCCGAGCGGCAGATCGACCTGGCTCGGATCGCCGGTGATCGCCATGCGGCTGTTTTCACCGAGCCGCGTCAGGAACATTTTCATCTGCACCGGTGTGCAATTTTGCGCTTCGTCGAGAATGACGAATGCATTGGCAAGCGTGCGGCCGCGCATGAAAGCGAGCGGCGCGACTTCGATCTCACCGGATTCGATGCCCTTCATCGCCTGCTCGCCGGGCAGCGTGTCGTAAAGCGCGTCGTAGAGCGGACGCAGATAGGGATCGATCTTCTCTTTCAGATCGCCCGGCAGAAAGCCGAGGCGCTCGCCGGCCTCGACGGCGGGACGCGAAAGAATGATGCGGTCGACACGCTTCTGCAGCAGCATCGAAACGGCGACCGCGACCGCAAGATAAGTCTTTCCGGTGCCGGCCGGGCCGATGCCGAAAACAAGTTCGTGGTTCATCAGCGCGTCGATGTAAGTGCCTTGGGTCTGCGAGCGCGGGCCGATGACGCGGCGCTTTGTCTGGATGCGGGGACCGCCCGCGCCGCCTTGCGGCTTGTCGAGATCGGCGTCGGGCGCGGTCGCCATGCGGATCGCGCCATCGACCTCGCCGGCATTGACCTCCTCGCCGGATTTCAGGCGGGCATAAAGATCCTTCAACACACGGTCGGCCTGATTGCGCGCATGGGCGGTGCCGGTGATGACCAGCTTGTTGCCGCGCGACGTCGCCAGCACACCGAGGCCCTGCTCGATGCGCGCCAGATGCCGGTCGTTGGCGCCGAAAAGCTCGGTCAGCAACCGGTTGTCGTCGAAAGCCATAACGAGACTATCGGCGTTGTCGGCCGTCTTGGTCCTGCCCGTTGCGCTCAACTGCACCCTGTCCTTTCACCTTGTTCGCTTCGCGGCCGCGGAACACCGCTATGCCGGGACAAATTCGTTTTCGCGGAGGCGGCCGCGCAGGCTGTTGCGATGGCCGTCCTCAATCTCGACTTCGACAAGCTTGCCGAAGAGATGCGGCGGCGCATCCTCGACATGCACCGACTGCAAATAGGGACTGCGGCCGACAAGCTGCGTCTCGCCACGCCCGCGCCGGTCGAAGAGCACCGGCATTGTCCGGCCGGCGCAGGACGCATTGAAAGCAAGCTGCTGTTCGCCGAGAAGCGCCTGCAGCGCTTGCAGGCGTTCGTCCTTCACGGCGTCGGGAAGCTGATCTTCCTCGTTCGCCGCCGGCGTGCCGGGGCGGGGGCTGTATTTGAAGCTGTAGGCCTGCGCGAAGCCGACGGCGCGGATCAACGCCAGCGTCGCCTCGAAATCGGCCTCCGTCTCGCCGGGGAAGCCGACGATGAAGTCCGACGACAGCGCGATGTCGGGACGGGCGGCGCGAATGCGCTCGATGATGCACAGATAGGTTTCGGTGTCGTGGCGGCGGTTCATGGCCGCGAGAATGCGGTCCGATCCCGATTGCACCGGCAGATGCAGATAGGGCATCAGCGCCGGCACCTCGGCATGGGCCGAAATCAGCTCGTCGTCCATGTCGCGCGGATGGCTGGTCGTGTAGCGCAGGCGCGCCAGGCCTTCGATTTCGGCGAGCGCGCGGATCAGACGTCCGAGCGTCGCCGGGCGGCCCTGCGCATCCTCGCCATGCCAGGCGTTGACGTTCTGGCCGAGCAATGTGATCTCGCGCACGCCGGCATCGGCAAGCGCGCGCGCTTCGTCGACGATGCGCGCGAGCGGCCGCGAGAACTCCGAGCCGCGCGTATAGGGCACGACGCAGAAAGTGCAGAACTTGTCGCAACCTTCCTGGATGGTCAGGAAGGCGGTGGCGCCGCGCGCCAGTGTTTTCCGCCGCTCGGGCGCCGGCAGGCTGTCGAACTTGTCGTCGGCCGGAAACTCGGTTTCGACGATCGCCGGTCCGCCATTGGCGAGACGCGCTACATATTCAGGCAGGCGATGATAGGTCTGGGGGCCGACGATCAGATCGACCATCGGCGCGCGGCGGCGCATCTCCTCGCCTTCGGCCTGGGCGACGCAACCGGCGACGCCGATCAGCAGGCTCTCGCCGCGACCGGCCTTTTCGTTTTTCAGCGCGCGCAAACGGCCGAGCTCCGAATAAACCTTCTCGGCCGCCTTTTCGCGGATGTGGCAGGTGTTCAGGAGAACGATGTCGGCGTCTTCGGGCGTCGCGGCCTCGGCATAGCCTTCGGGCGCCATGACGTCGACCATGCGCGCCGAGTCGTAGACGTTCATCTGGCAGCCATAGGTCTTGACGAAGATTTTCTTGCGCGGCGCGCGGGGCTTCGGCTCGGTCATTGAAGCCGGACCGGGCGCGGCGGAACGGGATGGCACTGTGTCATTGGGCAATATGTGCGCTCGTCTCCTTCGGACGCTCTCAAATTCGTTGGCAAATGGCGGTCGGCTGTATTCGGGGCCACCCTATCATGTAATGGGCGGCGGCGGGGAGCGACATCTAGGCGCCGGCGCCGGCGAAGCGGCGGACGGTCCCCTCGTCTTCGGCCGGGGCAAGCTCGGCCTCGGGCCAGCGGCCGGTCAGCGCACGGGTCTGGCCCTCGCGGCAGCACTTCTCGCAATAGGCGGCCAGCGCCTTGCGGTTGCCGATCTCGCGGATCGTCACCGGCTTGTGATACTCGACCACCACCTCGATGGGGCCAAGGGAAAAAGCCTCCCAGAGATGGGGAAAAAGCTCCATATCGCCGTACCAGGCGAAAAACGGCCGGAAGTAGCGGCCCATCGGCAGACCGTGCAGGCGCACATAGGTGACCGACATCGGCTGGACGACCAGATCGGCCTCGCGGTCTTCCTCGCCGTTAACGATGGTGAGCTGGGCGACGCTCATCAGCGCGCTCTTGAAGGTCAGCACGCGGTTGCCGTCGGACGAGGTGCCTTCCGGGAACAGCACCAGCCGGTCGCCGGCGGCGATCCGGGCATGAATCTCGTTGCGCGAATGGGCGGTGCGGGTGCGCCGTTCGCGCTCGACAAAGACGGTTTGCTGCAACTTCGCCAATGTGCCGAAGAAGGGCCAGCCCGCGACTTCGCTTTTTGCGACGAAAGAGCAGGGTTCGAGCGAGGCGATGACGGGGATGTCGAGCCATGAGGTGTGGTTGGCGGCGATCAGACAGGCGCTGCCCACATGCGGTTCGCCGCGCCGCGTCACACGGACGCCGATCAGGCGGCAAAGGAAACGGTGATAGCGATTGGGCAGTTTGCGCGCATAGGGCAAGCCGAGCTTCAACCCCAGCCATTGCGCCGGCATCAGCAGGATGGCCGAGGAAATAAAACCGGCCAGCAAAATGGCGGCCCGCGCGGTTGCCATGTGCGTCTCCATGCCTCCCACCGGTTCTCAGCGGCGGTGAGGCTTTACGCCTTGTTGCCCTTGCCGTCCGGCCTTTTGCCGCGATTGAGCGGCACGCCGTAAAGCTCGAGGCGATGATCGACAAGCTCGAAACCGAGCTCGCGAGCGATGATCTGTTGCAGGCGCTCGATCTCGTCGTTGTGAAACTCGATCACGGCGCCGGTCTGAAGATCGATCAGGTGGTCGTGATGGTCTTCCGTCACCTGCTCGTAGCGCGAGCGGCCGTCGCGGAAATCGTGGCGTTCCAGAATGCCGGCTTCCTCGAACAGGCGCACCGTGCGGTAGACGGTGGCAATCGAAATCTTGCTGTCGACATCCGAGGCGCGGCGGTAGACCTCCTCGACATCGGGATGGTCGTGCGCAACCGAAAGCACACGCGCAATCACGCGGCGCTGATCGGTCATGCGCATGCCCTTTTCGACGCAGAGATTTTCGATCCGGTCGGGATCGCTCGGCATGTCTTCCGGGCGGAGTGCGGCGGTCATGGTGGTCTTGTCGGTCATCGCCAGCATCATAGGCCAACAGACGCCTCGTTGTCATTAGCGCGTGGCCGGCGGCAGGGCGCGGGCCTGCCCATATGACCCCTCAAAGATCAAGGATTTACGACAGGGAAGTGGCGCCGAGATCGAGCTTCAGGACGCGCGCGGCGATGCGGGTCTGCCCCCGCGCATAATAGCCGGGCCGCGCGCCGACTTCGCGAAAGCCGAGACGGCGATAGAGCGCGAGCGCCGGTTCGTTGTCTTCGGCTACTTCGAGGAAAAGCGCCGCAGCGCCGCCGGCAAGGGCCGTTGCAGCCGCAGCTTCTACCAGGCGGCGGCCTAGACCCTGTCCACGACGTGGCGGGACGACGGCGAGGGTCAGGATTTCGGCCTCGCCGCCGGCGATCCGGACAAGGACGAAGCCGAAAAGCGGCGCGTCCTCGCGCGCATCCGCTATGGCGAGCGCAAATGTGCCGGGCATGGCGAGAAGACGCGCCAGCGCCGGCTCGTCCCAGGGCGTGTCGAAGCAAAGCGCATGAAGCGCGGCGGCTTCGGCGAGCCTCTCGGCGGCGAGCGGCCGGATGGCGGCCGTGGTCACGCCGCCTCGCCGGGATCGCGGCCGCCGGGAAGTTTCGCGTCGGGCGCCCGGATATAGAGCGGCGCTGGCGCGACACGAAACGCATCGGCGCCGTCGGCTTCGAGGCGTTGCAGCGCCAGCCGCGCCACCGTTTCGGCGCGCGGCTGGGCGGGCGCATCGGCGGTGCGGCGCTCGAAGCCGTGCAGCGCTTCTTCCAGAAGCGCCGCGCCGGTGCCCACCAGCAGCAGCTTTATTTTCGGCAAGTGGAGGCCTGCATCGGTGACGGCGATCAGGGCCGGCTCCGTGAGCGGTGCGCCATCGGCGTCGAAGGCCTGCAGATAAACCTCGCCGCGCTTTGCATCGAAGGCCGCGACGACAGCTTCACCTTCGCCCGCAACCACATCGGCGGCTATCGCTTCGAGCGTCGTGATGCCGACAAGCGGAAGCTTGAGCGCCAGTGCGAGGCCGCGCGCGGCGGCGAGGCCGACGCGAAGGCCGGTGAATGTGCCGGGGCCGATGGTGACGGCGAGCGCGTCGAGATCGGAAAAACCGAGCGCGGCTTCGGCTAACACGGTTTCGATCGCGGGCAGCAATTCCTCGGCATGGCCGCGCGTGCGCAATTCGAAGGCGGAGGCAAGCGGCCCCTCGCCGTCGTGAATGGCGGCGGAGAGAGCGCCTTGCGCGGTGTCGAATGCGAGGACGATCAAGGCCGCTCCGTTGTCAGACGATCTTGCAGGCGTCGTCGAAAGGCAGACGCGGGCTGCGCGGGAAGAGCGCCGAAGGATCGCCGTGTCCGATATTGCAGAGGAAATTCGACTTCACGCTTGTTCCGGCGAAGAAGAGCTCGTCGACCTTCTTCATGTCGAAGCCCGACATCGGCCCGCAGTCGAGACCGAGCGCGCGGGCGGCGATCATGAAATAGGCGCCTTGCAGCGAGCCGTTGCGGAAGGCGTTCATTTCCGCCCATTCGTCCGACCAGTTGAACCAGGTCTTGGCCTCCGGCGCATGCGGGAAGAGTTCGGGAAGGCGGTCGTAGAACTTCACGTCGTAGCCGATGATCGCGGTGACGGGCGCGGACATGGTTTTCGCGCGATTGCCCTCCATGAGTGCGGGTTCGAGCTTTGCCTTCGCTTCCGGCGATGTCACGAAGACGATGCGCGCGGGCGACATGTTGGCGCTGGTCGGCCCCCATTTCATCAGATCGTAAAGCGCTTTCAGCGTCGCCTCGGAAACGGGCTCGTCCTTCCACGCATTGTGCGTGCGCGCGCTTCGGAAAATCGTGTCGAGCGCCTCGCCGTCGAGCGTCGTCATGGCCCTGTCTCCTTCGTCAAAAACACCGAAATGATTATGGGCGACACGATAGCGCGTTCACGCGCCCGCGCCAGCCCCGCGCGCGTTCGTCTGACTGCGCGTCAGACGGGGGCTCAGACCTGCCGGACCTCGACGATTTCGGGGATGTAGTGTTTCAGCATGTTCTCGACGCCGCGTTTCAGCGTGACGGCGGAGGACGGACAACCGGCGCAGGCGCCCTGCATGTTGAGAAAGACGATGCCGTCTTCGTAACCCTGAAAGGTGATGTCGCCGCCATCCTGCGCGACGGCGGGACGAACGCGGGTGTCGAGAATTTCCTTGATCTCGCGGACGATCTCGCCGTTCTCCCCGTCACCTTCGGCGTGTGCGCTTTCTTCGGCCGAGGCAAAGAGGATCGGCGCGCCGCCGGTGAAATGTTCCATGATCGCGCCAAGCAATGCCGGCTTCAGGTGCTGCCACTCGCCGCCGGATTTCGTGACGGTGATGAAATCTGAACCGAAGAAGACGCCAGCGACATTCTCGACCGCGAAAAGACGCATCGCGAGCGGCGAACGCTCGGCGGCTTCGCGGGTCGGGAAATCGGCGGCGCGCCCTTCGCCCAGAACCTCGCGGCCGGGCAGAAACTTCAAGGTTGCCGGATTGGGCGTCGCCTCGGTTTGTATGAACATCTCAAAACCCTTTTGACGTCGTGGGTAAACGGCGCGGCTCGGCGCTTTCGCTATAGATGGACCGTGACGTGCGCGGAATCAAGCCAGCGCGCGGATCGCCTCTTCGGTAAGATCGCCGGGCACGACGGTCACGGGGATCGGGAACGCCTTGTCCGAAGCGCCGGCGACCATCGTGACGAGCGGGCCCGGACCTTCCTTGCCGGTGCCGGCGGCGAGCACGAGGATGGCGATGTCGCGATCTTCCTCGATCAATTGTTTCACTTCTTCCGGGCGGCGGCCTTCGCGAATCACAAGCTCCGGCACGATGCCCGCATATTCGTTGACATGGGCGGCGAGGCGGTGAAGCAGCTCTTCGGCTTCGGCGCGCGCTTCCTCCCGCATGATGTTCTGTACACCGAGCCATTGTTGCGAGGCTTCGCCCGGCTCAAGCACCGCAAGCAACGTGACGACGCCGCTGGTATGCGTGGCGCGGAGGCTGGCGAAGTGGATCGCGACTTCCGATTCCGGCGTGCCGTCGACGACAACGAGAAACTTGCGCCGCTTCGTGGTCGCCTTGCCGGTCCGGTCTGTCTTGCTCTGGCTCATGGGCGCGATGCTGCCACCGGCGGCGGCGCGGAGCAAGCGGCGGAATCGTCGCGCTATTTCAGAAGGATATTGCTGATTTCGCGCAACTGGGTACGGGCGCGCAGCAGGTAGAAGCCCTGGGCCGCCAGATGATTGGGCTGGAACTGGGCGTCGGGCGAACCGTTCATCACGACCAACGGATCGAGAAGGGCCGCCTTGCGGAGCGTTGCGATCATCTCATCCCAGGACTTCTGCAGGTTGCGCTCCTTGATGACTTGCGCGAAATCGCGGCCGAGCGCGTCGAGGATCATGTGGTAGCCGTAGAGCTTGCCCTTGCTCAGATAAAAGATGTCGTCGGCTGTGCTGTCGAACAGGCTGCCGGATTCATCTGCGATGTGGCGGTCGATCATGGCGGAGGAGGAGCCGAGATCGGCGGCGAAACGGTCGATGGTTGCCAGAAGATTGTCGGCGCGCTTGTCGAAATTCGCTTCGCCGCGCGCCAGACGGTTGTTGTAGCTCAGCAGGCGCGCCCGCGCCTCGCGATATTGCGATTCCGAACTTGCCTGCGGCATCAGCGAGACCGTCGGCGTCCATATCCAGATGTTTCCGGGATATTGCAGCCGGCCGGCCGCGCGCTGCAAGTCGCTGTCGGCTTCCGACGAACCGCGTGTGCGGCCGAGTTGATCGGTCAGTTCGAAACCGAAGCGCGCCAGCGCCGACATGATTCCCTGCTGATAGTTCGGCATGTTGTCGAGCAGCGCGCCGGGCATGAAGAAGGGGTCGTTGGCGACCCAGCTGTGCCGGTTGACCTCTCGGTCGATCAGCGCGGCGGCGACCGCGACCGCCTCACTGCCGCCGGGCACGAAGTCCGTTGCATCGGGCGTGAAATCCGGATCGTCGTCGACGGTGTGTACCCAGATCATGCCGATCGGATAATAAAGCAGGATGACGACGGCAAGCGCGATGGCGGCGCGACGCAGAATGCCGCCCATGCCGGGCCGGTTGAGCGCGGCGGAAATGCCGGCAAAGGAAAGGCGGCGGGCGGCGGGCGCGGAAGCCGGTGTGCTGCCGTCGCCGCGACGATACATCCAGCGGTGACGCAGCCTGTCCCACATATCGGCGAGGCGGTCACGGAGGGACATCGATCGGGGCTCCTTCTGGCGGCGACAATGCGCGTTCAGTCTAGATGGTGCCGATACCCGGCGCGATCAAGTTCGTCCGGCCTCAGATGAAACCGACATACTCCTTGACACGGGCGACGACCGGATCGGCGATGGCGCGGGCGCGTTCGGCGCCCTCGGCCAGCACCTTGTCGATATAGGCCGGATCGGCCATCAGGCGTTTCATTTCATCCGTGATGGGCGAAAGCTTCTCGACCGCGAGATCGGCCAGCGCCGGTTTGAAGACCGAGAAATGCGCGGCCGGAAAGCGTGTCAGCACGTCTGCTTTCGATATGCCGGCGAGTGCGGCAAAGATGCCGACCAGATTGTCGGCGCCGGCGCGGTCCTTCAATCCCTCGACGGTTTCCGGCAAGGGCTCGGGATCGGTCTGGGCCTTGCGGATTTTCTTCGCGATGTCGTCGGCGCTGTCGCGCATGGTGATGCGCGAGAGGTCGGAAGGATCCGACTTCGACATTTTCTTGGTGCCGTCGCGCAAACTCATCACGCGCGTCGCCGGACCCATGATCAGCGGCTCGGGCAGCGGGAAGAAATTCCGCGCGCCGAAATCATTGTTGAATTTCTGCGCCGTGTCGCGGGCAAGCTCCAGATGCTGCTTCTGATCGTCGCCGACCGGCACATGTGTGGCGCGGTAGGCGAGAATGTCGGCGGCCATCAGCACCGGATAGGCATAGAGTCCCACGCTCGCCTTTTCGCGGTCCTTGCCGGCCTTGTCCTTGAACTGCGTCATGCGATTGAGCCAGCCGATGCGGGCGACGCAATTCAGAATCCAGGCAAGCTCGGCATGCGCCGCGACTTTCGACTGGTTGAAAATAATGTTCGTGGACGGATCGATCCCCGCCGCGATATAGGCGGCGACAACCTCGCGCGTGTTCGACGCCAGTTCCTTCGGGTCCTGCCAGACGGTGATCGCGTGCATGTCGACGACGCAATAGATGCATTCATGCGTCTTCTGCAACGGCACGAAATTGCGGATCGCGCCGAGATAATTGCCGAGATGCAGATTGCCGGTCGGCTGTACGCCTGAAAAAACGCGGTTTTGGGGCTGTTCCATCGTTCGAATCCGTGGCCTCGCGCACGCCCCGAAACGGGCATGCGGAGGGTTTATGCGGCGGGAGCGAAATGAAGGCAATCCCCGGTAGATCAGAACGATTCGCAGAAAAAAGGCTCTCTGTCACCGAACTGTCACGAAACTGTCATAAATGACCCGGGCGGGAACTTGTCCCCGGGTTTATCCACGGACTTGTCCCCGCTTTGGGGCAGGGGTGCTGCCCTAAAAAAGTAATCCCCGGTTTTCAGCCCCGCCTTAAGGCGCGGCGGAGGCCGGCGAGCGTGGCGGCGCCGGTGACCTGGCAGAGGAAGAAGTAGACGAGGGCGCCGCCGGCGATCAGGCCGAGCAGCGTGGCGAGTGCGACGGGGAGCGCGGCGGCAAGCGGGGCTTCGAGCGCGGCGCGGCCGAACCAGAGCGCGGCGCCCATGCCGAGGGCGGCCATGACGGTGAGGGGCAGCACGCGGGCGGCTTGCGCGTCGGGCGCGAAGTCGCCGCGCTTCCAGAGGCGGGGGGCGG
>PHEO01000088.1 GCA_002841195.1 Alphaproteobacteria bacterium HGW-Alphaproteobacteria-11
TCCATGCGGCCCTGAAGCTGCTGCGCCTGTTTCATGATGTCGGCAAGGTTCTTCACTCGTCGGGCTCCATATCTTCCAGATTGTCTTCCGGGGCTATTTCGGGCGGCAACGCATCGGCGGCACCAAGGCCGGCCGGAAGCCCCGGCTCGCGCACTTCGACGATCTCGGCGCCCGGAAAGACCGCGAGCGCCGCCTTGACCAACGCGTCGGCGCGGGCGCGATCCCTCAAACGGTCCTCAAGCGATTGCGCCTGTTCGCGCAAGGTCGGCGCGGCGGCATCGGCACTGCGGGCCAGCGAGACCAGCCAGCGCGCGCCGGTTGCGCGGGAAAGTTTTTCGGAGAGTTCACCGAGGATCGTGTTGGGCGTACCATCGAGAAGACCGAGCTCGATGCGGCCGGGCTCGAAATGGACGAGCCGCACACCGGCTTCGAGCGCATGCTTCAGGCGGATGTCGCGTTCGGCGGCGACCAGCGCCACGACGTCCTGAAAGGTGCGGATGTCGGCGGCGGGCGCGGACGCCGAAATCGCCGGTGCCGGTTCCTGCATTTCGGGACGCACGGCGGCAACCGAGCGCAACTGCGCGCGCGAACCGCCGCCATCGCCCGACGGCGCGGAGCGCGGGGCCGGACGCGAGGCCGCGCCACCCGACTTCAATTGTTCGATCAGCTCTTCCGGGCCCGGCCCGTCGGCGACATAGGCGATGCGCACCAGCACCATTTCGGCGGCCGCAATGGGTCGCGCCGCGCCCTGCACTTCGCCGAGCCCCTTCAGCAGCATCTGCCAGACGCGCGACAGCACGCGGATCGGCAGACGGCCCGCCATGTCGCGGCCGCGTGCGCGCTCGGTTTCCGACATCGCCACGTCGTCGCCGGCGCCTTCGACCAGCTTCAGGCGGGTCAGCCAATGGGTCAGTTCGGCGAGGTCGGAAAGGACGACGGCGGGATCGGCGCCGACATCGTATTGGGCGCGAAGCTCGCCGAGCGCGCCGCCGATGTCGCCCTTCATCACGAGATCGAAGAGATCGAAAATGCGGGCGCGGTCGGCAAGACCCAGCATGTCGCGCACATCGTCCTCGCGCACATGGCCCTCGCCATGCGCGATGGCGCGGTCGAGCAGCGAGAGCGCGTCACGCGCGGAGCCGTCGGCGGCGCGGGCGACAAGCTTCAGCGCCGCCTCCTCGGCCGCCACATCTTCCTTCTGCGCGACGCCCGACAGCAGCCCCGTCAGTTCTGCAACCGACAAACGGCGCAGATCGAAACGCTGGCAGCGCGACAGCACCGTCACCGGCACCTTGCGGATTTCGGTGGTGGCGAAAATGAACTTCACATGCGCGGGCGGCTCTTCGAGCGTTTTCAACAGGCCGTTGAAGGCCTGGCGCGAGAGCATGTGCACTTCGTCGATGATGTAGACCTTGTAGCGCGCCGAAACCGGGAGGTAGCGCACGCTGTCGATGATCTCGCGGATGTCGTCGATGCCGGTGCGCGAGGCCGCGTCCATTTCCATCACGTCGACATGGCGCGATTCCATGATTGCGTCGCAATGGATGCCCGGGCCGTCCATGTGGATCGTCGGCGCATCAATTCCGGGTTTTTCGTAGTTGAGGGCGCGGGCGAGGATGCGGGCCGTCGTCGTCTTGCCGACGCCGCGCACGCCGGTCAGCATGAAGGCGTGGGCGATGCGGCCGGCGTCGAAGGCGTTGGAGAGCGTGCGGACCATCGCCTCCTGGCCGACGAGATCCTCGAAGACCGAGGGGCGGTATTTGCGGGCCAGCACCTGATAGCCGGACGCCCGGGCGCGCGGCGCAGGCGCGTCGCCAAGGTCGAAACCGGGCTCCGTCGCCGGGTCCGGGCGGTGGGCGTCTTCCGCTTCCGCGGCGGCGCGATTTTCCACGCTGTCATTCATGGAATTCGCGCGCTCCCGTCGAAGGCTTGAGGTGAAACCGGGTGGGAGGCTGGACAAGCGACCCGAGCGAAACTCGTTACGGCTGCTTCCTTCCGGATCTGACCGGGTTGGCGAGGGGCCCGTCCGCCGCCAACCTCCCGAGGGGACTATATCAGGGTATGGGGCGGCGGATGCAAGGCTTGGCATTCAAATCGCGCGATTGAGCGCATCCTCGCGCTGTGCCAGTCTGCGCCACCCGAATTTCAACGACATCAAGCCGGAAACGCCGATGGGCCTGCCTGAAAATCCGAATATCTTCGCCAATAATCCGCTCGACCGCGCGAGCTATCGCCGCACCGACAATGCGTGGATCGCCGAGCAGCTTGCGGCGCCGACAAGCCTCTTCGTGCCGATGTGGCGGTTGCAGCCCTTCGTGCTGCCGGAAACGAGCCCCGGCGAGGGCAAGGATATCGGCTGGATGCGCACGGGCCTGCTGAAGGAACTGGCCGGCGAGAGCGCGACCGTCTTTCTCGGCATCAACAAGCGCGGCAAGGCACTGTTCGCGGCCGATGTCAGCGGGCTGGAAGACCCGGACAACCACTCGGCCCTGAAGGGGCTCGGCGCATTCGAGGATCTGCGGGCGCTCGCCATGGCCGGCGAGATCACGCCGACGGAACTGGCAATCATGGCGCAGGCGAAGTCGATGATCGACTGGCACAACCGGCACGGCTTCTGTTCGGTCTGCGGATCGAAAAGCACCATGGCCGAGGCCGGCTACAAGCGCGTCTGCCTGTCCTGCAAGGCCGAACATTTTCCGCGTACCGACCCCGTCGTCATCATGCTCGCGGTGCATGACGGCAAATGCTTTCTCGGACGGCAGAAGATCTGGCCGAAGGGGATGCATTCGGCGCTGGCGGGTTTTGTGGAGCCCGGCGAATCGATCGAGGAAGCGGTGGCGCGCGAGCTGCACGAGGAGGCGGGGCTCAGGATTGCGTCCGCCACCTATCACTCGACGCAGCCCTGGCCCTATCCGTCGTCGCTGATGATCGGCTGCCACGCGGTGGCGGAATCGGAAGACTTCACCATCGATGGGATCGAACTTTCGGAAGGGCGCTGGTTCACGCGCGAGGAAGCGCAGGCGGTGCTGGCCGGCAAGGGCGACGGGACGGTGTGGTTTCCGCCGCCGTTTGCCATCGCGCATCAACTGATCAAGGCGTTTGCCGAAGGCAAGGCGTGAGGCTCAGTCGCCGGCAATGACCGTCGCGCGATAGGGATGGGCCTTGTAGACGCCGAGGATGCGCAGTTCGCTGGTGAAGAATTCGAGCTCTTCAAGTGCGAGGCGGACATGGCGCGAGGCCGGGTGGCCCTCGATGTCGGCATAGAACTGGCTGGCGTTGAAGGTGCCTTCCAGTTGATAGCTTTCGAGCTTCGTCATGTTGACGCCGTTGGTGGCGAAGCCGCCCAGCGCCTTGTAGAGCGCGGCCGGCACGTTGCGCACGCGGAAGACGAAGCTCGTGACCACCGGTTCGTCTTCGGGCTCGGCGTCGTTCGGTTCCTTCGCCATGATCAGGAAGCGCGTCGTGTTGTGCGTCTCGTCCTCGATGTCGGCGCGCAGGATTTCAAGGCCGTAGATTTCGGCGGCGAGGCCCGTTGCAATGGCGGCACATGAAGGATCGCCGGCTTCGGCGACCTGGCGCGCCGAACCCGCCGTGTCGGCGCCGACGACCATGGCGAGACCCAGTTCGCGGATGATCTTGCGGCACTGGCCGAGCGCCGGCGGCTGGCTCTGCACCGATTTCAGGCCTTCGGTTTTTGCGCCCTTGAGCCCCAGCAGGTGAAAACGAATGCGCAGAAAATGTTCGCCGACGATGTAGAGGCCCGACTCCGGCAGCAGGTGATGGATGTCGCCGATGCGGCCGGCCAGCGAATTCTCGATAGGCAGCAGCGCATATTTCGCGCGGCCTTCCGACACGGCGGCCGCCGTATCCTCGAAGGTTGCGCAGGGAAGCGCCGTCATTTCGGGGAATGCTTCGCGGGCCGCGATATGCGAATTGGCACCCGGTTCGCCCTGGAAGGCGATGGTGTTGTCCGGTGCGGCAAGGCTCGTCATGGCGCGTGTTCCTCAGGAAGGTGCGCGGGACGCCAGCGCCGCACGGGCTTTTTCAAGGTCGGCGGGAGTATCGACACCGAGCGGAACGGTGTCAACGAGCGCCACCTCGATCGACATGCCAGCTTCCAGCGCGCGCAATTGCTCGAGTTTTTCGCGTTTTTCGAGCGGCGATGGCGGCAGCTGGACGAAACGCGCCAGCGCCTCGCGGCGATAGGCATAGAGGCCGATATGGTGATAGAGCGGCCCGTCGCCCCAAGGCGCGGTGGCGCGCGTGAAATAGAGTGCGCGGGCAAGACGCCGCCCTTCGAAGGCGACAACAGCCTTCACGACATTGGGATTGGTGCGCTCTTCGCCGTCGATGATTTCGGCGGCGAGTGTCGAAATGTCGGCACCGGGACGGACCAGCGCCTCGTAAGCGGTGCGGATCAGCACCGGATCGAGCGTCGGCAGATCGCCCTGCACGTTGAGGACGACGCCGTGGCGGCCTTCGGGATCGACGTCGCAGACCGCCTGCCAGACACGGTCGGAGCCTGAGGGCAGATCCGGGTCGGTGAGGACCGCCTCGCCGCCGACGACGCGCACCGCATCGGCAATTTCGGCCTCGGCGGCGGCGACGACGACGCGGCCGATGCCGGCTTCCATCGCCCGGCGCCAGACCTGGACGATCATCGGCGCGCCGGCGATGTCGGCAAGCGGCTTGCCCGGCAAGCGCATCGAGGCCATGCGCGCGGGAATCACGACGAGGGGATGCCCTGCCCTGTCGTTTGCGCCCACCGTCCCGCCAGCCGCCATCTCTCCTCCACTGCCCGTTTGGGGCCTCAGACGGGCGGTGCGGCGGATCGCCGCAACCGCGCGCTCGTCCGGCCCGCACCGGGCCTAAAATGCGCGTGGCGCATGGTTTCGTCCGCCATGCGCATATCCGGCCGCCGACGAGAGCGGCATGGCGCATAATAGGCCGATTTGGCGCACTTATACGGCTTGCGGCGCGGCGGCGGAAGCGGCTAATCTCCGCGCCAATTCAGGGGGGCCCAACAGGGCATTGCGCCTTGCCATGCGGCCCCGGTCCTTTTGTGCCGGCGATCGCGTCGCGAGCGGCCCCAGACCACGAAACCGACCCGGGCGGAGCAGCAGCCGATGGATTCATTCGAACTCAACAAGATCGCAGGCGCCGTGCTCGCCTCCATCCTCGTCATTCTCGGCGTGGCCACCCTTACCGACTTCCTCTACGCCCCGAAAGAAGCCAATCCGCAGGCCTATGCGGTGGCGGCGCTTGACGACGGCGCGGCGGGACCCGGTGCAGCCGTGGCGGAAGAGCAGGTGCCGCTGGCAGTGCTGCTGGCCGCTGCCGATCCGGCGCGCGGCGAACGGCTGGCGCGCCAATGCGCCGCCTGTCACACCTTCGACGAGGGCGGCAAAGCCGGCATCGGACCCAATCTCTACAAGACCGTCGGCGGTTCGCACGCACATGATCCGAATTTCAACTATTCGACCGCGATGAAGGAAACCGGCGGCATCTGGGATTTCGAGGCGCTCGACGCCTTCATCGCCAATCCGCGGGCTGCCGTGCCGGGCACGATCATGAGCTTTGCGGGCCTGCGCAGGGCAGAACAGCGCGCCGACCTGATCGTCTATCTCAATACGCTCGGCTCCAATGTGCCGCTGCCGGACGCGCCCGCGCCGCAAGAAGCAACACCTGCCACTGAAGAGCCGGCGGGAGAAGATGCGCCGGCCGAGTAAGGCGCGCCGTCACCGCACTTTCGAGACCAGAACGCGCCCGGCCGACCGCCGGGCGCGTTTTTTCTTGTCCGTCCTTTCGGCCCGGATGACTTTGTTTTAACAGGCATTCGCGGCTAAAAACGGTCAGAATGGGCGCAGGCGGGAATATCGGACGACAGGGAGGACGTTTTGCAGCGTTTCATGACCAAGCCGGTCCTGACCGGAGTGGCCATCGTTCTGGCGGCGGCTCTCGCGCTTTTTGTCTTCTGGCCCGGGCAAAATGCGATGGAAACGATGGAACCGAGCACGGCGGCGCCCGGCGCGGCCGTGGCGGAGAGGCCCGCCGAAATCGTGCCGCAGGCCGCCGGCTTCACCGATTTCCGTCCCGACGTCCCGCGGCATGGCTCGTCGCTTTTCGGCGAACTCAAATATCAGCCGGACTTCCCGCATTTCGATTACGTCAGTCCGGATGCGCCGAAGGGTGGGTTGCTGCGCTATGCGGTGATCGGCAGTTTCGACAGTCTCAATGGCTTCATCGTGCGGGCCGAACCGGCGGCGGGCATCGGCCTTATCTACGACACGCTGATGACGCAGAGCTACGATGAGCCCGCATCGGAATATGGATTGCTCGCCGAAAGCATCCGGCATCCGGCCGACTATTCATCGGTTACATATGTCTTGCGCAGCGGCGCGACGTGGCACGACGGCGAGCCGGTGACGCCCGAGGATGTGATCTGGACGATCGAGACCCTGAAAGCACAGCATCCGTTCTATGCGGCCTATTATGCCAATGTGACGGAGGCCGAACAGACCGGTCCGCGCGAAGTTACATTTCGTTTCGATCAGACGGGCAATCGCGAACTGCCGCAGATCGTCGGCCAGTTTCCGGTCTTGCCGAAGCATTACTGGACCGGCACCGATGCAAGGGGCCGGCAGCGCGACATTTCGGCGGCGACGCTGGAACCACCGCTTGGCAGCGGCCCCTACCGCGTCGGCAATGTTTCGCCCGGACAACACGTTACCTATCAGCGCGTCGACGATTATTGGGGCCGCGACCTGCCGGTGAATGTCGGCGCCAACAATTTCGATCGCTTCCGCTTTATTTATTTCAGGGATGTCACGGTCGCCTTCGAAGCGTTCAAGGGCGGGCAGGTCGATCTCCGGATCGAGAACAGCGCGCGCAACTGGGCGACCGAATACGACATTCCGGCGGTGCGGCGCGGCGAGATCAAGCGCGACAGCATTCCTTCGCTCAACCCGCAGGGTATGCAGAGTTTTGCCTTCAACCTGCGGCGCGACAAATTCAAGGACGAGCGTGTGCGCCGCGCTTTCAACCATGCGTTCGACTACGAGTGGATGAACAGAACGCTGTTTCACGACCAGTACATGCGATCCGACAGCTATTTCGCCAATTCGGAAATGGCGGCGACAGGTCTGCCGGAAGACCGCGAACTCCAGATACTCGAGGAGATACGCGAACTCGTGCCTGCGACCGTTTTCACGGAACCCTATGTCAATCCGAAGACCGATGGCAGCGGTAACAACCGCAAAAATCTCAGGCGCGCAACCCAGCTTTTCGAGGAAGCCGGATGGATCGTCAGGGACGGCAAGCTGGTGAACGAGACGAGCGGCGAACGGATGAGCATCGAATTCCTGATCGACGATCCGACGTTCGAGCGCGTCGTTGCGCCCTACAAGCAATCGCTGGAGCGGCTCGGCATCGAGGTGCGCATCCGCCCGGTCGATTCGGCGCAGTATCAGCGCCGCACCGACGAGCGCAATTTCGACATCATCGTCCGCAGCTTCGGGCAGTCGACGTCGCCCGGCAACGAGCAACGCGAATATTGGGGGTGTGCGGCGGCCGAGCAGGAAGGCAGCCGGAATGTCATTGGCATCTGCGATCCGGCCATCGAAAAACTTGTCGACCGGGTGATCTTTGCCGATAGCCGCGACGAGCTCGTGGCCGCCGTCAGGGCGCTCGACCGGGTTTTGCTGCACGGACATTACGTGGTGCCGCAATGGTATCTCGCGACGACGCGCGTTGCCTATTGGTCGCGGCTGCGGCATCCGGATCGCATGCCGCCCTACTCGATCGGCTTTCCGGCCATCTGGTGGCATGAAGGCGCGGCGCCCGCGGACGAGACACCATGAGCGAACCGTTGCGTCTTTCGCGGCGGCGGGTTGTGTCGCTCGCGGGGGCGGCGCTGGCGCTGCCCTGGCTGCCGCGCGGACTGCGCGCCGCACCGGCCGGACGCCACGGGTTGTCGATTTTCGGCGCGCTCAAATACGGACCCGACTTTCCTCATTTCGATTATGTGAACCCGGCGGCGCCGAAGGGTGGCACTTTCTCGCAGATCGGGCCGACAACGGCGTTCAATGCCTCCTTCTACACATTCGACACGCTGAACGGCTATATCCTGCGGGGCAACGCGGCGCAGGGCCTTTCGCTCATTTTCGATACGCTGATGGCGCGGGCCTTCGACGAGCCGGACGCGCTGTACGGACTTGTTGCCGAAAGCGTCGAAATTTCCGAAGACGGCAACCGGTATATTTTTCACCTGCGCGAGGGCGCGCAATTTCACGACGGCACGCCGCTCACCGCCGAAGATGCCGCCTTCTCCTTTCTGCTGCTGAAGGAAAAAGGCCATCCGCTGATCTCGCAAAACATGAGCGAAATGGCGGCGGCCGAAGCGCTGGACGCACGGACACTCGAAATCGTCTTTACCGGCAAACAAACACGCGACCTGCCGCTTTTTATTGCCGGTGGATTGCCGATCTTTTCGAAGGCCTATTATACCGCGAACGACTTCACCGAAGCGTCGCTCACGCCGCCGCTTGGCAGCGGGCCTTACCGGATCGGCAATTTCCGCGCCGTGCGTTTCATCGACTATGAGCGCGTTGATGAATATTGGGGCCGTGACCTGCCGGTGAATGTCGGGCAGTGGAACTTCGACCGCATCCGCTTCGAGTATTTCCGCGACCGCACGGCGCAGTTCGAATCCTTCAAGGCCGGAAACTATCTCTTCCGCGAGGAGTTCACGTCGAAGACATGGGCGACCGAATATAATTTTCCGGCCGTCCGGGACGGGCGGGTGAAGCTGCTGACGCTACCCGACGACACGCCTTCGGGCGCACAGGGCTGGTTTCTCAACGCGCGGCGGGAAAAGTTCAAGGACCCCCGCGTCCGCGAGGCGCTGGGCCTTGCCTTCGACTTCGAATGGACGAACAAGAATCTCTTCTACGGCCTCTACAAGCGCACCGAGAGCTATTTCGAAAATTCGCCGATGAAGGCGGAGGGCGAACCGGACGCGGCGGAGCTTGCCTTGCTGGAACCCTTCCGCGACGTTTTGCCGACGGCGGTTTTCGGGCCCGCGATCGTGCCGCCCGCGAGCGACGGCTCGGGACAGGACCGGGGCCTGCTGCGCCGTGCCGCGACACTTCTCGACGAGGCGGGATGGCGCATTGTCGATGGCATGCGGCGCAATGCCGACGGGCAGACGCTGTCGGTCGAATTCCTGGACGACGAACCGATGTTCGAGCGGATCGTCGCGCCGCTCGTCAAGAACCTTCGGTTGCTTGGCGTTGCGGCGACGATCCGCCAGGTCGATACGTCCCAATATCAGGAGCGGATGAACAATTACGATTTCGACGCCTCGATCCGCCGGTTCTCGCTCGGCCTGACGCCGGGGATCGAGCTTAGAAGCTACTGGAACTCGAAATTCGCCGACGTGCCCGGCGGCCGCAACCTTTCGGGCATCGCAAACCCCGCGGTCGATGCATTGATCGAGATTGTGATCGCGGCCGGGAGCCGGGAGGAGCAGACAGTGGCGGCACGCGCGCTCGACCGGGTGCTGCGGGCAGGCCATTACTGGATTCCGCAGTGGCACAAAAACGCCCACCATCTCGCTTTCTGGGATATTTTCGGCAGGCCCGAAACGAAGCCCAAATACGAGCGGGGCGTGATACGTACATGGTGGGCCGAGGCGGACGCCGCCGCGACCACGGGCACCGGGGACTGACGCGCGACACATGGCCGCCTATATCATCCGACGCCTGCTGCTGATGATCCCGACGATTTTCGGGATATTGCTGGTCAGTTTCGCCGTGGTGCAGTTTGCGCCGGGCGGAACCATCGAGCGCATCATCGCGCAATTGCAAGGCACGGAGGTCGCCGCGACGGCGCGCATCGGCGGCACGGGCGGCGGCGATTTCGCGCAGCAGATGACGGGCGGCGGCGACGGGGCCCTCGACAGCAAATATCGCGGCGCGCAGGGGCTCGATCCGGCCTTCCTGCGGGCGCTTGAGGTGCAGTTCGGCTTCGACAAGCCGGCGCATGAACGCTTTTTCCTGATGGTCTGGAATTATGCGCGCTTCGATTTCGGCACGAGCTATTTCCGCGACACCAGCGTGTTGTCGCTGATCGCCGAGAAGCTGCCGGTGTCGATTTCGCTCGGGCTGTGGACGACGCTCATCACCTATCTCATTTCGATCCCGCTCGGCATCCGCAAGGCGATCCGCGACGGCAGCCGCTTCGACACATGGACGAGCGGGGCGATCATCGTCGGCTATGCAGTACCAGGCTTCCTGTTCGCGGTGTTCCTGATCGTGCTTTTCGCGGGCGGCTCGTATTTTTCGATCTTTCCGCTACGCGGTCTCACCTCCGACAATTGGGAAAGCCTCAGCCTCGCCGGCAAGGTGCTCGACTATCTCTGGCACATCATCCTGCCAGTGACGGCGATGACCATCGGCGCCTTTGCGACGACGACGCTGCTGACCAAGAATTCCTTCCTCGACGAAATCCGCAAACAATATGTGATGACGGCGCGGGCAAAGGGATTGTCGGAGAACCGGGTGCTTTACGGGCATGTGTTCCGCAATGCGATGCTGATTGTCGTGGCGGGGTTTCCGGGTGCTTTCGTCGGCGCCTTTTTTGCCGGTTCGCTGTTGATCGAAACGATTTTCTCGCTCGACGGGCTCGGGCTTCTCTCCTACGAGTCGATCGTCAACCGCGACTATCCCGTGGTCTTCGCGACGCTCTACATCTTCGGACTGATCGGGCTCGTGGTCGCGCTGATCAGCGACCTGACCTATACCTGGATCGATCCGCGCATCGACTTCGAAACGCGGGAGGTCTGAGGAATGGCGCTCCCTGCCCTGCCCGCCATCCGCATCAGCCCGATCAACCGGCGACGCTGGCGCAACTTCAAGGCCAACAAGCGCGGCTACTGGAGCCTGTGGGTTTTCTGTGCGCTCTTCTTCCTGTCGCTGTTCGCCGAATTCATCGCCAACGACCGGCCGCTCATCGTCACCTTTCAGGGCGGCATCTACACGCCGGTCTTTACCGACTATCCCGAAACGGCATTCGGCGGCGACTTCGAAACGGCGACTGATTATCGCGATCCTTTCGTGCAGGCGCTGATCGCGGATGCGGGCGGCAGCATGATCTGGCCGCCGATCCGCTATTCCTACCGGACGATCAATCTCAACCTGCCGGTGCCGGCGCCCGCGCCGCCGTCGGCCGAAAACTGGCTCGGGACCGACGATCAGGGCCGCGACGTCACAGCCCGGCTGATCTACGGCTTTCGCATTTCGGTGCTGTTCGGGCTGACGCTGACCATCCTGTCGTCGGTGATCGGCGTCGCGGCGGGCGCGGTGCAGGGCTATTTCGGCGGCTGGACCGATCTCCTGTTCCAGCGCTTCATCGAAATATGGACCAGCATTCCGACGCTTTACCTGCTCATTATCATCGCCGCGATCATCGAACCGAATTTCTGGATACTGCTCGGCATATTGTTGCTCTTCTCCTGGGTGGCGCTGGTGGGCGTCGTGCGCGCCGAATTCCTGCGGGCGCGCAACTTCGAATATGTCAACGCGGCGCGCGCGCTCGGGCTCGGCAGCGCCAAGATCATGTTCCGTCACCTCCTGCCCAATGCCATGGTGGCGACGCTGACCTTCATGCCCTTCATCCTCAATTCGTCGATCACGACGCTGACGGCGCTGGATTTCC
>PHEO01000089.1 GCA_002841195.1 Alphaproteobacteria bacterium HGW-Alphaproteobacteria-11
GACCGGCGTCCCATCATGTTGGGGGGAGACTACAGCTTTGACGGGCAGCGGCAAAGCTCCCCGCCGGGCGCGGCGGAACGAAATCAGGTGCCGATTTCGCTGCGCATCCAGAAGTGAGAGACGAGAAACATCGTGTCGGCGGACTGGCCGTCGCGGCCGAGCGGCGCCAGCATCAGCTCGAAGCGGATATAGGTCTTGTCCTGGTGGAGGACATTGCCGAAGGCGCGGATGGGGCCGCCATGTTCCAGCATCGCGCCGGCGACGCCCCGCCAGCGCGCCAGAATCTCCGGCGCAAGCCGCGTCGATAGCGGGCGGTTGTGGATGGGCCCGAAAACCTCTTCAAAGCGCGCACCGGCCAGCCGGGGGAACATGTCGATGCCGCCGCCCGGCAGCGGCGTCAGGTCGAAAAGGACCGTGTAGGGCAAGAGCGTGACGATTTCCTCCGGGCGGATGTCGTTGCGCCGCGGCATCGGCCTGCCGTCCAGCTTGCTGCGCCAGTATTCAAGACCGGCGCGCGGCTCCAGCGCCTCGAAAGCGAGCGTTGTATCGACTTCGATCGGCGGCAACTCGATCTGCTTGCGGTTTGCGCCCTCGCCTCCGGTCGCCATTCGTCTCCCCGAATTACGTCCCACGGCCGCCCGATTCGTTCCCAAGCCTAGTACAGCCCGGGCTCCAGGCAAAACCGGAAATTCCGGCAATATTCCGTTCAGGGAGCAATTTCCGGCGGCGGGTAGACCGTCAGGCGGTCTTCGCCACCTCGAGCTTCAACTCCGCGATCATCGCATCTCGGATCTGGAACTTCTGCACCTTGCCGGTGACGGTCATCGGGAATTCGGGTACGAAGCGGACATAGCGCGGCACTTTGTAATGCGCGATCTGGCCTTTGCAGAAGGATTTGATCTCTTCTTCGCTCGCACTTTCGCCGGGCTTGAGGCGGACCCAGGCGCAGATTTCCTCGCCATATTTCGCATCTGGCACACCGACGACCGCGACATCTTCCACTTTCGGGTGGCGGTAGAGATATTCCTCGATCTCGCGCGGATAGACGTTTTCGCCGCCGCGGATCACCATGTCCTTCAAACGGCCGACAATGTTGCCGTAGCCTTCTTCGTCGATGACGGCGAGGTCGCCGGTATGCATCCAGCCTTCGGCATCGACCGCTTCGGCGGTTTTTTCCTTGTCGTCCCAGTAGCCGATCATCACCGAATAGCCGCGGGTGCAGAGCTCGCCCGGCTCGCCGCATGGAACGGTCTTGCCTTCGAGATCGACGATCTTGCATTCGAGATGCGGCTGGACGCGGCCGATGGTCGAGACGCGGCGGTCGAGCGTGTCCGTCTCGCCGGTCTGGAAGCTGACCGGGCTTGTTTCGGTCATGCCATAGGCGATGGTGACGTCCTTCATGTGCATTCGCTCGATCACCTGCTTCATCACCTCGACCGGACAGGGCGAGCCCGCCATGCAGCCGGTGCGCAAGGATGAGAGATCGAATTTCGCGAAGTCGGGATGGCCGAGTTCGGCGATGAACATGGTGGGCACGCCATAGAGCCCGGTGCAGCGCTCCTTCTCGACCGCCTGCAGGACGGCCAGCGGATCGAAGGCGTCGGCCGGATAGACCATCGTCGCGCCATGCGTCAGGCAACCGAGATTGCCCATCACCATGCCGAAGCAGTGATAAAGCGGCACCGGGATGCAGAGGCGGTCGCCCTCTTTCAGGCCGATCGAGCGGCCGACCATGAAGCCGTTGTTGAGGATGTTGTGATGGGAAAGCGTCGCGCCTTTCGGCAGGCCCGTCGTGCCGCTGGTGAACTGGATGTTGATGGCGTCGCGGCAGTCGAGCTTGTCCGCGAGCGCCGCGACCGTCTTGCGTTCGGCCTCGCCCGCGCGGCCCGAGATGCCGTCGAAGGCGAGCCAGCCGGGGCGCGGGGTGCCGCCGATCTGGATGGCGTGTTTCAGATGCGGGAGCTTCGCCGACGCGATTTCGCCGTTGGACCGCGCGATTTCCGGCGCCAGCGTTTCGACCATCTCGACATATTCGGAGGTCTTGAAACGCTCCGGCGCGATCAGCGCTTTCACGCCCACCTTGTTGAGCGTGTATTCGAGTTCGGAGAGACGGTAGGCGGGATTGATGTTGACGAGAACGATGCCCGCCTTGGCGGTGGCGAATTGCGTCAGCGTCCATTCGGCGCAGTTGGGCGCCCAGATGCCGACGCGGTCGCCGCGCGCGAGACCGAGCGCCAGCAGGCCGGCGGCAAGCGCCTCGGCCTTGTCGTTCAGATCGCGGTACGTCCAGCGGATGTCCTGATGGACCGAGACCAGTGCCTCGCGGTCCGGCCACTTCGCGGCGGCGGCGGAGAGCGCCTTGCCGATGGTTTCATCGCGCAGGGGCGGTGCGTCGGGCCCTCGCACATGCGACAGGCCCGGCTCCACCGGCCTTCCCGCTTCGGATTTTCCCATGATCGTCCTCCCGACCTTTGATTTTCGTTCAGCTTTTCAGGTCTTCGATGTCCTTGTAAAGCTCCAGCGCTTCGGGATTGGCCAGCGCCTCGCGATTCTTCACGGCGCGGCCATGCACGATGTCGCGCACCGCAAGCTCGGTGATCTTGCCGGATTTGGTGCGCGGGATGTCGGCGACGGCGACGATTTTGGCCGGGACATGGCGCGGCGAAGCGCCTTCGCGGATTTTGGCACGGATCGCCGCGCGCATCGCCTCGTCGAGCGCATGGCCGGTCTTCATCACCACGAAGAGCACGACGCGAACATCGCCGGCGAAATCCTGACCGATGGCCAGCGCCTCCTGCACTTCCGGCAGTTGCTCGACCTGGGCGTAGATTTCGGCCGTGCCGATGCGCACGCCGCCCGGATTGAGCGTCGCGTCGGAGCGGCCATGAATGACGATGCCGCCATGCGCGGTGATTTCGGCGAAGTCGCCATGGCACCAGACGCCGGGGAAGCGCTCGAAATAGGCGGCGCGGTATTTCGCGCCGTCATCGTCGTTCCAGAAGCCGACCGGCATCGAAGGGAACGGCGCGACGCAGACGAGTTCGCCCTTCTCGCCCGTCACCGGCTTTCCTTCCTCGTTCCAGACTTCGACCGCCATGCCGAGGCCTTTGGCCTGAATTTCGCCGCGATGGACGGGGAGCATCGGACTGCCGAGGACGAAGCAGGAGACAATGTCGGTGCCGCCGGAGATCGAGCAGAGGGCGACGTCCTTTTTCACTTGTGTATAGACGTAGTCGAAACTTTCGGCGACCAGCGGCGAGCCGGTCGAAAGGATCATGCGCATCGAGGAGAGATCGTGCGTCTTGCGAGGTGCAAGACCTTCCTTCTTGATGGCGTCGATGAATTTCGCCGAGGTGCCGAAGACATTGATTTTCGCCTCGTCGATATAGTCGAAGAGAACGCGCGCGTCCGGCGCGAAAGGCGAACCGTCGTAGAGCGCCAGCGTGGCGCCGGCGGCGAGCCCCGAGACTAGCCAGTTCCACATCATCCAGCCGCAGGTGGTGAAGTAGAAAAGCCGCTCGCCGGGGCGCAGGTCGCAATGGAGGCGATGTTCCTTCAAGTGCTGCAGCAATGTGCCGCCGGCCGAATGGATAATGCATTTCGGAACGCCGGTGGTTCCGCTCGAATACATGATGTAGAGCGGGTGCGAAAAGGGAAGCCGCGCGAAGGCAAGCGGCGTGGCGGGGGCGGCGGCCAGCACATCCGGCCAGTCTTGCGATTTCGCGAGCTGCTTTTTTCCCTCGCCGATGAAGGGCACGACGACGACATGCTCAAGCGACGGCAGCCCGGCGACGATTTCGGCGAGCTTGTCATGCGCGGGGAGCACCTTCCCCGCATAGCGGTAGCCGTCGCAGGCAATCAACACTTTCGGCGCGATCTGGCCAAAGCGGTCGAGGACGCCGCGCACGCCGAAATCGGGCGAACAGGAAGAGAAGACCGCGCCGAGGCTGGCGGCGGCCAGCATCGCGACGATCGCTTCGGGGCAATTGGGCATGAAGGCGGCGACGCGGTCGCCGGGTACAACGCCCCATGACTTCAGCGCCGCGGCGAGGCGCGCGACATCGGCGCGGAGCGCGGCGCGGGAGACCGGCGCGGCCATGCGCCCTTCATTGTTGAAAAGAAGCGCCGGGGCCCCGCCTTCGCCACGCAGCAGATTTTCGGCGAAGTTCAGCCGCGCTTCCGGAAAGAAGCGCGCGCCGGGCATCTTGTCGCCATCGGCCAACACAATGTTGCCCTTGTCGCCGATGACGGCGCTGTCGTCCCAGACTTCGTTCCAGAAAAGATCCGGATGCGCGACCGACCAGCGATGCAGAGCCTCATAGCCGTCGAGCGCGGCGACATGGTGCTCGTTCACCCGCCTCATGAAAGCCGACATGGCCGAAGCGGCGATGCGATCCGGCGCGGGCGACCAGAGCGGCGCGCTCATTTTTCCGGTTCCTCGAAGGCGACCAGCGCCGCGCCGGCCTCGACCTGATCGCCGACGGCCACATTGACGGATGCGACTTTTCCGTCGGCGGCGGCGAGCAAGGTCTGCTCCATCTTCATCGCTTCCATGACGACCAGCGCCGCGCCGCGTTTGACGGTCGCGCCGGCCTCCACAAGCACCTGCACGATCTTGCCGGGCATCGGCGATTTCAACGCGCCGGTGTCGGCATCCGCGGCCACATCGACATCGAGCGGATTGACGACGGCGAATTCGGTGGCGATGCCTTCGTGGATCAGCGTGAAGCCGCTGCCATTGGCGACACAGGCGGCGGCAAGGCGCGTGCCGTCGATGGTTGCCGACAGGGTACCGTCGGCGGTCATGGCGGCATTCGAGATGGCGGCGGCGCCGTCATTGATGTGGACAAGGCCGGAGTCGGCGGCATCGGGTTCGATTTTCAATAGATGGGCCACGCCGCCGACTACAAGGTCGACGGTTTCGGCGCGACGGCCGCCCAGCACCCATTGATCGGTCGCGGACCAGGGATCGGCTGCGGCGGTGCGCGCGCGCGTTTGCAGATATGCGGCGGCGGCCAGCGCCAGAATGCGCGGCGAAGGTTCGGCGGGTGGCACCAGCGCATCCAGATGACGGTCGATGAAGCCGGTATCGATGTCGCCTTCGATGAAAGCGTCGTGGCCCAGGGTTTCGATCAGGAAGCCGAGATTGGTTTTCGGACCGGCCACTTCCATGCGGGCGAGGAAGCCGCGCAAGGTGCGCAGCGCAATGCGGCGCGTCTCGCCATGGGCGACGATCTTGCCGATCATCGGATCGTAGAACATCGTCACTTCGTCGCCCTCACGCACGCCCATGTCCATGCGGACATGGGGCATGTTTTCGGGCGCGCACAGACGCACAAGACGGCCGGTCGAGGGGAAGAATTTCTTCGCCGGGTCCTCGGCATAAAGCCGCACTTCGACCGCGTGACCGTTCAGCGGAATGTCCTTCTGCGCCAGCGGCAGATGCTCGCCGGCGGCGACGCGCAATTGCCATTCGACCAGATCGAGGCCGGTGATCGCTTCGGTGACCGGGTGCTCGACCTGAAGGCGTGTGTTCATTTCCATGAACCAGAAACCATCGGCTTTCAGGCCGGCGCTTGCATCGGCGATGAATTCGACCGTGCCGGCGCCGCGATAGCCGATGGCCTTTGCCGCCGCGACCGCCGCCTTGCCCATCGCCTCGCGCATTTCGAGCGGCATGCCGGGGGCCGGTGCTTCCTCGATCACTTTCTGGTGGCGGCGCTGCAGCGAACAATCGCGTTCATGCAGCGACACCACATTGCCATGAGCGTCGGCGAAGACCTGGATTTCGATGTGACGCGGGCGGGCGACATATTTTTCGACCAGCACGCGCTCGTCGCCGAAGGCGGCGCCTGCCTCGCGCATGGCGCTTGCGAGTTCCTTTGCAAATTGCGCCGGATCGTCGACGCGGCGCATGCCCTTGCCGCCGCCGCCGGCGACCGCCTTGATCAGCACCGGATAGCCGATCTTCGCCGCCTGCTGCGCGAGAAAATCCGCATCCTGATTGTTGCCGTGATAGCCCGGCACCACCGGCACCCTGGCCTTTTCCATCAGCGCCTTGGCCGCATCCTTCAACCCCATGGCGCGGATCGCCGCCGGCGGCGGGCCAACGAAAACCACACCCGCTTTTTCGCAGGCCTCGGCAAAGGCGGCGTTTTCCGACAGGAAGCCGTAGCCCGGATGAATGGCGCCGGCGCCCGAACGCGCCGCGGCATCGAGGATCGCGTCGGCGCGCAGATAGCTTTCGGCGGCGGGCGCCGGGCCGATGCGGTAGGCCTCGTCGGCCTCGGCGACATGATAAGCATTGGCGTCGGCATCGGAATAGACCGCGATGGTCTTCAGCCCCATGCGGCGCGCGGTGCGGATGACGCGGACGGCGATTTCGCCGCGATTGGCGATCAGGAGGGATTTGAACATTTCTCTTCCCTCACATGCGGAAGACGCCGAACTGCGTCTCCGGTATCGGTGCGTTGAGTGCGGCCGAAAATGCGAGCGCCAGCACGCGGCGCGTTTCGGACGGGGCGATGATGCCGTCATCCCAGAGGCGGGCGGTGGCGAAGTAGGGATGGCCCTCCTCGTCGTATTTGGCGCGGATCGGCGCCTTGAAGGCGTCGGCCTCTTCGGGCGTCCATTTTTCGGCGTCGCGGTGGACGGTCGCGAGCACACTTGCCGCCTGTTCGCCGCCCATCACCGAGATGCGGGCATTGGGCCAGGTGAAAAGGAAGCGGGGCGAATAGGCGCGGCCGCACATGCCGTAATTGCCGGCGCCATAGGAACCGCCGACGATCAACGTCACCTTTGGTACGTTAGCGGAGGCCACCGCCGTCACCATCTTGGCGCCGTCCTTGGCGATGCCGCCGGTTTCGTATTCGCGGCCGACCATGAAGCCGGCAATGTTCTGCAGGAAGAGCAGCGGGATTTTGCGCTGGCAGCAGAGCTCGATGAAATGCGCGGCCTTGAGCGCGGACTCCGAAAACAGGATGCCGTTGTTGGCGACGATGCCGACGGGAAGCCCGTGAATATGGGCAAAGCCCGTCACCAGCGTCGTGCCGTAGAGCTTCTTGAATTCGTCGAATTCCGAGCCGTCGACGAGGCGCGCGATCACTTCGCGGATGTCGTATTGCACCGAGAGCGAGGACGGCACGATGCCGTCGAGCTCGGATGCGTCGTAGAGCGGGGCTGCGGGTTCGCGCAGCGGGATGGCGACCGACTTCTTGCGGTTGAGCGTCGCGGCGATGCGGCGCGCGATGGCCAGCGCATGGGTGTCGTCCATCGCGTAATGATCGGTGACGCCGGATTTTCGCGAATGGACATCGGCGCCGCCGAGGTCTTCGGCCGTCACGATTTCACCCGTTGCTGCCTTCACCAGCGGCGGGCCGCCGAGGAAGATCGTGCCCTGTTTCCTGACGATGATCGTTTCGTCGGACATGGCCGGAACGTAAGCGCCGCCGGCCGTGCAGGAACCCATGACGACTGCGACCTGCGGGATGCCTTTCGACGACATGCGGGCCTGATTGTAGAAGATGCGGCCGAAATGTTCGCGGTCGGGGAAGATGTCGGCCTGATTGGGCAGGTTGGCGCCGCCCGAATCGACCAGATAGAAACAGGGCAGATTGTTTTCGAGCGCCACTTCCTGGGCGCGCAGATGTTTCTTCACCGTGACCGGATAATAGGTGCCGCCCTTGATCGTCGCGTCGTTGCAGACGATCACGCATTCCTGGCCCGCGACGCGGCCGATGCCGGTGATGATGCCGGCGCCGTTGATCGCCTCGCCATACATGCCATGCGCGGCCATCGGCGAGAGTTCGAGAAAGGGCGAGCCCGGATCGATCAGCCCGTGCACGCGGTCGCGCGGCAACAGCTTGCCGCGCGCGGTGTGGCGTTCGCGGGAGCGCGCGTCGCCGCCCAGTGCCGCCTTCGCGCGCTCGTCATTGAGCGCCGCGGTCAGCGCCGCCATCGCCTCGGCATTTGCCTTGAAGCGCGGGTCGCGCGGATTGACGTTCGACTTCAGAACGGACATGGGGCGCTCACGCGGTTTCGTTGAAGAGTTCGCGGCCGATCAGCATGCGGCGGATTTCCGACGTGCCGGCGCCGATTTCATAGAGCTTGGCGTCGCGCAGCAGGCGGCCGGTCGCGTAGTCGTTGATATAGCCGTTGCCGCCGAGCGCCTGAATTGCCTCGAGCGCCATCCATGTTGCTTTTTCCGCGGCATAGAGGATCGCGCCCGCCGCGTCTTTCCGCGCCGTCTGGCCGCGGTCGCAGGCTTTCGCCACCGCATAAACGTAAGCGCGGCAGGCATTCATGGTCGAATACATGTCGGCGAGCTTGCCCTGCATCAGCTGGAAGGTGCCGATGGGTTCGCCGAACTGCTTGCGCTCATGCACGTAAGGGATCACCGCATCCATGCAGGCCTGCATGATGCCGAGCGGCCCGGCGGCCAGCACCGCGCGCTCGTAGTCGAGGCCGGACATCAGCACGCGGACGCCTTCGTTGAGTTTTCCGAGCACGTTTTCGCCCGGTACTTCGCATTCCTCGAACACAAGCTCCGCCGTGTTGGAACCGCGCATGCCGAGCTTGTCGAGCTTCTGCGCCGCATGGAAACCCTTGAAGCCCTTCTCGATGATGAAGGGCGTGATGCCTTTGGGGCCCGCGGCCGGATCGGTTTTCGCGTAGACCACAAGCACTTCCGCGTCCGGGCCGTTGGTGATCCACATCTTGGTGCCGTTCAGCACGTAGCGGTCGCCCTTCTTCTCGGCCTTCAGGCGCATCGACACGACGTCGGAACCGGCGCCGGGCTCCGACATCGCCAGCGCGCCGACATGCTCGCCCGAAATCAGCTTCGGCAGATATTTGTTTTTCTGCGCATCGGTACCGCAGCGGCGGAGCTGGTTGACGCAGAGATTGGAGTGCGCGCCATAGGAAAGGCCGACGCTGGCGGAAGCGCGGCTGATCTCTTCCATCGCCACGACATGTTCGAGATAGCCGAGGCCGGCGCCGCCGAACTCTTCCTCGACCGTGATGCCGAGCAGGCCGAGCCCACCCATTTCCGGCCAAAGATCGCGCGGGAAAGTGTTGGTGGCGTCGATTTCGGCGGCGCGCGGCGCGATGCGGTCGGCCGCGAAGGATTGCACCGTGGCGCGGATCATGTCGGCGGTTTCGCCGAGGTCGAAATCGAGCGAGGGGTAGTCGTTATGGCCCATGGACTTTTTCCTTGTCGCGTTATACAAACGATCATACGTTTGTTTCCAGCGGCGAGCAAGAGGCAAAAATGGCCGGAAAGGGCCGAAAATGAGCAGGACCGCCGGCTCTTCCGGCCCGAAAACGCTGGCCGCGATCCGCGAGGCCGGTCTCGACCTGATCTATCGCCATGGCTATGAGGCGATGAGCCTGCGCGGGCTTGCCGCCGAAGTCGGGCTGCAGCCGGGCTCGCTCTATAACCATATAAAAACAAAGCAGGAATTGCTGTTCGTGCTGATCCACGATCACATGACGGCACTGCACCGGGAAGTCGAGGCGGCGCTGGCCGGCCATGCCGATCCGCGGGCGCAGCTCGAAGCCTTCACGGCGTTTCACCTCACCTATCATATTGAAAGGAAACGCGAAGTCTTTATCGGCTCGTCGGAGATCCGCAGCCTCGAGCCCGAAAATCGCGCGACGATCGTGGCGCTCAGGCGGCAATACGAAGACCGGCTTTGTGCGATCCTCGAAGCGGGCGCGGCGCAAAAGCTCTTCGATATCAAGGATGTACGCGTGACGGCCTATGCGATCCTCGCGATGCTGACCGGCATCTGCACCTGGTACGAGCCCAAGGGCCGCATCGGCCGCGCCGAGCTGATCGACATTCACACGCGGCTGGTGCTCGACGGCGTAAGCACTTGAAGACCATGAAGAATCGCCGGCCACCGCAGGGACACGGCGGCGAATGCCACAGCGACTGTCATCGAACTGTCAAAAAACTGTCACAAACGGGGATGAATTCGATCCGCCTACGGAGGATCAAGAAAGTTATCCCCGGTTTCGGCCGTGCCGCGCCCTCTTTTTTGGTATCTCGACCAATAATCCGCTTGCCCTTCCGTGCCCCGGTGTCATAAGTTGGTCAAATGACCAATACGGAGGGAGGCGCCATGACGATAGAAATTGTGAAGGCAGAAGGCGCGCGCGTGGCGGAAGCCGCGCCTCATATCCCGGACCTCGTGCATGCGACGGGGCCGCAATCCTATGACTATATTTTCGGCGGACGGCAGCTCTGTGACCCCTTCGTCGCGGCGGCATGGGAAGCACCCGGCAATTTCTTCTCGCATCAACAATCCGTGCTCGCCTTCGAGGATGGCGTCTTTCGCGGCGTGCTGATCTCGCATGACGGACCCGACCACTACAAGCTGAAGGATGCGGTCTGGCCGGTGGCACTGGGACTGGTGGAAAAGAATCTTGCGACGGCAGCCGACATTCAGGAGCTGGCGGCGCGCGCCGAGATCGCCAGCTTCATGAACCCGCATGTGCCGGAAGATTGCAGCTACATCATTGTCGTCTCGGTGCCGGAAGCGGCGCGCGGGCGCGGCGCGGGGCGCGCGCTGATGGAACACGAAATTGCGCGGGCCAGGGCAAAGGGTTTTTCGCGCGTACATCTCGATGTGATGTCGGACAATCCGGCGGTCGGGCTTTACCGGGCGATGGGTTTCGAGCCGATGGCGGAGACGGTGACGCCGATCCCCTGCCGCGAGCACGGGCTTGCGATGGAATTGCGGATGATGCTGCGGCTCTGAGGGCGGATCATTCGCGCGAGAGGAGACGCATGATGGCGCGGGTCGCCTCGCGGGCATTGAAATCCGCGTCACCCGCCTCGCCCATATGCGGGCGCGTGATCGACATGCCCTCGATCAGGGCGACGCATTGACGGGCGCGGCGGGCGCGCTCGCGCGGCGCAAGCGCCGGGTTCAGCGTTTTCGCGATGTCGGAGAAGAGCGCGAAATAGATGTCGTAATAGCGCGTCAGCGCCGCCGCGATCACCTTGTCGCGCGCGGCGAAGCCCGCGACCTCGATCATGAAGATGCCGCAGTCGCGCCGGTAGGCTTCGTCGTTCAGCAGGAAATCGAGCGCGCGGTGGAGGCGCTGCTCGCCGGTGCCTTTCGCTTCGCCGAAGCGGGCCATGATTTCCTCGCCATAGCGGCGCACGAAACGGTCGAGCAATTCGGCGAGGATCGCCGCCGGGCTCGCGAAATAATACTGGACGTGGCTGAGCCGGAGACCGGCCCGCGCCGCGACGCCGCGCGCCGAAAAGCCCGCATAGCCCTGTTCCAGCAAGAGCGCGGTGGCAGCGGCGAGAATTTCCTCGCGGCGCGTCGCGCCCTTTTCGGTGGGCGGGGCTTCGGCGGCAATTGCGGTCTGACTTTTCATGGCGTGCAGATTACAGCGCGGCGGGCCATTGACAAAATTGGTCTTGTGACCAATATCCCGTCAGGACAAACCGGAGGACGAAATCATGGCGAAGCGGGTGCTGCTGGCGGGCGGATATGGCGTGGTGGGGGCGCAGGTGGCGCGGCTTCTGCGGAAGCACCATCCGGACACCGAAATCCTGATCGGCGGGCGGCGCGAGGCGGAAGCGGCAAAACTCGCCGCCGAACTCGGAAAGGCGCGCGCCGCC
>PHEO01000306.1 GCA_002841195.1 Alphaproteobacteria bacterium HGW-Alphaproteobacteria-11
GACGCCAGACGCCGCGCCTGCATGTTGACGAAGACGCTGATCGACACACGCCATACCGAGCCGGCCATCGCCGGAAAGACACGAAGCTATCTGACCCGGATGCGCAAGGAGTTCGCCGCCGCATTCGAAAAGGCCAAGGCCGCCGGCGAATTGCCCCGCGACGCCGACAGCGATCACCTGGCGCGGCGGTTTCAGGCCAATGTCGGGGCGCTGCGCTTCGAGTTGCATCTCGGCGCGCCCCGGCAGGAGATTGCGGCGCTGGCCGAGGAAATGGCGCAGGAAATCGTCGATCTGGGAACGTGACCGGCCGGTCGGCCGATCGGGAGGCCGCGTTTCCGGCGCTGAATCCCCCCTTTTCTCCCCCCGCCCCCGCCCCCATATGACTTTTCCGCGGGCGTTTTGTCGCGGGCGGGCCGGGGGGTTCACGTGTACTTGTCCCCGGGTATCCGAGCTGTTTGCTATGATATTGGCATGGCAGAGCCGAGAGACACGACCGGAAGCACGAGACGAAGGGGTTCGACAATGGCCGAGGACGACGCGAACAAGCCCGCCGGCAAGCTGCCCGCCAAAGCGGCGGCGAAGCCGGCCGCCGGCCAAACACCCGGCAAGGCCGTGGCGCGGCTGGCGCCGGCGCCCAACCCCGAAGGGTCGCTGTCGCGCTACCTGCAGGAAATCCGCAAATTCCCGATGCTGGAGCCTCAGCAGGAATACATGCTGGCCAAGCGCTGGCGCGAGCACGAGGACGCCGGGGCCGCGCACCAGCTCGTGACCTCGCATCTCAGGCTCGTCGCCAAGATCGCCATGGGCTATCGCGGCTATGGGCTCCCCATCGGCGAGGTGATTTCGGAAGGCAATGTCGGCCTGATGCAGGCGGTGAAGCGCTTCGAGCCGGAGCGCGGCTTTCGGCTTGCCACCTATGCGATGTGGTGGATCCGCGCCTCGATCCAGGAATATATCCTGCGCTCGTGGTCGCTCGTGAAAATGGGCACGACGGCGGCGCAGAAGAAGCTGTTCTTCAACCTGCGCAAGGTGAAGGGCCAGATCCAGGCGATCGAGGACGGCGACCTGCGCCCCGAACAGGTGAAGGAAATTTCCGAGCGCCTCGGCGTCACCGAGGACGAAGTGGTGTCGATGAACCGGCGCATGTCGGGCCCGGACAATTCGCTGAACGCGCCCTTGCGGCAGGATAGCGAAACCGGCGAGTGGCAGGACTGGCTGGTGGACGACACGGCCGACCAGGAAGTGACGCTGGGAGAGGAACAGGAACTCGAACAGCGCCGCGAAATGCTGGCCGCCGCGATGGAAACGCTGAACGAACGCGAGATGCACATTCTGACCGAGCGGCGGCTGAAGGACGATCCGGCGACGCTGGAGGACCTTTCGCAGGAGTACGGCATCAGCCGCGAGCGCGTCCGCCAGATCGAGGTGCGCGCCTTCGAGAAGCTGCAAAAGGCGATGAAAGCCGCGATGCGCGCCGAAGCCGACGAAAGGCGCGAGGCGCTGGCGGATTTCTGATCCGGGGGCGGCTTTAAGGCCAAATTAACAACGTTTTGTTCAGTTTTGGGCCGCAGAATCGCAGCCCATGAGCATCGAACGGACATCCGCCGCGACGGCGCCGGCATATGGCGCCATGACCGCGCTTTACGCCGCGACGCTGGCCGGCTCCGCCCTGCTGATCTTCTGGGTGCAGCCCTTTTTCGCCCGCGCGCTGCTGCCGCATGCCGGCGGGGCGGCGGCCGTGTGGCTGGTGGCGCTGGTCTTCTTTCAGGCCGCATTGCTGGCGGGCTATGCCTACGCGCATCTCCTGCGGCTCTATGTGCCGCTAAAGGGCCAGGCGGCGCTGCACCTGCTGCTCATCGCCATCGGCGCGGTGTGGTTTCTGCCGCCGGGGCTGGGCGAAGGTTTCGCGCTCGACCCGGCCGCCCCGGCAACGGGCCTTCTCGCCGCGCTTCTCATCCATCTCGGCCTGCCCTTCGCGCTGCTGTCGGCGACCGCGCCGCTGCTGCAGCACTGGTTTTCCGGCAGCGACCATCCGCAGGCGGATAATCCCTACTGGCTCTATGCGGCAAGCAATGCGGGCTCGCTGGCCGCACTTGCCGCCTATCCCTTCCTGATCGAACCGGCGCTGACGCTGGGCGCGCAGGGGCAGCTGTGGACGGCGCTCTACGCCGCGGTCTTCATCGGCACCGGCGCCGCCGCCATCGCGGCCATGCGCGGCGCGGCGGCGGCACCGCATGCCGGCGCGGCGGCCCCGCGCGGCA
>PHEO01000090.1 GCA_002841195.1 Alphaproteobacteria bacterium HGW-Alphaproteobacteria-11
GTCGAGCGGATCCCAGAAATGGTCATGGGTCGCCGAAATGATCTTGTCGAAGGCGGTGGAGCGCTGGCCGTAGCGCTCGACTTCCATCATCGCCGGAAAATCGTCGGGCGCGACGGCGTCATAGGCGTTGTCTTTGGTGATCTGCCGAATCTCGGTCATCGGGTCCTCCGGAATGACGGCCGGAAAGAAATGTTTCCGGCGAGCGCAAATTGCGACGGGTTGTTGCGGGGCAAGCGCCGCCGCAGGGTCCGTCTTGTCAGATTGCCGCCCAGATTAGGGTGCTCGCGCCCGCGGTCAAGGAAAAAATGACGCCAGTGTCAACTTTAGTGACGCCGGATTAACCGTGCCCGCCTAAATTTCGCGGATAACGACTCCGTAACGATACAAAACGTCCGAAATTGTGCTATTTGCTTAGGTCACGAAAGATGACCGTTCCGGACGGGCGCGCGGGGGACAGATCGCGCACCGCCACAAGAGAAAGGCATCCTGGGAGGGGGCATACCCCGAACGACGATGCGCTTGCGCCCCGCCCGAAAGGCAGGGGCTTGCAAGCCCTGACTATTCGGGAGGGGCGGCTCCAGTGAAGCCGCCAGTGCTGCACCCGACGCGAAAAGCGAGGGGTGGCAAACCTCCGGGACGAAAAGAGGCCGGTTGACGCCGCCGCAGCGATGCGCGCGCGTGGCCGTCACAAGTGCTTGTCCGGCGATCCGGCAAGCGGAGATTTGCAACGACGCCGTCGGCCGCATCGTGCGGTCCGCGGCCAGGGGAGCGATGGGTAAAGTCCATGATTAAGTTACTTGAGAATGTCGTCTTCGGCCTGCGTTTCATCATTCTGGCCGGGCTTCTCGGATTTACGGTCGTGTCGGGCTTCTATGCGACGCAACTGCGCATGGATGCCGGCTTCGACAAGCAGCTCCCCATCGGCCACGAATACATCCAGACCTTCCAGGAATACCGAGAGCAGCTTTTCGGCTCCAACCGCATCATCGTGGTGATGGAGGCCAACCAGGGCACGATCTGGACCAAGGAATTCTTCAAGGTCTACAAGGATCTGACCGACGACATCTTCTTCCTGCCCGGCGTCGCGCGTCACACCGTGACCTCGCTCTGGACGCCCAATACCCGCTACATCGAAATTACCGAGGAAGGCATCAGCGCCGACGACGTCATCTCCGGCAAGGTCACCGCCGATTCGATGACCGAACAGAACCTGATGAACATCCAGAACAACGTCATTCGCGGCGGCTTTGTCGGCCGCCTCGTCGCCGACGATTTCCATTCGGCGATGGTCGTCGCGGAGCTTCAGGACTACGACCCCTCGACGCAGGCGCGTCTCGATTATTTCGATCTCGCCGCCAAGCTCGAAGCGCAGATCCGCCAGAAATACGAAGACGAAGATCACACCATTCGCATCATCGGCTTTGCCAAGCTGATCGGCGACATCGCCGACGGCGCCGGCACCGTCGTGGTGTTCTTCTTCGTCGCCTTCGTGCTGACGGCGCTGGCCGTTTATCTTTATTCGCGCTCGGTGCTGCTCACCGGGGCGACGCTTTTCGCCTCGCTGACTTCGGTCGTCTGGCAATTCGGCCTGCTGAATTTCCTTGGCTACGGCCTCGATCCGCTGGCGGTGCTGGTGCCGTTCCTGGTCTTTGCCATCGGCGTCAGTCACGGTGTGCAGCAGATCAACGTCGTCACCGCCGAAATCAGCAATGGCGCCGATGCCGAAACCGCCGCGCGCACGGCTTTCTCGCGGCTCTTCATTCCGGGATCGATGGCGCTGATCACGACGCTGGTCAGCTTTGCGACGCTCTACCTGATTCCGGTACCGATGATCCGCGAACTGGCGATCACGGCCTCGATCGGCGTTATCCTGAAAGTAGCGACCAACCTCGTGATGCTGCCGCTGCTGGTCAGCTACCTGAAATTCGACGACAATTTCGTTCATCGCGTCCAGCGCTCGCGCGCCGTGCGCCTGAAGATCATGTCGTCGCTCGGCTTCGTCGCCAATCGCAAGGTGGCGCCGTTCCTGCTCGCCGGCGCGACGGTACTGTTCGCGATTGCCGTCAGCCAGGCGATGAACCGCCATGTCGGCGCGCTTCATGCCGGCGCCCCGGAGCTTCGCCCCGACGCGCGTTACAATGTCGACTCGAACGAAATCGCCAACTCCTACGCGCTCGGCCTCAACGTGCTGACGGCGGTCGTCGAGACGCCACCGGACGCTTGCGTGCAATATCCCTATGTCGAGTTCCTCAACCGCTTCTCGTGGCACATGCAGAACGTGCCCGACATCACGCTGGTCGTGTCGCTGCCTTTCGCGATCAAGGGATCGGCCGCGGGCTGGAACGAAGGCAATCTGAAGTGGAAGGACATTCCGCGCAACCGGCCGGCGCTGGCCCAGGCTTCGAACACGGTGCCGGGTGCTTCCGCCCTTTACAACCAGACCTGCACGATCCTGCCGCACTATTTCTATCTGAAGGACTCCAAGGCGACGACGATCAAGGCCGCGATCGCCGCCATCGAGGAATTCCGCGAAACCCACAAAATGGAAGGCGTCACGATCCGTCTCGCCTCCGGCAACATGGGCGTGCAGGCGGCCGTCAACCAGGAGATCACCGAAACCGAACTGCCGATGATCATGTGGGTCTACGCGGTCATCATCGCGCTGGTGGCGCTCACCTATCGCGACTGGCGCGCCGTCATCGCCTGTTGTCTGCCGCTGACCTTCGGCACCTTCTTCGGTTACTGGTTCATGGAGATGCTGCAGATCGGCCTCACCGTCGCCACGCTGCCGGTGATGGTGCTCGCGGTGGGCATCGGCGTCGACTACGCCTACTACATCTACAACCGCGTACCCTATTACCTGGGCGAAGGGCTGAACATTTCGGATGCCTTCCGCCAGTCGCTGCTGGAAGCCGGCATGGCGACGTTCTTCACCGCCCTGACGCTGGCGGTCGGCGTGTCGACATGGGCCTTCTCGGATCTGAAATTCCAGGCCGACATGGGCTTGCTGCTCTCCTTCATGTTCATGGTCAACATGATCATGGCGTTGACGGTGCTGCCGGCGCTCGCGGTGACGCTGGAAATGTTCTTTCCGCGCTCGCGGCCGGTCGCCAAGATGAAAAACGCGCCGGTTCACTGAACCGCGCGCGCCTGAAACGGCCTGAAAACGGAAAGAGCCGCCGGGCGACCGGCGGCTCTTTTGTTTGGAGCGTTCCGGTGTCAGCGTTCCGGCGTGTAGCGGACCGGCATTTCCTTGATGCCCGAAATGAAATTGGAGCGCAGCCGGCGAACCGGCCCCGAGACATGGATGTCGGGAAAGCGCTTCAGCAATTCCTCGAACAGAACCTTGAGCTGCAACTCGGCGAGCCGTGAACCGAGACAGAAATGCTGGCCGGCACCGAAGCCGAGCTGCATCGGCACATCGGACTTCGTGTAGCGCGTCACGTCGAAGCGATAGGGATCGTCGAAGGCTTCCTCGTCGCGATTGGCGGACGCATACCACATCACGACCTTGTCGCCTTTTTTGATCCGCTGCCCGCGCAACTCGGTGTCCGCGGTCGCGGTGCGCCGCATATGCAGGACGGGGCTCACCCAGCGCACGATTTCCTGCACCGCGCTCGGGATCAGCGACGGGTCGTCGAGAAGTTTCTGCCGTTCCTGCGGGTTCTGCGACAGGGCCAGCAAACCGCCCGAAATCGAATTGCGCGTCGTCTCGTTGCCGGCGACGACCAGCAGAATGAAGGTGCCGATATAGGTCGGGAAATTCATCGCCTCGCCGCCCGGCTTCGAATGCGCCAGCATCGAGATCAGATCCTCGCCCGGCTTTTCAAGGCGCTGCTGCCAGAGCCCGGCCGCATAGCCCGCCATTTCGAGCACGCATTGGCGCATATATTCGTCGGACACGCGAAGTTCGGGATCGTCTTCGCCGACCGTGGCGTTCGACCATTCGAAGAGCTTGGCGCCGTCGCTTTGCGGCACGCCGAAAAGCTCGGCCAGCACCTCGATGGGCAGTGCGGCCGCAACCGCCGAGATGAACTCCGCCTCGCCGGTCTTCGGCATGTTGTCGAGCAGCCGCGTCACGCGGTCGCGAATGCGGTCCTCCATGCCGGTGATGCGTTTGGGCACGAAGCCCGGCGTCACCATGCGCCGGTAGCCGGCATGTTCCGGCGGGTCCATCGAAATCATCGAGGCGTCGGTTTCGTTGCCGTCGATATCGTTCTCGTTGAAAATCCGGTGCCCGCCATTCGCCTTGGCCGAGGAAAAGAGCTTCGGATTTTTCGAGATCGCCTCGACATCGGCATAGCGCGTGATCCCCCAGAAGCCCGCCGCATCCGCTTCCGGGTTCCAGTACACGGGCTCTTGCGCGCGCAACCGGCGGAACACCTCGTGATGGTCGTCGCGCATATAGAGGTCGGGGTCTTTCAGATCCGGCTTGCCGCCGAGATCGATCGCCTGCGCCTTGGGCCTGAGCATGTTGGTCCTCCCCGTTCTTTTGAGGAGAAGCTTACGGCCCTTTCGCCTCCGGCCTCAAGTGACGGAAAAACCGACCGCCGCTTCAAGCTCGGCCAGCGCCTCTTCGGGCGTCACGACTTTGATCGTTGTCATGCCGAGCGCTTTCGCGGGCTTCAGGTTGATGCCGAGATCGTCGAGATAGACACTTGCCGCAGCGGAAACGCCGAGCGCCTCGCAGGCCATTTCGTAGATGCGCGGATCGGGCTTGCGGATGCCGACTTTCGAACTCTCGATCACATGGTCGAACAGCGACATGATTTCCTGCACGGCGGCCGCTTTGTCATGGCTGCGCGCCATGCCGGCGCCTTCGCCCGCCGAAACATTGTTGGTGATGCAGCCGACCTTCGCCCGTGCCTTGCAGCGCTTCAGCGCCTCGACCATTTCAGGGCGGATGTCGCCCGACAGAAGTTCGATGATGTCGCGGCCCGGCACCATGTGGCCGAGCGCTTGCGCCTCCGCCGCGAACAGGCGGTCGAATTCGTCGAGCGTGCATTCGCTGCGCTCGAACAGCGCCCAGGCATTGTTGTCGGGATTGGCGGCATTGATACCGCGAATGAGGTCTTTGGGCAGCCCGCGCTCGCGCTCGTAGCGCGCGAAAGCCTCGAACGGGCTCGTGGTCAGCACACCCCCGAAATCCCAGATCACTGCCTCGACCATCTCGTTCCCACCTTTCGATATTGCGTTTGGCGGGAACCTACATGGGCCGGGCGGTAACGGAAAGCCTCAGCGCGCGCGAACGAGGCAATCCTGACCGGCGGCCTTGAGCTTGCCGCAGGCCGTGGTCGCCGCCGCCTTGCTGTCGAAACCGGCGGCGCGAACACGATAGAAAATACCCTTGTCGCCGAGATCGGCGCGCTCCACGTCGAGCGCGTGGCCGCCGAGAATGGCGCTGTGCTTGTCCTGCAGGGCCTTGTAGGCCGGGCCTGCCGCCGCTTCCTCGCGCACCGCCGCCAACTGCACCACGAAAGCGCCGCCGGTGGCGGGTGCTGTCGCGGTTGCGGCGGGCGCAGGCGCTGCGGGGGCGGGCGCCGGTTCCGGCACAAGCGCTTCGGGCGCGGCTTCGGCGGTTTCGATTTCCGGAATTGCGGCCTCGGGCGCGGCGGCTTCCGCTTCGGCCTCGGCCGCCGGTGCCGCCTCCTCGGGCGCGGCGGCGACTTCGGGCTCCGGCGCGGCTTCTGGTTCCGGTGCGGGCGCCGGTGTAACGGCCTGCGCCGTTTCGGACGGCGCCGGCTCTGGCTGCGTTGCAGCGGGCGGGGCAATGATTTCGGATGAAAGCGGCGCCACATCGCCGCCATCGTTGAGCGACATCGCGACGATGACACCGCCAAGCAATGCCAGACCGATAAAGGCGCCGGCGATCAGTCGCGTCCGGCCGCCGGTCTCGTAGTCCTCCGGCGTGTAGATGATTTCGGGCTCCGGCGGGCGGGGCCGCTCCTCCTCGTCCATTCCGTGCATGTCCGGCCTCTCCGTGACGGGGCGGGCATAAAGCCCCTGGGACGGGCCCTCCGAACGGCCGATACCGCTGAAGTCCGGCTGCCGGCCGCCGGTGAGCGTCACGCGCGACGCCGGGTCGGCCGAGGAAGGCTCCGCCTCACCCTTGCGCGCCAGCAGGTCACTCGTCAATGAGGCAGGTTTCTTCGACATCAGGCGGCGCCTCTGAGGCTGCGTTCGGGGGTGTTGCCGGTCAGAAAGCTGGCGGTGGCAAGCGGCGCGGTTTCGCGGCCTTTCAGCCGGTCGTCGAGGAACCGCCAAAGCTCGCCGACCTCCTCCGGGGATTTGGTCTGGGACGAGATTTCCATAACGGTGCGACCATCGATCATGCTGGAGGCAAAATCGATGCGCTGATGCAGGATCGAGGGTGCGACCGGGCCGTGCTGGGAAAGCGCGATGACGGCCTCGGTGGTGATGCGGGCCCGGGGGCTGGCGCCATTGACCGCGAAAACCAGCGGCTTGCCGACTTCCTCGCAAAGCCGGACCGTGGCCCCGGCGGCCCTGAGATCGTGGGGGCTGGGGCGCGTCGGGATGACGACGAGATCGGCAAGTCCGATCACATGGCCGATGGTCGCGGTGATGGCGGGCGGCGTGTCGACGATGACGAGGCGAACGCCGCCATCCTTGAGCGCCGCGAGGTCCGCTTCGAGCCCGGCGCTGGAGGCGCGAGCAAAGAAGGGCCGCTCCGCCTCGCGCGCATTCCACCATTGCGACAGGCTGCCTTGCGGATCGGTATCGATCAGCGCCACGGGCCCCGCGCCCTGGCGTTCGGCTTCGACCGCGATATGGCCGGCAAGGGTCGTCTTGCCGGAGCCGCCTTTTTGCGAGGCGAATGCGATGACGTGCATGGCTTTCGTATTCCCGGTGCCCGACCGCGCCGGGTGATGGCGCGGTTCTGAAGAACATAACGCTTCCGCCGCGGTCCTTTGCGCTCGCGCGCGCTGGAACCCACCGTCACGGTTGTGAACGAATATCGAAAAGGCCGAATCAGCCCCCGGCCGAGAGTACCGGTTGGTCCATTTCGGCTCAATATATTGAAGTGAAAAAGCGGGTTCACGCTAGAAAATGTGGTTATGCCGCCACAGCGCGCCTCACGCGGCGGCGATTTCTGCCGTCACCTTGAGCATCGCCGCCGTCAGCCGGCCGAGATCGGCCGCGCCGATCATCAGCGGCGGCGTCGTGTAGACGATATTGCCGAAGGGGCGGATGAAAACCCCCTCCTCGATGAAGCGCCGCTTGATCGCGTTGAGATCGCCCATCCGCTCAAGCTCGATGACGCCGATGGCGCCTTTCACGCGCACATCCCGGACGCCGGGGATGTTGCGGGCGGGCGCAAGCTCGCGGGTGAGCTGGCCGGCGATGGCCGCCACTTGCGCAAGCCGCGGCTCGCTTTCGAAAAGATCGAGCGAGGCATTGGCGGCCGCGCAGGCCAGCGCATTGCCGGTATAGGTCGGCCCGTGCATCAGCGCGCGGCCGCCGTCTTCGCCGAGAAACGCCTCGAAGACCGGCGCGCGCGCAATCGTCGCCGCCAGCGCCATCGTGCCGCCGGTCAAGGCCTTCGACAGCGTCACGATGTCGGGCACGATGCCGGCCGCCTCGCAGGCGAACATTGTGCCGGTGCGTCCGAAGCCGACGAATATCTCGTCATGGATCAGCAGCAGATCGTGCTTGTCGCACAGCGCGCGCAGACGCCGCAACGTCGCCTCGTCGTGAAAGCGCATGCCGCCCGCGCCCTGCACCAGCGGCTCGGTGAGGACGGCAGCGACCCGATGGCCATGCGCGCCGAGAAACGCGTCGAGCGCCGCGGTCTTTTCGTCGTCGGTCGGCAGTTCGGCGATGAGCTGTTCGGCGATCGCGCCCTTGAAAAGCGTGTGCATGCCCTCGTCGGGATCGCAGACCGACATGGTGGCCAGTGTGTCGCCGTGATAGCCGCCCTTGAAGGCAACGAAGCGCGTGCGGCCTCGTTTCCCGTTGTTGATCCAGTATTGCACAGCCATCTTCATCGCGATCTCGACCGAGACCGAACCCGATTCGGAAAAGAACACATGGCCGAGATCGCCAGGCAGCAGCTTTGAAAGCCGCGTTGCCAGCCGGCAGGCCTGCTCATGCGCGAGCCCGCCCAGCATCACATGCGGCATCTTTTGAAGCTGCGCCGTCACGGCTTCGCGAATATGCGGATGATTATAGCCATGCGCCGCTGTCCACCAGGAGGACGTGCCGTCGATCAGTTCGCGCCCGTCCGCCAGCGTCAGCCGCACGCCGTCGGTCTTGACGACCGGCAGCGCCATCGGCGTCGTCTGCATCTGCGTGTAGGGCAGCCACAAATGCGGCGCGCCCTCGACAAGCCATGCCGGCGGATTGTTGATGAGCGGATTGGCGGGCGGGACGGACAAGGGCGGTGCCGTCACTTCTCCGACGGGCAGCTATGCGCCGGCATCGACTTGATGCCGAGCTTGGCGAAAAGCTTCGCGTCCTTGTCGGCTTCGGGGTTCTTCGTCGTCAGCAGCTTCTCGCCGATGAAAATGGAGTTGGCACCGGCGAGGAAACACAGCGCCTGCGTTTCCTCCGACATGTGCTCGCGCCCCGCCGACAGCCGGACCACCGATTTCGGCATGGCGATGCGCGCCACCGCGATCAGCCGCACGAAATCGATCGGATCGACCTTTTCGCTCATCCCCAGCGGTGTGCCTTCCACCGGCATCAGCATGTTGATCGGCACGCTTTGCGGATGCTCTTCGAGATTGGCGAGCGTCATCAGCATGCCGATACGGTCCGACGGGCTTTCGCCCATGCCCACGATCCCGCCCGAACAGACATTGATGCCCGCATTGCGCACCCGCTCCAGCGTGTCGAGCCGGTCCTGATAGGTCCGTGTGCTGATGACTTTCGGATAATACTCTTCCGAGGTGTCGATATTGTGGTTGTAGTAGTCGAGGCCCGACTGCGCGAGGCGGTGCACCTGCTGGCCCGACAACATGCCGAGCGTCATGCAGGTTTCCATGCCCATTTCCTTGATGCCCTCGACCATCGCGCAGACCATGTCCATGTCGCGGTCCTTGGGCTCGCGCCACGCCGCACCCATGCAATAGCGCGTCGCACCGGCGTCCTTCGCCCGGCGCGCCTCGGCCAGCACCCGCTCGACTTCCATCAGCTTCGAAGCCTTGAGCCCGGTTTCGAACTTGGCGCTTTGCGCGCAATAGCCGCAATCTTCCGGGCAGCCGCCGGTCTTGATCGACAGGAGTGTCGACATCTGCACTTCGTCGGGTTTGAACCAGCGCCGGTGCACGAGCTGCGCCTCGAACATCAGGTCGTTGAAGGGCAGGTCGAAAAGCGCCTGCAGCTCTTCGCGCGTCCAGTCGTGGCGGGTCTCGTCCGGATTGGTGCGCGCGGAGACGGCGCCGCCTTGCGGTTTTGTTTCGCCGATACGGGTCTGGATCGTCATGGGCTCGGCTCCTGCTGCCGGTCGGATATTGCGAGGCAGCATAGGCGGCTTTCCCCGCATTGCAAGATTGGCTAGGGTCGGCGCCTGAAATCCGGCAGAGCACGAGAGTTACCCGCTTATGCGCGTCATCCGCTGCGTCAACTACGGCGAACCGCGAGACCTCGCGGTCGAGGAAATGCCCGAACCCGTCGCCGGTCCCGGCGAGGCGCTGGTCGCGGTCGAGGCGGCGGGCCTTGGCTATGTCGATGCGCTTTTCGTGCGCGGCACCTATCAGGTGAAACTGCCGCTGCCCTTCGTGCCGGGCAGCGAGGTGGCGGGGCGGGTCGTCGCGGTGGGCGAGGGCGTTGCGGACAATCTTGTCGGCGCCCGCGTCATGGCGCTGTCGAACCGCGGCGCGCTTGCCGAAAGGCTGGCGCTGCCGGCGGCCATGCTGATCCCGGTGCCGGACGGCATGAGCGCCGAGGCGGCGGCGGGCTTCATCGTCTCCTATTGCACGGCGCTGTACGGCCTCGAAACCTGTGGGCATTTGCGCGCCGGCGAAACCGTGCTGGTGCTGGGCGCGGCCGGCGGCGTCGGCATGGCGGCAATCGACGTGGCAAAGGCGATGGGCGCGCGCGTCATTGCCGCCGCATCGACCGAGGCAAAGCGGCAGGCGGCGCTGGCGCATGGCGCCGACATGGCGCTCGACTACACGCAAGCCGACTGGCGCAAGGCGCTGGAGGCACTGATCGGCAAGCCCGGCATCGACCTCGTTTACGATCCGGTCGGCGGGCCGTTTTCCGAGCCGGCTTTCCGCTCGCTGGCGCCGGGCGGGCGGCATCTCGTTGTCGGCTTTGCGGCGGGCGAAATTCCGAAGCTGCCCTTGAACCTTGCCTTGTTGAAGCGCGCCGCGCTGGTCGGTGTCGATTGGGGCGGCGAAATCCGCGCCAATCCGCAAGCCAATCTGCCATTGATGGCGAAACTCGCCGCCTGGGTGGCGGAGGGAAAACTGACGCCCGAGCCTGCCGCCGTCTTTCCGCTCGAAAAGGCGGGCGCCGTGTTGCAGGATTTGCTCGAACGCAAAAGTATCGGCAAGCCGGTGATCGGAATGACGGCATGAGCGGCGGGCGCACATCGCTGGACGATTTCGCAAGCGGCAAGCTTGCCGCGCTGGAGGCTGAGGCGCTGCGCCGCCGCCTGATCGAGACGGATCGCCGCGAAGGCGTGCGCGCGACGCGCGGCGGCCGCGAACTGATTTCCTTCTGCTGCAACGACTATCTCAATCTCTCGCAGCATCCGGAGGTGAAACGCGCCGCCATCGCTGCGACCGAAAAATATGGCGTGGGCGCCGGCGCTTCGCGCCTTGTCTCAGGCAATCATCCGCTCTTCGCCGAACTCGAACGCCGCCTCGCGGAATGGAAAGAGGCGGAAGACTGCGTCGTCTTCGGTTCGGGCTACATGGCCAATCTCGGCATCGTACCGGCGCTGGCCGGCGCGGGCGACCTGATCCTCGCCGACGAACTTTCCCATGCCTGCCTGATGTCGGGCGCGAAACTGTCGGGCGCCGAATTCGCGATCTTCCGCCACAACGATCTCGCGCATCTCGACGCCCTGCTCGCCGCGCGCCGCGGAACCGCGAAACATTGCCTGATCCTGACCGACGGCATTTTCAGCATGGATGGCGACGCCGCGCCGGTTGCCGAACTGGCGGCACTCGCCGCGCGCCACGACGCATGGCTGATGACCGACGATGCGCACGGGATCGGCGTTGTCGGCCGCGAAGGGCGCGGTTCGAGTTTCATGGGAAAGGAAAAAGCCGCGGTGCCGCTGCAGATGGGCACGCTGTCGAAGGCCGTCGGTTCCTATGGCGGCTATCTCTGCGCCAGCCGCGCCGTCTGCGACCTGATCCGCACCCGCGCCCGCACGCTGATCTATTCGACCGGCCTGCCGCCCGGCGCGGTCGCCGCATCGATCGCCGCGCTCGAATTCATTCGCGCCAGCCCGGACTATTGCCGCCGCCCGGTCGAGAAGGCGCGCGGCTTTGCCCGCGCGCTGGGTTTGCCCGCGCCCGAAAGCCCCATCGTGCCACTGATCCTCGGCGACGCGGAGGCGACGCTGGCCGCCTCGGCGATGCTGGAGGAAGAAGGCTTCCTCGTCACCGGCATCCGCCCGCCCACC
>PHEO01000091.1 GCA_002841195.1 Alphaproteobacteria bacterium HGW-Alphaproteobacteria-11
GGGGCGGCTCGCGCCCGCCAATGCGCGGGCCGTGCTGGCCGCCATCGACATGGCTTGCAATCTGGCGATGAGCGGCGAGGCAGGCGGTATGGTGACCAACCCTATTCACAAACGTGTGCTCTATGAAGCCGGCCTCGAGGTGCCGGGCCATACAGAATATCTGGCGGCGCGCACGGGCGGGTCGCGGGTTGCGATGATGCTTTCCTGTCCGGGCCTGCGCGTCGTGCCGGCGACCGTGCACCTGTCGCTCCGGGACGCGACGACGGAGTTGTCGATACCGCTCGTCACCGAACAAGGGGTGATCCTGGCGCGGGCGTTGCGCAATGATTTCGGTATTGCGCGGCCGCGCATCGCGGTTGCGGCGCTTAACCCGCATGCCGGAGAAGAGGGACATCTGGGGCGCGAGGAAATCGATATCATTGCGCCCGCGATCGATGCTATTCGGGCTGCCGTGCCTGACATCGAGATATGGGGTCCGGCGCCTGCCGACACGCTGTTTCATGCGGCCGCTCGGGCGCGCTACGACGCCGTTCTGTGCATGTATCACGATCAGGCGCTCATCCCGCTGAAGACGATCGATTTCGAGCACGGCGTCAACACGACGCTGGGGCTGCCCATCGTGCGGACATCGCCCGATCATGGCACGGCACTCGACATTGCCGGGCGGGGGTCGGCGCATCCGGGCAGCCTCGTGGCGGCGATAAGGGCGGCCGGCGAGATGGCGCGCAGCCGGGCGCGCGCATGAGCGGCGCGCTGCCGCCGCTCCGCGAGGTGATTGCCCGCCACGGGCTCGCCGCCCGCAAGGCGCTCGGCCAGAACTTTTTGCTCGATCTCAACCTGACAGGGCGCATCGCGCGGGCGGCGGGCGCGCTTGAAGGACACGACGTCGTCGAGATCGGCCCCGGACCGGGCGGACTGACGCGGGCGCTGCTCGACAATGGCGCGCGGCGCGTCATCGCCGTCGAGCGTGACGCACGCTGCATCGCTGCGCTGGAGGAGGTCGCAGCGGCTTATCCGGGGCGCCTGACCATTGTCGAAGGCGACGCCCTGAAAACGGACATGGCGGCGCTTGCCGACCGCCCCGCACGCATCGTCGCAAACCTGCCCTACAACATCGCGACGCCGCTGCTGGTCGGCTGGCTGCAGACCGCCCCCTGGCCGCCCTGGTTTTCGAGCCTGACGCTGATGTTCCAGCGCGAGGTGGCAGAACGGATCGTCGCCGCGCCCGGCGGCAAAGCCTATGGGCGGCTCGCCGTTCTGGCGCAATGGCGGGCCCGGCCACGCATTTTGTTCGATGTCGACCGGCGAGCCTTCACGCCGCCACCTGCCGTTACGTCATCGGTCGTCGAGCTGGTACCGCGCGAGACTCCGCTTGCCGTCGCCGATCCGCAGGCGCTCGAAACGGTGGTTGCCGCAGCTTTCGGCCAAAGGCGGAAGATGTTGCGCGCCAGCCTGAAATCGCTCGGGCGCGACCCGGCGGCGATGATCGAGGCCGCCGGCGCGTTGCCGACCCAACGTGCCGAGGAACTCACCGTCGAACAGTTCTGTGCGCTGGCGCGCGCCTATGCGGCGGAGCGATGAACGCTTCAGAAGGTTGTGAGCTCCGCCGCCGCATGCCACATTGGCAACCAAACTGGCGGACCCGATTTTCGCCACCGCGTCAAAATTTCGAGGAGACCGCCCCATGAAATCCGAAGCCATTGTCGACTACGGCCAGGCGCTGAAAATCGTCGAGAGCGAAACGCCGAAACCGCAAGGCTCGGAAGTGCTGCTTAAGGTGACGCATTGCGGCGTCTGCCACTCGGATGTGCATATCCATGACGGCTACTTCGATATGGGTGGCGGCAACAAGCTCGACGTCCGCGGCGGGCGGCAACTGCCGTTCACGCTCGGACACGAGATAGAGGGCGAGGTGGTGGCCATCGGGCCGGACGCCCAAGGTGTCGAAATCGGCGCGCATCGCGTTGCCTATCCATGGATCGGCTGCGGCGAATGTCCCACCTGCAAGCGCGGCGACGAGCACCTCTGCAACAAGCCAAGCAATCTCGGCATCCATGTCGCGGGCGGCTATGCGACCCATGTGATCGTACCGCATCCGCGCTACCTGATCGACTACACGGGCGTCGCGGACGGGCTGGCCGCCACCTATATGTGCTCGGGGCTCACGGCCTATGGCGCGATGAAGAAGCTCGGCGACATCAGCGCCGAGGAACGCGTGATGGTCGTCGGTCTCGGCGGCGTCGGCATGATGGGGCTGCAGTTCGCCAAGGCGATGTTCCCCGCCGCACCGCTCGGCGCCGATGTCGACGACAGCAAGCTGCAGGCAGCCAAGGGTTCCGGCGCGCACGAAGTCTACAATCCGAAGGACCCCGAAGCGATCAAGAAGGTACTGGCAGACACGAATGGCGGCGTACCCGCGGCGGTCGACTTTGTCGGATCGGAAGCATCGCTCAAATTTGCGACCAGCATTGTGCGCAAGGGCGGACAGGTGGTGATCGTCGGGCTATTTGGCGGCGGCTTCTCAATGCCGATCCCGATGTTCCCGATGCGCGCGCTGACGATCGGCGGATCATATGTCGGCTCGCTCGGCGAGACGCACGAAATGATGGATCTGGTGAAAGCCGGAAAGATCGACCCGATTCCCGTCAGCGAACGGCCGCTCGGCCAGGGCTCACAGGCCCTCGACGATTTGCGCAAGGGCAGCGTGATGGGGCGCGTGGTGCTGAAACCGTGACTGCGGCCCGGTTCGGGAAACCGCAAACGACTGGAATATCGTTCGCAGAACAAATATTCGACAGCTAGAATCGCGACGGCTGTCGCGCGGCGCGCCTACCTCTATAGTGATATTGGCGTTTTCTGGATGGACGTTGTCGGATGACGGAAAAACCTTTGGGGCACCGGTTGTGATAGTTGCCAAAGAACCGATTGCGGTTGCCGGCCCGTGGGTCACGGAACGGGAAATCCAGTATGTGACCGAGGCAGCGCGCACTGCCTGGTTCAAGGATCACTACGTTTTCAACGCACGGTTCGAGAAGGCATTTGCCGAGTACATCGGTGTGAAGCATGCCGTTTCCCTTCCCCATTGCACGGCGGCAATCCACCTTTCGCTCGCGGCGGGCGGTGTCGGCCCGGGCGATGAAGTGATCGTACCGGACGTCACATGGATCGCGTCGGTTGCGCCTGTGATCTATGTCGGCGCTAAGCCGGTCTTCGCCGACATCAAGCGCGACACATGGTGCATCGACCCGGCCTCGGTCAAAGCAGCAATTACCGAGCGAACAAAGGCGATTATCGGCGTCGACCTCTACGGATCGATGGCAGACTGGGCCGAACTGCGACGGATCGCCGACGCCCACGGGCTCCTGCTTATCGAGGACGCCGCAGAGTCCCTCGGATCCGAGTATGCCGGGCGCAAGGCCGGGGCGCTCGGCGACACCGGCGTCTTTTCGTTTCACGGCTCCAAAACCGTGACGACGGGCGAAGGCGGAATGCTCGTTACCGACGACGACCACCTCCATACGCGCGTGATGACGTTGCGCGACCACGGACGGCCGCCGGGCGACAAGCTCTTTCTGAACACCGAAGTCGGCTTCAAGTACAAGATGAGCGCCTTTCAGGCGGCATTCGGCCTAGCGCAAATCGAGCGCGTTGAAGAGCTGATCGCGAGGAAGCGCGAGATATTCTCCTGGTACAGGAATGCACTGGAGGGCGTGAACGGCATCACACTGAATGCGGAGCCAACGGGCACCGTCAATTCATACTGGATGGTCACGGTGATTCCCGACCCCACATATGGAATGGACAAATTCGCGTTGATGGAAGCTTTCCGGGAGCGGAATATCGATACGCGCCCCTTCTTTTCACCTCTGTCCAGCTTGCCCGCCTTTGCAGACCGGCCGGAATCTTCAGCTCATATGCCCGAACATCCTGCGGGGGAGGCAATCGCAAAGTTTGGCATCAATCTTCCATCGGGATATCACATGACGCCTGAGTTGGTGCAGTTCGTCACCGATACACTCAGGCAGATATTAAAGGCATAGTCTGGAAGTCCGCAAATGCCGAATGTTACAGTCGCCATTCCTGTCTACAACGGTGAAGCGTACCTTGAGCGCTGCCTCCTGTCGGTTCAAAGCCAGACGGAGGAAGATTTTGCAGCATTGATCTATGACAATGCGTCGAACGACAGCACACGGGAAATTGCGGAATCGTTTTGTCGTGCCGACAGGCGATTCACCTACTACCGGCAATCCGAAAACCGGGGACCGACGAACAATTTTGTCGATGCACTGGCCGCCTCGGCAACAGAGTTCTTCTTTTGGCTCGCACATGACGATTTTGTATCGCCAAACTACATTGAAGAACTGCACGGCCTGTTCATAGATTACCCACATATCAATCTCGCGGTACCGCGTGTTCTTTCAATCCACGAAGATGGTCGCGAGTATGGAGATTCTCCGTGGCCAGACGGGATGCCGGCCGACCGGATAAGCCGGATTGATTGCCTGTTACGCAAAGCACCACCCAGCTGGTTCTACGCCCTCTGGCGCACAGAGACCGTGAGAGATGCTTTTGGTCGCGCTTGGTCACACTATCCGTATGGTTGGGGGTCTGATCACCTGACGATCTATACACAGATCATCCGTGACAAACTGGCCGGCACAAATGCCGCCTGCTTGACCCAGACGATCCAGCACCGGCCTGTGCGTATACGACCGCCCGTCAAGCACATGGTGGAACTGAGGCGTTTGTTCAGGCAGTTCTGTCTCGAAGAAGCGATGCAACAGGACTTCACGCCCGGAGAGATGAAGCGCCTGCGCCCAATGATTGAGACCTACACAAGCCATCGTTGCTATGGCTGCCGCAAGATAGCGCGCCGCGCGTTGCGGGAGCTTGCATTGTCCTTGGTCGGCAGAAAACCCAACCAGGACTCGATGGGCTAGCGCACTCGATATGCTGGACGATGATATCGTTCAGTACAAAGAGCGGAACAGACAACGATTTAATTAGATAAAGTGAAGCAGGGCTAATGAACCGTTCAAATGTCATGGTCGCCGGAGTTGGCGGCGCTTCGCTCGGCACGGAGATTGGCAAGTGTCTCGTTCTCGCCGGGCGCTACAATGCTTTCGGTTGCGATATTTCTCCTACGGCATACGGACTTTATGACGGACTCTTCAAAGAGACGTTCCTCGCCGACCGCGAAGATTACATCTCCAGCGTCATGGACGCATGCGAACAAGCGGATGCCCCTTGGCTTGTGGCGGGTGGCGAACAACCCATGATACTTTTGTCTGCGGCACAACAAGACCTCGTCGACCGAGGTATCACGCTCGTCGCCAACTCGCCTGACATTGTGCATCTATGTTCAGACAAAGCCGACACATTCGACAAGCTCGGTGAGGCCGGAGTTCAAATTCCACGCACACGGATTGCCGATAGCACAGCAGCCATCTCCTCCGTCGGCCTACCCTGTATCGTAAAGCCGGCCACAGGATCGGGCGGCAGCGTTTCCGTTTTCTTTGCCGCGACAGCCAATGAGGCGCTTATCTATGCAGAATTTATCCACCGGACTGGCAATATTCCGATCGCGCAGGAGTATGTGGATATAAACGAAGGCGAATTCACTATCGGAGTTCTTTCCCTGCCGGACGGAAGTATCGCCGGTTCCATTGCTCTTCGCCGGGTGCTGGATTCCAAACTATCCGTGGCCTATCGCGGACGTGGCGGGGTCATATCGAGCGGTTACTCTCAAGGGCATATCGGTGACTATGCCGATCTGCGTCGGCAAGCCGAGAGGATAGCTCTTGCGATCGACAGCCGCGGCCCCATCAATGTTCAAGGCCGCTGCCGGGATGGTGTGCTGATACCATTTGAAATCAATCCGCGCTTTTCTGCGTCCACATATCTTCGCGCAATGGCTGGATTCAATGAGGTCGACATCCTGTTGCGCTATCTGATCGATGGAGAACATCCCGGTGCTGCAGACATAAAGCCGGGCTGGTATCTCAGAAGTTTAACAGAAGCCTATATTCCGGATGAAGAACTGAAATGACCGTCAGATGGATCACGCCCCTTCTTGGGACTGCCGCTGGCTCCGAAGTTGGAGAAATAGACGGCGCAGTGATCGTCGACGTGCGGAATTTTGTAGATCGCGCAGGCAATACCGCCGACTCCATTCGTCCCAAGATACTTGCCGGATACGATGCTCTGCGTGAAGGCCGAAAAACAATTGTGTGTTGCGATCATGGCATTTCCCGCAGCAATGCTTTCGCCATTGGTATATTGGCCACATTCGAAGGCATTTCATTCAACGACGCCGTGCGGAAGGTTGTCGAAGCGACAGGTGAAAAGGAAATTCGTCCGGATGTATTGGCTGCGGTTCGGCTTGCACTTTCCGATCTAGAGACGAGGGACAAAGCCCGTCGCACCGAGCGGTGGCTTCTCACTGGCGGCAGCGGCGCTATTGGCGATCTCGTCAGGCGAACCGCGCCACATGGCATTGAACTGATCGTTCCGGGCCGCAATGATGTCGACTTGCTCACAGGCAGCATATCGCTAGGGCTCTATGCCGAAGCGAACAATGTCAGCCGTATACTGCATTTGGCCGCGCCGCGTATCGGGAACACGAACAGAGCGTTGGGAGAGGCATTAATTATGTTGCGAACGGCGTTGGAAACGGCCCGGCATCTGTCCGTGCCGATTTTCATTCCGTCTCGCTGGGAAGTTTTCGCTGGCTACAACGAGTCCCTGACAGCTACCGAAAACACTCCTGCCCGGCCTGAAGGCATCTTGGGCGAAACGAAGTTCCTGTGCGAGTCGCTCGCTCTGGCGTGGGAAGCACAAGGGCGCGCTGCGGTGACTGTACTCCGAAGCGGGCTCGTATTCGGTGACGGAATTGCCCCCCATTTCATACGCGAATTCATCCGGAAAGTTCGCATCGGAGAACCCGTGACCACCCATGTTTACGATAACGGCTCGCCAGAGCTTGACCTTATCGCCGCAAGCGATTGGACTCGTGCTTTCTGGAGCCTCGCCCGCTCGGGCCTGACTGGGATCTTTCAGGCCGGGGGGGGCGGACTCCTCAGTACGCGACAGATAGCGGAAATGGCTCTCACTGCCGGGGGTCGGGGGTGCCAAATCGAGGAACTTCGTGTAGAAGGCAATTCTGCTAATATTAAGCTCGACTCTACCAAACTGAAGAATGCGGTTGGCTGGCTCCCTTCTTGCCCTTTACCCGAAGCGTTGAACGGGTTCTTCAACGAAGCCAGCAAGGCCAGACTCTTTCCCTGAAATCGGGGTGCTGATGAACACGGACGAAAAAATACGACAGGAAACTTTTATGTGGTCCCGGACCACATTTCATAGCGAGTACAATCGTTATCTCGCTCGATTTAAGGTCGAGTCCTGCATGGACAACATCCGTGGCAATTCGCTGCTTGATTTGGCATGTGGTGACGGTCTGATGACGGGGATGTTTGCGCAGAGGGTCTCTCGGGTAGTCGGCGTCGACGCAAACGGCAAGATACTTGCCGAGGCACGCAAGCGGCAGCCGGAGATCGAATTTCACGAAAGCCTTGTCGAAGACCTCGACCTGAACGAGAAGTTCGATACCGTCACCATGCTCGACCTGCTTGAACATGTCGCGGACCCCATTGCGCTGCTGCAGAAGGCCGCCAGCTTCCTGAACGACAATGGCGTCCTCATCATTCACGTTCCAAATGCGCAAGCTATCAATCGGCGACTGGCCGTTCTGATGGGTTCGCTGGAGAGCTGCGAAGAGCTTTCTCCCTTCGACATCAACGTGGCGGGGCATCGGCGATCCTACTCGCTAGCTACGCTGAAAGCGGACATCGCGGCGGCGGGCTTGAGATGCGAAAGCACCGGCGGCATCTTCTACAAGATTCTCTCCACGCCGCAGATGGACTGGTTCCTCAAGAACGGCTTGTGGGAAGAAGGCGGCTTCGGCTGGGGTCGTGTGGGCGCGGAAGGCAAGCAAGACTGGAAGGAGGCCTTTTGCCGCGCGTCCTATGAGCTAGGCAAACAGCACCCGGAAGACTGCAATATAATTTATGCCTGCGTGACCAAGTAATTCCGTACCAACATAAACAAGTGATCCCAATATGAATCCGGTCGATGCTTTCAAAAAGCAGGTAATCAGCAATATCGAACGTCTAGGCGAGGACAAGGATGTCCAGAGTCTGTCCCGCGTCTGGTCGCGGGAAACGAACCGCAACGGCTATACCTACAACTTTACATGGATGGGCCGTCCAATCATTCAGTATCCACAAGACATCGTCGCGATGCAGGAGTTGATCTGGATGACGCAGCCAGACCTGATCGTCGAAACGGGGATCGCCCACGGTGGGTCACTGATCTTCTCTGCCTCAATGCTGGAGTTGAATGCTGCCTGCGGTGGCAAGAAGGACGCTCGGGTGTTGGGCGTGGATATCGACATTCGTGAACACAACCGTGCTGCTATTGAGGCCCATCCTCTCGCCCGGCGCATCGACATGATACAGGGGTCGAGCATTGCTCCGGAGATTGTGGCGCAGGTAAAGGTAGCGGCCAAGGGACAGGAAAGCATCCTGGTCATTCTCGACTCGAACCACACGCATGATCACGTACTTGCCGAACTCGAAGCCTATGCGCCGCTTGTGACGCCGGGCAGCTACTGCATCGTGTTCGATACGTTGATTGAGGACATGCCGTCCGAACTTTTCCCCGACCGTCCGTGGGGACCTGGCGACAATCCCAAGACCGCCGTCTGGGAATACCTTAAATCGCATCCCGAATTCGAGATCGATCAAAACATCCCTCACAAGCTGCTGATTACGGTGGCACCGGACGGCTACCTGAAGCGCGTCAGATAACCGACAGTTCCGGCACCGCCGTAACAAATTTTGCTCCCCAATCGCGGGCGTAGGCGAGCTGATTCACCACCTCGGCCTTGATGTTCCATGGCAGGATCAGAACAAGATCGGGACGGTCGGCCTTCAGGTGCGCTTCGCCGACAATTGGGATGCGGCTTCCTGGCATGAACTTGCCCTGTTTCGACTCAGCTCGGTCAACGACGTAGGGCACGAGATCGGGGCGGATGCCGGCGAAGTTCATCAGCGTATTTCCCTTCGCCGCCGCGCCATAGGCGCCGATCCTGAGCCCTTGGCGCTTTGCGTCGATCAGGAAGGAGACCAGATCGTCCTTCACTTTCTCAGCGCGGGGCTGGAAGCCGCTGTAGAAAGCGGCCTCCGTCATGCCTGCATCGACCTCGCGTGCAAGAAGCGCGGCGACGCGCGGCGATATTTCGTGGGCGCTTGCATCGGCGCGACCGGCGTAGACCCGCAAGCTTCCGCCATGCGTCGGCAATTCCTCGACATCGAAAACGCAAAGACCGTTTGCCGTGAATATGCGCAGGACGGCAGTCAGCGACAGATACGAATAATGCTCGTGATAGATAGTATCGAACTGATTTGCCTGCACCAACCGCAACAAATGCGGAAACTCGAAAGTAGAGACGCCGGCAGGATTGAGCAGCGCCGCGAAGCCGGCGACGAAGTCGTTAATGTCGGGCACATGGGCGAGAACGTTGTTGGCCGCCATCAGATCGGCGCGCCTGCCAGCTACCGCGAGTTCGCCAGCCAGCTCGACACCGAAAAAACGTTCGTCGATTTCAATACCCTTGGCGCGCGCCGCTGCCGCTGTGCTTGCGGTCGGCTCAATTCCGTAACACGGGATACCGCGCGCCTTTACATACTGCAGCAGATATCCGTCATTGGCCGCAACCTCGACCACCATGCTTTCCGTTGTCAGATCGAAGCGATCGACCATTGCCCCGACATAGGCCTTTGCATGCGCGAGCCAGCTTGTCGATGTCGCGCTGAAATAGGCGTAGTCCTCGGAAAAGAATTCTTCGCGCCCCGCGTGGTCTTCAGTCTGCACCAGCCAGCACGCCGTGCAGACGAGCACGCGGAGCGGATACCATGTTTCGGGGCCGTTTAGCGCCGACTCGGTCAAATAGGAATTCGAAGGTGGCGCCGAACCGAGGTCGATAAACGGCAGTTCAAGCAGCGTTCCGCAATGCCGGCATCTCATTGTCCACTATCCTCGTCCAGGTCATCCAGCAGGGGAAAGCTCCTGTCCCTGTCCGACATTTCGGCGATTTCGCGCGGCCACCGGATCGCAAGCGCCGGATCGTCCGCCCTTACGCCGCCTTCATAAGCAGCAGCATAGGGTGCCGAGTGGAAATACAACATTTCGACATTGTCGGACAGCGCCTGAAAGCCATGTGCGAACCCCGGCGGAATCAACAGGGTCGTATCGTTGGCGTCCGACAGGATTTCTCCGTGCCAGTGGCGGTAGGTCGGCGACGACGGGCGCAGATCGACGGCCACGTCAAACACCTTGCCCTTGAGACAGGTGATGAGCTTCGCCTCTTCATAGGGCGCGGCCTGGAAATGCATACCGCGAACCGTGTTCTTGCGGAGGGTCAGCGTGCGGTTGATCTGGGCGATGTCCCAAATCCAGCCGGCGAAGGCCAGGTCATCCTTGCAGAAGAGGCGCTCGAGCCAGCCGCGCGCATCGCCGACGCGGTTGCGGCGGATACTCTTGACACCGGAAAGCGGCGTCGACGAAACGACGAAACGATCAGTCATGCGCCGAAATCCTCTTTGTACCTGTCCTCATAATCGGCGATCTGGGACAGGGTGAAAGTCTGCATGTCTTCTTCATGGTTGAGGGCACGATACCAGTCCGCCAGCCATTCGACGCTGGCAGAGCCGGGCAGCCGGTCGTGCCATCCGAGGACCGCGCGGGCGCGGCTCGAATCGATTCCGAGCGTCGTCATCTCATGCGGACCCTTCGTATTGGCGGGCTTCCAGTCCGTGGCCACGCCGAGTGCGGCCTGAACGGCCTCAGCCAGCGCGGCGACCGTGACCGCCGGCGCATCGGGTGCCGGCCCGAAGTTCAGAGCGGCCGGAAGCGGCAAATCTTCCGTCAGACCGCGGACGAAGGCAAAATAGCCGCTCAGACAATCGAGTACATGCTGCCAGGGCCTCGCCGCCGCCGGATTGCGCAACACCAGCGGCTTGCCGGCGCGGAGCGCTCGCCAGATGTCGGGTACCAGCCGGTCTTCCGAGAAGTCCCCACCGCCGATGACGTTGCCGCCGCGCGCTGTTGCCACCCGGACCTCTCTTTCTTCAAAGAACGAGCGGGCATAACTCGACACGACAATTTCGGTTGCTGCTTTCGATGCAGAATAGGGGTCGTGGCCGCCGAGGGGATCGTCCTCGACGAAGGAAATGCCCCGCTCGGCATTTTCGTAGACCTTATCGGTCGTTACCACCAGCACCGTTCGTAGTTCATCCGCCTCGCGCAGCGCGTCGAGCAGGTGGGCGGTGCCCATGACGTTGGCGGCGAACGTTTCGACGGGTTCGGAATAGGAGCGGCGGACAAGCGGCTGGGCCGCCATGTGGATAACGATGTGCGGGTCTGTGCTTCGAACGGCGACGCGCAACGCATCTCTGTCGCGCAGGTCGACGATACGGCTCGTCAGATGCTCCTCGACCGAGGCGAGCGCGAACAGACTAGGATCGGTATCG
>PHEO01000092.1 GCA_002841195.1 Alphaproteobacteria bacterium HGW-Alphaproteobacteria-11
GACGACGCTCATCGGCAAGAGCTTCGACGATGTCGCGCCCGCCGATATGCTCGACCTTCCCGAGGATGCGCCGACGGTTTTCTTCGACACGTTCGATGGTATGCGCCTGACCATGAGCATGGGCGGGCAGGGCGGCGCGCTGTGGGCGAAGTTCTCGGCGGAGGTTGATCCCGCAATTACTGCCGACGATGCCGATAGCGATGCCGCGCAAGAACGGGCAGACGCGCTCAATGCGCGGCTCGGCGCCTGGGTCTACAAGTTGCCGCAGGATGTCGGCGGGCAGTTCACCCAGACGATGGACCTGCTGACCCGCGAGGCCGGACCGGCCGATCTCTAGCGGGCCGGCGCTTCCGCTTCCACGGCGGCGGCAAGATCGATGCGCGCCGCGCCGAGAATGGGTCCGCCGTCGCGCATCTGCAGCAGCGCGACGCAGCCTTCATAACCCTGCATCAGCATCTCCGTCTTCGGCAGCGTCACCGTCGTGGCGCTTCCGTCCCACATGCCGACCGGCATCAGCCCGCGCACCGCATGCGTGTAGGTCATGGTCTTGCCGCGGTTCTCGCCGCGCCGGATTTCGACGGTTTCTTCTTTTGCATAGCGCACCAGCCAAAGCGTGGCAGCATGCTTCGGCGCCGCGCCCTCGCCGACATGGAGCGTCAGTGCCGTGCCGTCGTCGGTGAAATGCAAGGGAACCGGCAGCGGTGTCGCGCTTTGCTTCGCTATATGTTCCTCGATCGCAGCGCGCCGGCTGCCGACGCCTTCGGCGATGCCGTCGACAACGATCTGCGGGGTATAAACGCCGGAAAGCCCCAGCGTCTTCGCATAAGCGCGTTGGCGTTTGGTGAAGGCGGGGCTTGCCAGCGTGTCTTTCCAGCCGAGGAAGTCCCAATAGTCGACCGCGAAGGAAAGCGCGATCACATCGTCCCGCCCCGCGAGTTCGTGCAGATAGGCGTCGGCCCTGGGGCAAGACGAACAGCCCTGGCTCGTGAAAAGTTCGACCACCACCGGGCGCGTGTCGGCGCGGGCGGCGGATGCGAGCGACAGGCCGAGCGCGATGGCCATGACGAGACGCAACAGCATGAGGGTCCTCTCCTTCGACCTTCAGGATAGGGCGGGACCTCGTACACAGGCGAGTCACGATGCGGTGAGGCAACAAAAAAGGGCGCTCCAGGGAGCGCCCTTTTCGCTGGTAGTTTGGCCGGCTAGGCCGCGAGGTTCCGCAAGACGTAGGGCAGGATGCCGCCATTTTCGTAGTATTCGACTTCGTCCTGCGTATCGATGCGGCAGAGAAGATCGATCGCCTGTTTCGTACCGTCCTTGAAGGCGATGACCGCCTTCACCTTGGTGCGAGGCTTCACATGGGCGAGGCCTTCGATCGAGACGGTTTCCGAACCGTCGAGGCCGAGCGATTGCCAGCTCATGTCGCCGAGGAACTGCAGCGGCGCGACGCCCATGCCGACCAGGTTCGAGCGGTGGATGCGCTCGAAGCTCTGGGCGATGACGGCCTTGACGCCGAGCAGCATCGTGCCCTTCGCCGCCCAGTCGCGGCTCGAGCCCGTGCCATATTCCTTGCCGGCGAAGATGACGAGCGGCATGCCGCGGCGTTTGTATTCCATCGCCGCGTCGTAGATCGGCATTTCGACGCCTTCGGGCTGCAGTTTGGTCAGGCCGCCTTCGATCCCCTTCAGCATCTGGTTCTTGATGCGGATGTTGGCAAAGGTGCCGCGCATCATCACTTCGTGATTGCCGCGCCGGGCGCCATAGGAATTGAAGTCCTGCGCGCCGACCTGCTTGGAATTCAGGTAGGCGCCGGCCGGGCTCTTCACCTTGATGTTGCCGGCGGGCGAGATGTGGTCGGTGGTAATCGAGTCGGCGAAGAGGCCGAGGATTCGCGCATCGGTCACATCGGACAGCGGCGCGGGTTCGGGCTGCAGGCCGACGAAGTAGGGTGGATTTTGCACATAGGTCGACCCGCCGTCCCAGTCATAGGTCAGGCCGCCCGTCACCTTGATGCTCTGCCAGTCGGCGTCGCCGTCGAAGACATTGGCGTAGCGCTTGCGGAACATGTCGCGCGTCACGCAGGTGCGTACCGTTTCGGCGACGTCCTTCGCCGACGGCCAGATGTCCTTCAGATAGACCGGCTGTCCGTCCGAGCCGGTGCCCAGCGGTTCGGTCGTCAGGTCGATCTGCGTCGAGCCGGCCAGCGCATAGGCGACGACCAGCGGCGGCGAGGCGAGATAGTTCGCCTTCACGTCCGGCGAGACGCGGCCCTCGAAGTTGCGGTTGCCCGACAGCACCGAGGAGGCCACCAGATCGTGCGTTGCGATCGCCTGGCTGATCTCGACGGGCAGCGGACCGGAATTGCCGATGCAGGTCGTGCAGCCATAGCCGACGAGATCGAAGCCCATCGCATTGAGGTCGTCCTGCAGGCCTGACTTGGTCAGATAGTCGGTGACGACCTGCGAGCCGGGCGCCAACGAGGTCTTCACCCACGGCTTCACCTTGAGACCTCTCTTGCGCGCGTTGCGGGCAACGAGGCCGGCGGCCACCAGCACACTCGGGTTCGAGGTGTTGGTGCAGGAGGTGATGGCGGCGATGACAACGTCGCCATGGCCGAGATCGAAATCGCGGCCCTCGACCGGCACGCGGGCCTTCGACTGGCCGGGCTTGCCGAACTCGCCGCCGAGCGCGCCGAGGAAGTTGGTCTTGACGTCGGTCAGCGAGACGCGGTCTTGCGGCCGTTTCGGGCCGGCAAGGCTCGGCACGACCGTTGAAAGGTCGAGCGCCAGCGTGTCGGTGAATACGGGCTCGGCCATGCCTTTTTCGCGGAACATGCCTTGCGCCTTGGCGTAAGCCTCGACCAGCGCGACGCGTTCATCCGAACGGCCGGTGGCGCGGAGATATTTCAGCGTTTCGCCGTCCACCGGGAAGAAGCCGCAGGTGGCGCCATATTCGGGCGCCATGTTGGCGATCGTCGCGCGGTCCTCGAGCGCGAGCTGGTCGAGGCCGGGTCCGTAATATTCGACGAACTTTCCGACCACGCCCTTCTTGCGCAGCATTTCGGTGACGGTCAGCACCATGTCGGTCGCGGTGACGCCGTCGTTCAGCTTGCCGGTCAGACGGAAGCCGACGACTTCGGGGATCAGCATGGAGACCGGCTGGCCGAGCATCGCGGCTTCGGCCTCGATGCCGCCAACGCCCCAACCAAGAACCGCAAGGCCGTTCACCATCGTGGTGTGGCTGTCGGTGCCGACGCAGGTATCGGGATAAGCGATCTCTTCCTTGCCGTCCTTTTTCGTCCAGACGGTCTGTGCGAGATATTCGAGATTGACCTGATGGCAGATGCCGGTTCCCGGCGGCACGACGCGGAAATTGTCGAAGGCTTTGGAACCCCAGCGCAGGAACTCATAGCGCTCGCGGTTGCGCTGATATTCGATGTCGGTGTTTTCCTTGAAAGCGGTCGGTGTGCCGAACTTGTCGACCATCACCGAATGGTCGATCACGAGATCGACAGGCACCAGCGGATTGATTTTCTTCGGATCGCCGCCGAGGTTCTTCACCGCGTCGCGCATCGCCGCCAAATCGACGACGGCGGGTACGCCGGTGAAATCCTGCATCAGCACGCGGGCCGGGCGATAGGCAATTTCGCGGTCGGAGGTGCGTGTTTTCAGCCATGTCTTCACGGCCTTGACGTCGTCCGCCGTCACGGTGCGGCCGTCTTCGAAGCGCAACAGATTTTCGAGCAGCACCTTCATCGAGAAGGGCAGGCGCGAAATGCCGTCGAGGCCATTTTTCTCGGCATGGGGAAGGCTGAAATAGGTGTAGCTGCGCTTGCCGACCTTCAGCACCTTGCGCGCACCGAAGCTGTTGCCGGACGCGGATTTTTTTGCGGCGGATTTTTTCGGTGCCGCCCGCTTCGCAGGTTTCGCCTTCGCGACCGTCTTTTTCTTCGGCGTGGCTTTGGCGACAGGCTTTGACCTGGCCGATGCCTTCTTCTTCAGAGTGGATTTTTTCGGCGCCGCCTTCTTCGCGGGCTTGGCTTTCGCCGCTGATTTCTTTTTCGGCGCTGTCTTCTTCGCCGCGGGCTTGGCTTTCGCGGCGGTTTTTTTCTTCGGTGTTACCTTCTTGACGGTTTTCTTTGCCGCGCGCTTGGCTTTTTGCGCGAGCTTTCGCGTGGCGGGTGTCGCCTTCTTCACGGCCTTGCGTGCGGTCTTCACGGCTTTTTTCGCGGCCTTTTTCGGCGCGGCGCTTTTGGGGGCCAATTTCTTTTTCTTCGGCGATGCCTTGGTCCGCTTCGGCGCTGCCTTTTTGGGCGCTGCCTTTACCTTGGTCGCCTTCTTTGCGGCCGTTTTCTTCACCGGCTTTTTCGCCGGCGCCTTCTTTGTCGCCTTTGTTTTCGCCTTGGGGGACTTGCTGGATTTCGCGGGGGCCTTCTTCGCCATCTGTATTGGTCCTCGATGCTGCGCCGGTTCAGGCTGGAAAAGGGCGGGGGCGTCGGCGCCGTCCGCGCGGGGAAACCGCGCGTGCGTCAAAACCGATTTCGCCGCCGCTTTTGTGCCTGGAACCTATATGCTTGTCGCGGCGGACTATAATGACTTTCATCCGGATTGACCATGCTCGGCCGTGTGCTTAAGCCATGATAACCGGCATTGAAGCAGAGCAACGGGAGGGCGTGCATGGCAGAGGTCATCGTTGAGAAAAACGGTCCGGTGACGACCGTGATTCTCAACCGTCCGCATGCGAAGAACGCGGTCGATCGCGCGGCGGCCGAGGGGCTTGCAGCCGCCTTCCTCGAATTCGAGCGGGACGAGACGGCGCTTGTCGCCGTGTTCTGCGGTGCGGAACAAACCTTCTGCGCGGGCGCCGATCTCAAGGCCGTCTCGACGGGGGGCGGCAATCGCGTTGTGCCGCCCGCGACCGGCGCCGATTTCAGCCGTCTTGCCGATGACGGGCCGATGGGTCCGTCGCGAATGATTCTCAACAAGCCGGTTGTCGGCGCCATTGCCGGCTATGCCGTGGCTGGCGGGCTTGAGCTCGCGCTCTGGTGCGACATGCGCGTGGTGGAAGAAGACGCGGTGATGGGCGTCTTCTGCCGGCGCTGGGGTGTGCCGCTGATCGATGGCGGGACGATCCGCCTGCCGCGTCTGATCGGCCATGCCCGCGCGATGGACCTGATCCTGACGGGACGCGGCGTCGGCGCCGAGGAGGCGTTGCAGATGGGGCTTGCCAATCGTGTCGTGCCGAAGGGCCGGGCGCGCGCGGAAGCCGAACAGCTGGCGCTCGAAATTTCGCGTTTTCCGCAGCTCTGCCTGCGCAATGACCGCATGTCGGCCTATGAGCAATGGGATCTTCCCTACGATCTCGCCTTTGCCAATGAGTTCGAGCACGGACGCGAGGTGCTGGCGTCCGGCGAAACGCAAAAAGGGGCGGCCCGTTTCGCGGCCGGCAAGGGACGGGGCGGAAGTTTTGACGACATCTGACCTGCGGCTCACGGCATCGAACCTTGCCTGCGTGCGAGGCGGCCGGATCGTTTTCGAGGGCCTGTCCTTCTCGGTCACGGCGGGCGCGGCGCTGGTGCTGACCGGGCCCAACGGCAGCGGCAAGTCGAGCCTGCTCCGGCAAATCGCCGGCCTGCTCGATATTGCGTCGGGCACGCTTGCGCTGGACGGCGGCGATCCCGAGCTGACGCTCGCCGAGCAGGCACATTATCTCGGCCATCTCGATGCGTTGAAGCCGGCGATGACCGTTGTCGAGACGTTGCGTTTCTGGGCGGCGTGGCTGGGGGGCGATGCGGCTGCAAATGCTCCGGCCGCGCTCGAGAGCATGGGGCTCGCGCCGCTTGCCGATCTTCCGGTCGGCTATCTGTCGGCCGGACAAAAGCGCCGGCTGGCGCTGGCGCGTTTCGTTGCGACGCCGCGCCCGATCTGGCTGCTCGACGAACCGACGGTTGCGCTCGATGCCGCAAGCATCGAACGGCTCGGCGCGGTCATGCGGGCGCATCTTGCCGGCGGCGGCATTATTGTCGGCGCCACGCATCTCGATCTCGGACTTGCCGGGGCGCAGACGCTGCGTCTCGGGGCGGAGGCGGCTGCATGACCCGCGCCTTTTTCGCCCTGATCGGCCGCGATCTCCGGCTTGCCGCGCGAATCGGCGGCGGTGGCGGCATGGCGGTTTTCTTTTTTCTGGTCGTCGTTGCGGTGGTGCCGCTCGGTATCGGCCCCGATCTCAATCTCCTCGCGCGGATTGCGCCGGGCATGTTGTGGGTGGCGTTGCTGCTCTCCTCCCTGCTGACTCTCGATCGGCTTTTCCAGGCGGATTACGAGGACGGGTCGCTCGATTTGCTGGCGATGGGGCGGCTGCCGCTGGAACTCGTCGCCGCCGCCAAGGCGACCGGCCATTTCCTGACGACCGGATTGCCGCTGGTCGTCGCGGCGCCGCTGCCCGGTCTGATGCTCAATCTGGAGGTCTCGGCGTTTCCGGCGCTGATGCTCGCGATGCTTGCCGGTGCGCCAGCCTTGAGTTTTCTCGGCATCATCGGCGCCGGCCTGACGGTCGGCATCCGGCGCGGCGGCCTGCTCGCCTCGCTGCTGGTGCTGCCCTTCTATATTCCCGTGCTGATTTTCGGCGTCGCGGCGGCGCGGGCGGCGCTTTTCGGCTTCCCGGACGGCGTTGCCGGGCAGAGCCTGACGTTGCTTTGCGCCGTTGCGCTGGCAAGCCTCGTTCTCGGACCGGTTGCGGCGGCGGCGGCATTGCGCGCCAATCTCCGTTGATACGCGGCAAAATGGCAGGCGCCCGCACCTTGCCCTCATCGGAGGCAACACGCTAAATGAGCCCCATGACAAGCCTTTCGGCCTCGCAGCGGCTTCAGGCCTTCGCCAATCCGGCGCGCTTCATGGCGCTGTCGGCGCGGCTGCTTGCGCCGTTATGGGTGGTCTCGCTCGGACTTCTCTGCGTTGGTCTTTACTACGCACTCGTCGCCTCGCCGCCGGATTATCAGCAAGGCGAAACGGTGCGCATCATGTATGTGCATGTGCCGTCGGCGTGGCTTGCGATGTTCGGCTATTCGCTGATGGCGGCCGCCTCCGCCGTGGCACTGATCTTTCGCCATCCGCTGGCCGATCTCTGTGCGAAATCCGCCGCGCCCATCGGTGCCGCCTTCACATTCCTTGCGCTGGTCACGGGCGCGTTGTGGGGCAAGCCGATGTGGGGCGCATGGTGGGTGTGGGACGCGCGGCTGACATCGGTGCTGATCCTGTTCTTTCTCTATCTCGGCTACATGGCGCTCTGGGCGGCCATCGAAGAGCCGGCGCGCGCGGCGCGCGCGGCCGCGGTGCTGGCGTTGGTCGGTGCGATCAATGTGCCGATCATTCGCTATTCGGTCGTCTGGTGGAACACGCTGCATCAACCGGCCTCCGTGTTCCGCATGGACGGGCCGACGATTGCGCCGGAAATGCTTTTGCCCCTGGCGCTGATGGCGCTCGGCTTCACGTTCTTCTTCGTTACGCTGCTGCTTGTGCGCATGCGGGCGGAGATTTTGCGCCATCGCGTGCGGACATTGCGGCTGGCCCGTGCCGCCGCAAGCGCGGAGGATTGAGCCATGGAAGAATTTTTCCATATGGGCGGCTATGCAGCCTATGTCTGGACGGTCTATGCGCTCGGGGTTGTCGTGCCGCTGGCGCTTGCTGTCCACAGCATTGCCGACTACGGGCGGCAGGCGCGGCTGGTCGAGGCGCTTGAAAGCGAGGCTGGCGGGCGCATCCGCCGCGCCGCGCGTCCGGAACAGGACCGGTGAAGGTGCCGTTCAGACTTGCGGCCCTGGTGCCCGTCGCCATCTTTCTGCTGCTTGCCGGATTTTTCTTCGTCGCGATTTACCGCGGCGACCCCTCGCGCGTTCCATCGGCGCTGATCGGGCGCTATGTACCCGAGTTCGAGCTTCCGCCGGTTCCGGGACTCGACATGCCGGGTCTCGCAACGGCCGATTTCGGCGTGGGCACGCCGGTCATTGTCAATGTCTGGGGCTCGTGGTGCATCCCCTGCCGCACCGAAATGCCGTTGCTGGTCGAGCTTCGGCGGCTTGCCGATGTGCCGCTCTACGGCATCAACTACAAGGACGACCCCGCGGCCGCGCGGCGATTCCTTGCCGAATTCGGCAATCCGTTCGAGCGCATCGGCCGCGACGCAGCGGGGCGGGCTTCGATTGAATGGGGCGTTTACGGCGTGCCGGAGACTTATGTCGTCGACGGCAACGGGCGCATCGCGCTCAAGCATGTCGGCGAAGTGACGCCCGAGGCGATTGCCGGGGAGATCTTACCTGCGTTGCGGGCGGCACGGCATGCCGCACCGCCCGGCAACTGAGGTTCAGCTCTTCTTGCGGCGGGCAGCCGGCTTCTTTGCCGCCGTCTTTCGGGCGGGCTTGCGGGCGGCGCGCTTTGCCGGCTTCTTCGGCTCCGCATCTTCTGCTTTCATGCCTTCGATGGCGCTGTTGAGGTGGCCGAGCGCCTTCAACAGGTCCGACTGCACGGATTTCGGCAATGCTTCGAGCAGCGCCCTCTCGGCGGCGAGCGCCTTCGGCATCGCGCCTTTCAGTGCGCGGCGGCCGGCGGCTGTCAGGCGGACGGCATTGGCACGCGCGTCTTCGGCGGTGCGGCGGCGGGCGAGAAGACCGTTCTTGATCATGCGGCTGATCATGTCGGCCAGCGTCGAGCGGTCGATGCCAGTGCGGTTGACGAGATCGGTCTGGCTCAGCCCTTCTTCTTCCTCGACCGCGAACAGCACGATGAACTGGCGCGGCGTCAGCGCGTTTCCGCCCATCTGCTGGACGAACTGGTCATAGGCGAATTGCTGCGCGCGACGCAGCAGATGGCTCAATGAGCTCTCGAGATCGAAACTTCCGGTCGACTTTCTGGCTGCCATTCGTCTGTCCTCTGGTGTCTTGTGGTGCTATTCGATACGCGTGTATCCGAATATCGGGGGGTTGAATTTCGCGGGTTCCGGTCCTTGCGGAATTTTTCCGGGCGGGATGTTTCCGGTCGGGCGGGCCTTCCGCCGCATGGAGAAAACGGTTCGGGCGCGCCGCCGGCTGTCTTGTGGCATTGCCGGGCGCGCCGCACTATCTTCATATGCACCCGCAAGGCCCTGTCTTGCAAGAGGAACCGGGCCATGAAAAAAGAAGAAAATTCGAAAATGACGATAGGTCTGTGCGCGGACGGTCGGCGGTGTCAGCGGTCTGGCGGAGCGACGGGTTCCGAAGATTTTCCACCCGATTGGCAGGCGCAGGCCCCGCGAGGCTTACTTCCGTAGGCGGATCAAAGAGTTGCAATATGACGAATTTGACGAAAATGGGCGGTTCGGGCGGCGTCCCGGCGCCGCGAGAACCCGGCGCCGAACACGATCCGGCCTTCAGCCGCCGCGTACCAACCGGGGACAATTTGCCGCGCGATATCTGCGACCGCTGCGGCTTCATCCATTATGTGAACCCGAAGGTTGTGGTCGGCTCGGTTGTGTCGTTTGAAGGCCGCATCCTGATGTGCCGCCGCGCCATCGAGCCACGCAAAGGCTTCTGGACGCTGCCAGCCGGATTTATGGAACAAGGTGAAACGGCGGAGGAAGGTGCGCGGCGCGAGGCGCGGGAAGAGGCCAATGCGGAGATCGTGCTGAAGGATCTGCTCGCCGTCTATTCGATCCCGCGCATCGCGCAGGTGCAGTTGATGTACCGCGCCGAGCTTGCCGACCCGTCCTTTTCGGCGGGCGAGGAGAGCCTTGAGGTTGCACTGTTCTCCTGGGACGAAATTCCGTGGGAAGCGCTTGCTTTCCCCAGCGTCCACTGGGCGTTGACGCAATACCGGTTGATCGAAGGTCAATCCTCGATCGTGCCTTTCTCCAATCCGGAGGGCGAAACGGGGAATCTGTTTCCGCGGCGGCCCCGCTAGCGCAGCGGCGCCATTCGCGGCATTCTCTCGCCATAAAACGGGTGCGGAACACGGGATCGGGGCATGGCTGAAGCGGCGGCGGGGACGGGTAGCGGGCGTATGACGCGCGAGGAACGGCGCGTGATCTTCGCCTCGTCGCTCGGCACTGTTTTCGAGTGGTACGACTTCTACCTCTATGGGTCGCTCGCCGCGATCATCTCGGTGCAGTTCTTTTCGGGCGTCAACCCGACGGCGGGCTTCATCTTCGCGCTGCTGGCCTTTGCCGCCGGCTTTGCCGTCAGGCCCTTCGGCGCCATCTTCTTCGGACGGCTCGGTGATCTCGTTGGCCGGAAATATACGTTTCTGATCACCATCGTCATCATGGGCGTGGCGACGTTCATTGTCGGCCTGCTGCCCAATTATACGACGATCGGTTTTGCCGCACCGGCGATCCTGATCGGGCTGCGCCTGCTGCAGGGGCTGGCGCTTGGCGGCGAATATGGCGGGGCGGCGATCTATGTCGCCGAGCATGCGCCGCATGCGAAGCGCGGCAGCTATACGGCATGGATCCAGACGACGGCGACGCTCGGGCTCTTCCTGTCGCTGCTTGTCATCCTCACCTGCCGCCTGTCGATGGACAAGGAGAGCTTCGAAAGCTGGGGCTGGCGCATTCCTTTCCTGCTGTCGATCGTACTTCTCGGCATTTCGGTCTGGATCCGGCTGAAGCTCAACGAGTCGCCGCTGTTCCAGAAAATGAAAGAAGAGGGCACGCTGTCGAAAGCGCCGCTGAAGGAGAGCTTCGGCGAGTGGCGCAACCTGAAGATTGTGCTGATCGCGCTGATCGGCCTGACCGCCGGGCAGGCGGTCGTCTGGTACACGGGACAGTTCTACGCGCTGTTCTTCCTGACGCAGGTGCTGAAGGTCGATGGACAGATGGCCAACATCCTGATCGGCGTGGCGTTGCTGCTCGGCGTGCCGTTCTTCGTCGTTTTCGGCGCGTTGTCCGACCGTATCGGACGCAAGCCGATCATCATGGCCGGCTGCCTGCTGGCCGCGCTCACCTACTTTCCGCTGTTCTCGGCGTTGACTCATTTCGCCAATCCGGCGCTTGAGGAAGCGCAGCGCGTGTCGCCGGTCGTCGCCGTCTCCGATGCGCGGGAATGTTCGTTCCAGTTCAATCCGGTCGGCACTGCCGCCTTCACGACCTCCTGCGATGTCGCGAAAAGCGCGCTGGCCCGGCGCGGCATACCCTACAGCAACAGACGCGCCGAGGCGGGTGCGACAGCCTATGTCGCGGTTGGCGACATCCATGTCGCATCGTTCGACGTGACGGACGATGAAGACGGCTCGGCCCGGGCGGCATTCGACGTGGCGTTGTCCGATGCGCTGGCGCAAGCGGGATATCCCGCGTCCGCCGACCCCGAGGCCATCAACACGCCGATGGTTATTCTGGTTCTCTTCGTGCTCGTTCTTTATGTGACGATGGTTTACGGCCCGATCGCTGCGATGCTGGTGGA
>PHEO01000093.1 GCA_002841195.1 Alphaproteobacteria bacterium HGW-Alphaproteobacteria-11
CGTCTCGACCGCGAGACCTGCCTCGCCCCGCGCCAGCCCGACCCGCAGCAGCAACCCGAAATCGCGGCAGATATCGAACCGCGCCATGTTCTGCGTGCCGAGATGCAGAAAATTCCCGAGCCCGTAAGCGACGAGATGCGCCCCTGAAATCTCGACCCCCTTGGCGACATGCGCATGATGCCCGGCAACGATCGTCGCGCCGCCGCCTGCCGCCACGCGCCGGAACCGCTCGACATCCGCCGCATCGGTCAGCGGATCGAACTCGCGCCCGTAATGCACCGACAGGATCCTGAGATCCGCCGCCTCCGCCTTCAGCCGCGCCGCGACATCTGAAAAATCCACCCGCTCCTGCAGCATCCCCGCATGGCCCGCGCGCGCCGGCAGCCCGCCGCCCGCGTTGCCCACCGCCGACACCGCCACCGTGAGCCCGCGCAATTCGAACACATGCGGCCGCATCGCTTCGTCGCGCGTCCGCCCGAGCCCCGGCCAGGCGCGCAAGCCCGGCACCTGCGCGACATGGGCAAGCGTCTCGCCCGCCCCACGCGTCCCGTAGTCGAGCGCATGATTGTTGGCGAGCGAAAACACGTTGATCCCCACTTCGGCAAATTCCCGCACCCCTTGCGGATGCATGCGGAACACGAACATCTTTTCGCGCGCCGCGATGTCGCTGCGATCGGTCACAACCGTTTCGAGATTGGCGAACACGACATCACCCTGAAGCCAGGGGCCAATCCCGGCCAGCGCCTCGGCCCCCGGCACTCGTTGCCCGCCCTTCCACCCGCCCCGCGCATCCAGCGGCGCCCCACTCGCATTGAGCCCCGTATCGCCCGCAAGCACCACCGTCAGCCGGTCATCCGTTTGCGCGGGAGTAGCAAACAGGGCCAAGGCAAAAAACCAGAGCGACGCAAATCTTCCCACCCGCCCCTGGGGGCGGGTCGGAAAATTCAGGCGCAGCCGGAATTTTTCGGGGCGGGGGACTCCCCTCTCCACATCGAACGCAACAAACGCCATGCACCCCATCCCCCAAATCCGTCATGGCCCGATTTATTCGGGCCATCCACGCCTTCCTTCATCGTAATATAAACACCCCTTGAAACCTGAATCGCGAAATCCACTCATGCGCATTGGCATCGACCTCGGCGGCACCAAAATCGAAGCTCTGGCCCTCGACACGCAAGGCCGCAAACTGGCGCGCCGCCGCATCCCGTCGCCGCAAGGGAGCTATGAGGCAACCGTCGCCGCGATCCGCGATCTCGTCACGGCACTTGAATCCGAAACCGGACAAACAGGCACAGTCGGCATCGGCATACCGGGCATGATCTCGCCGGCGACAGGCCTCGTCAAAAACGCCAACAGCACCTGGTTGATCGGCCACCCCTTCGGGCGCGATCTCGAAGCGGCGCTCGCCCGCCCCGTCCGCCTCGCCAACGACGCCAACTGTTTTGCCCTTTCCGAGGCGACCGACGGCGCGGGCGCGAACGCCGCTTCCGTCTTCGGCGTCATTCTCGGCACCGGCGTCGGCGGCGGCATCGTCGTCAACGGCACGCTTCTGTCGGGTCCCAACGCCATCGCCGGCGAATGGGGCCACAACCCGCTGCCCTGGATGCACCCCGACGAATATCCTGGCGCCGACTGCTATTGCGGCAAGAAAGGCTGCATCGAGACATGGCTTTCGGGGCCCGCCTTCGCCCGCCTCTACAAGGAGGAAGAAGGCGAGGCGCTGACCCCCGAGGAAATCGTCGCCGCCGCGCAAGCGGGCAAACGCCCTGCCCGCCTCGCGCTCCGCCGCTACGCCGACCGCCTCGCCCGCGCGCTCGCCCACACGATCAACATTCTCGATCCCGAAATCATCGTCCTCGGCGGCGGCATGTCGAACATCGAAGCCCTCTACGACGAAGTGCCCGCCCGCTGGGGCGCTTACGTCTTCTCCGACACAGTCGAAACCCGCTTGCGCCGCAACAAGCACGGCGACGCCAGCGGCGTCCGCGGCGCGGCCTGGCTCTGGCCGGAAGGGAGCGGCGCATGAGCGACGGCTTCTGCCGCGACTGCCTCTCTCCCGCTCCTGAAGGCGCGACGCGCTGTCCCGCCTGCAAGCGGCCGCGCCTGAAATTCCATCCCGAGCTGCACGACCTTTCGATTGCCCATCTCGATTGCGATGCCTTTTATGCCGCCGTCGAAAAGCGCGACGACCCTTCCTTGCGCGACAAGCCGCTGATCATCGGCGGCGGCAAGCGCGGCGTCGTCTCGACTTGCTGCTACATCGCCCGCATTCGCGGCGTGCGCTCCGCCATGCCGATGTTCAAGGCGCTGGCCGCCTGCCCCGAGGCCGTCGTCATCCCGCCCGACATGGCGAAATATGTCGCCGTCGGGCGGGAGGTCCGTCAATTGATGCGTGAGTTGACGCCGCTGGTCGAGCCGCTGTCGATCGACGAGGCCTTTCTCGATCTCGCCGGCACCGAGCGCCTGCATCACGGATCGCCGGCGCTCAGCATGGCCCGTCTCGTCAACCGCATCGAAAAGGAAATCGGCATCACTGTCTCGGTCGGCCTCAGCCACAACAAGTTCCTGGCGAAAATCGCCTCCGATCTCGACAAGCCGCGCGGCTTCTCGGTCATCGGCCGCGCCGAGACGCTACCCTTCCTCGCCGCAAAGCCCGTGTCGCTGATCTGGGGTGTCGGCAAGGCCTTCGAGGCGAAGCTCGCCCGCGACGGCATCACGCGCATCGCGCAGTTGCAGCGCATGGAGGAAAACGAGCTGATGGCGCGCTACGGCTCGATGGGAAGCCGGCTCTGGCGTCTCGCCCGCGGCCTTGACGTCCGCACCGTTGAACCGTCGCAGGGCGCAAAAAGCATTTCGGCAGAAACGACGTTCACGGACGATATTTCGGATGCCGCCGCGCTCGACCGCATCCTCTGGCCCCTCTGCGAAAAAGTCTCGCGCCGCGCCAAGGCAGCCGGCCTCTCCGGCGCGACCGTCGTCCTGAAACTGAAGACCGCCGACTTCAAGACCCGCACCCGCAACCAGACCCTCCACGATCCGACGCAGCTTGCCGAGGTGATCTACCGCATCGCCGCGCCCCTGCTGGCGAAGGAAGCGACCGGCACCGCCTTCCGCCTGCTTGGCGTCGGCATTTCACAACTGACAGACGGCGATCTCGCCGATCCGCCCGACATGCTCGACCCGGCGGCGACCCGGCGCGCCACCGCCGAGCGGGCAATGGACAGGCTCCGTGCCAAATTCGGGGATAAGTCGATCGGCAAGGGTCGCGGACTGAGACGCTGAGGCGGGGATAAGTTCGACTTGTCCCCGGGGATAAGTCGGTTTGTGACAGTTTTTTGACAGTTCGATGACACAACGGCCGTTTCAGCATGAGCCGGGCTCAAAATAATGCAGCTCGCTGAGCCGTCCGATCATCGCCACGTCCGGGTAATCCAGCACCAGCGCGGCCGAAACCCCATTGGGGAAAAGGAGATAGCCCATTTCGAAATCCGGCAGCCCCTCCAGATTGGCGCCGTCGAAATAGCTGAGCCGGACCGGCCAGGCCTTCATGTCGGCAAGCCGCGCACCCTCGCCTGTCACAACCGCCGCCTCCACTGTCTCGCGCGGCACCGCTAAGGCCTTGCCAATAAAGGCATTTGTCGGATTTTCGGTCTCTTCCGTGCCGTCGAAAAGCGGCGCATTGAAGATCTGCTTGCCGGCTTCCGCCGCCGCCATCAGCGCCAGTCCATGGGCAATCGGAAACAGCACATCGCCTGACATTTCAATCGGCGCCTCGCCCTCCCGCTCGACGATTGTCCTCCCCTTGGCGGCATCGCGACGGGCGAATCCGCTTTCAGTTTCAATGAGTTGGCCGTTCACATATTCCGTCCGCGTGAACCGGAACTCAGCCCCATCCGCCGCCTCCCAGGTGCTCAGCCGCACATCGCTGCCGACCGACGCATCGTCGCCACCCGTCACATGCGTCACCACCCGCTGCATCGACGTATAGCCGCCACACGCCGCACTACCGCGCCATTCGACAACCATCCGCCCTTCGATGCCGGCAACGTCGCTGACCGGCTGCGAGCGCCCGAGCGACAAATCGTAGACGGCACGATGCATCTGCAAATCCGCGCCGATCGCTGCGGCAGTAGGATGCGATGCGACGGCCACCGTCAGAACCGCGATAGAAACCAGACTTGTCGTCCGCATTGTTTCCGGCTTTCCTTCAATTACTTATCCCCGGTCTGTTGCGATCCTACATCATCGGCTAAACCGGATCGTCAACCGAACACCTCAAGGCTCCGATGTCTCGTCCCCCTATTCTGCTGACCCGCAAGCTGCCGCCGGACGTCGAAGCCCGCGCAACCCGCGACTACGAAGTCGATTTGAATTCCGGCGATTGCCTCTACACGCGCGAGGAGTTGCTGGCGCGCGCAGCAAACAAGCAAGCGCTCCTCGCCACAGTGACCGACCGGATCGACGCAAAACTGATCGCCGCCCTTCCGCAAAGCATCCGTGTCATTGCAACCTTCTCGGTCGGCTACGACCACATCGATGTCGCGGCCGCCGCGGCGCGCAACATTACCGTCACCAACACGCCCGATGTACTCACCGACGCAACGGCCGAAATCGCGATGCTGCTGATGCTCGGCGCGGCGCGCGGCGCGGCTTCCGGCGCTGCGCTCATCCGCGAAGGCCGATGGAAAAACTGGGCACCGACCGGCATGCTCGGCCGCGAAATTTCCGGCAAGCGCCTCGGCATTCTCGGCCTCGGACGCATCGGTCAAGCCACAGCCCAACGCGCCCGCGCCTTCGGCATGACGATCCACTACCACAATCGCAAACGCTTGGCGTCCGATGCCGAAGAAGGTGCTGTCTTCCACGAGAACGTCGCATCTCTGTTTCGATCGTCGGACATATTGTCGATCCATTGCGCTTCGACACCCGAGACGCGCCGCATCGTCAATGCGGAAACCCTGGCGCTGCTGCCGCCGGGTGCCATCGTCATCAACACGGCGCGCGGCGACATCGTGGACGACGACGCATTGATCGCCGCCCTTGCTTCCGGCCGCATCGCCGCCGCCGGTCTCGATGTATTCAACAATGAACCGAACCTGCATCCGGGTTATCTCGGATTGCCGAACGCCTTTCTGCTGCCGCATCTGGGAAGCGCGACGCTCGAAACGCGCAATGCGATGGGTTTTCGCGCGCTCGACAATCTCGACGATTTCTTTGCCGGCCACACGCCGCGCGATCGGGTGACGCCATGATTCGTGTCCTGCTGGCAGGTGCATTGATTGGGCTCTCTGCCTGCGGCGATGCACCCGACGCCTTCAAGACAATGCGCGATTGCGACGACTGCCCCACGCTCATCGTCCTGCCGCCGGGATCGTTCATGCGGGGTGCCGACGAAACCGACCCCGCCGCCGACATCAGTGAGCATCCGCGCCACGAAGTTCAAATTTCAAAGCCCTTCGCGATGGCAACCGTCGCCGTCACGGTGGCGGAATTTGCGGTCTTCGCCGATGCCACGGGACACGAGCCTCCAGGCGGTTGCTACACGCTGACGGACGATGGCTGGCGCGTCGATGAAACCGCGAGCTGGCGCAACCCCGGCTTCCCGCAAGACCCGTCGCATCCCGTCGTCTGCGTCTCATGGCACGACGCAACCGCATACGCGGCGTGGATGACCGAACGAACCGGCAAGCCATACCGCCTGCCAAGCGAGGCCGAATGGGAATATGCGGCGCGCGGCGGCACGACAGGCATGAACTTCTGGGGCGACGACGACAGCCTCACCTGCGACTACGCCAGCGTCAACGACCTCACAGCCAAGAACAAGGTGGCAAAGGTCGCCGAACCGTGCGACGACGGTTTCATGTACACAAGCCCGGTCGGCAGCTTCCGCCCCAATCCCTTCGGTCTCTATGACGTCGTCGGCAACGCCTGGGTCTGGCTCGCCGATTGCTGGCTTGGCGACTACAGGCTCGGGCCACGCGACGGCAGCCCGAACGCCGCCGAAAATTGCGGCATCCGCGTCCTCCGCGGCGGCTCGTGGACAGACACGCCAGGCCCCGTTCGGATCGGCGCGCGCGAAAGCCGCGTCCCCGGCGAGCGGTTGTCGATCGCCGGATTCCGCCTCGTTCGCGACCTCGAATAGCGGCCCGTTTGACCCGGCAAAGCTGAGTCACACGGAATATTTTGCCGAGCATTCGTGTCGGTCTCCCTGTTCAACCCTCTGATTTCAATAGATTTTTTTCGTGGCAAAGCCTTTGCATTTCCCATAGCGGGGTGAACCGGCCTTGAAAGGGATCGCAAGAGATTTGCGAGGGGAACGATGGGCTACGTGAAGCGCATGGCAGGCACCGGAACGCGGGCACCTTCGTTGAGCGAAGGGGCGCTGCAGGTCGATCCGTCGACGGAGCGATTCCGCAGGAGCATCGGCGCGGTCCCGCGCGGACCGGCAAGCCGCGACCTGGTCGACAGGGCACTCGCTTTTGCCAACGAGGCCGAAATTCGCATTGTCGAACTCAACGAACGTGTGCGCCGGCTCGAAGCGCTGACACAGACCGACGAGTTGACCGGCCTGCTCAACCGCCGCGGCTTTGACGAAGTTCTACGCCGCAACCTGCTGAGCGCCGCACGTCACGAAGAGGCCGGGCTGCTCGCCTATATCGATCTCGACGGATTCAAGGCAATCAACGATCGTTGCGGGCACGTGGCAGGCGATGAAGTCTTGCGCGCTGTGGGTGCATTTCTCAGCAAGAGCATCCGCGCCACGGACTACGCCGCGCGCCTCGGCGGCGACGAATTCGCCATTCTTTTCGTACGCGCGGACCACAAGCGCGCCCGCGAACGCGCCCGCGAAATGTTGCGTGGTATCGCGCAGCTTGAAATCGCCTGCAAGTCGCACAACATTTCGGTCAGCGCCAGCCTCGGCCTCGCCTCATATACGGGCGAAACCTCGCCGAAGGAGCTGCTCGACCGCGCCGATCGCGCCATGTATGCCGACAAGAAAAATGGCGGCCGCGCGGCGCGCCTGACAACGCACGGCTGATCCGCTTACTTCAGCGCCATCCCCTTCGGTTGCTGCTGCGTGATGCAGTGGATCGAACCGCCGCCTTGCGCGATTTCAAGCGCCGGCACCTGCATCACCTGCCGTCCCGGAAAAGCCTCAGCCATGATCTCGGCCGCCTTGCCGTCGTTCGGATCGTCATAGGTCGGCATCACGACGCCACCATTCGCGATATATGCATTGACATAGGACGTACAGAGCCGCCGACCGTCCGGCCGCAGCAGATTGCGCCGCGGTTGCGGAATTTCAATAACCTCTAGTTTTTTGCCGCGGGCGTCGCGCACCGCCTCGATCCGCGCGCGATTGTCCTGCATCCGGGCGTAGTTCGGGTCGTTGCGATCTTCCGGCATGTGCATCAACACACGGCCCTCGCCGGCAAAACAGGAAATCATGTCGACATGACCGCTTGTCTCATCGTCCTCAAGCCCCCGGTCGAGCCAGACAATGCGCGATACGCCAAGATTGAGCGCGAGATTCTCCTCGATCTGCTGACGCGTCAGTTCCGGATTCCGATTGTCGTTGAGCAGACATTCCTCGGTCGTCAGAAGCGTTCCGTATCCATCCGCACATATGGAACCGCCCTCCAGCACCATGCCCCCTTTGTAGATGCGCATGCCGAGCCGTTCGAGAACGAGACCGCCCACCGCCGCATCGTGGTCGTAGTTCTGATAGGCGTTGCCCCAGGCGTTGAAACGCCAATGTGTACCGGCAACACCGCCCTTGCCGTCGACAACGAAAATCGGTCCGGAATCACGCGCCCAGCTATCGTCGATTGGCAGCGGCACGATCTCGATGTCGCGGCCGCAAGCCAGCCGCGCCTGCGCTTCATCCTCCGGGCGGCAGATCATCGATACCGGCTCGAAGCCCGCAATCGTCCGCGCAACCTGGGCAAAGGCCGCATAGGCCTGAGGCAGGCGTTCGCCCCACAACTCGCCGCGGCTCGGCCACTGCATCCAGCACCGTTCATGCGGCTCCCATTCGGCAGGCATGAAAAGGCCGTCATCCATCGGCCTGCGTGTTTCGCTCATTATGCGGCCCCTCTCATGCCCGTCGGGCTTTCGCCCGGTCATCCGAAAGGTTAGGTATAGCTTCTGGAACACATGCGGCAAGCACGAGCAGCGACGGGAGAATACCGATGGCCGAAAAAATCGACGGACGCCTGAAAGAATTGGGTATCGAACTTCCGGCGCCCGCCGGGCCCGCCGGCACCTATGTGCCCTATGTCGTCACCGGAAATCTGGTCTTCATTTCCGGTCAAGGGCCGATGGGCGGCTCGGGCATTGCTTATCAGGGCAAGCTCGGCAAGGACCACGATGTCGATGCCGGCAAGGCCGCCGCCCGCCTGACCATGCTCAATGTGCTGGCGCAACTGAAAGCCGCCTGTGGCGGCGATCTCGACCGCGTAAAGCGCGCCGTAAAAATTCTCGGCTTCGTCAACGCGACGCCCGACTTCGACCAGCAACCGGCCGTCATAAATGGGGCCTCCGACCTCCTTGTCGAGATTTTCGGCGACGCCGGACGTCATGCCCGCTCGGCCGTCGCCGCGCCGAGCCTCCCCTTCCAGATCACGGTCGAAATCGAGGCCATTTTCGAGATCGCGTGAAGCAGCGCGCTTCTCTAGAATTGCCGCATGGGAGACAGCGAGCAAGCCATCATCCGCGTCGTCGAAGGCCTTGCCGGCGTCGAGGCCGTTGCATGGGACGCCTGCGCCAACCCGCCGGGCGAACCGGCCAATCCGTTCGTGTCGCACGCCTTCCTCTCGGCGCTCGAGGAAAGCGGATCGGCGACACGCCGCACAGGCTGGCTGCCGCAACACCTGTTGCTGGAAGACGATCGAGGCCGGCTGGCCGGCGCCATGCCGCTCTATCTGAAAAGCCACAGCCGCGGCGAATATGTCTTCGACCACGGCTGGGCCAATGCGCTTGAAAACGCCGGCGGCCGCTACTACCCCAAGCTGCAAGCTTCGGTTCCACTCACACCCGCAACGGGTCCGCGCCTGCTGGTTCCAACGGGGCCCGGCCGCGAAGCAGTCGAAGACGCACTCGCGACCGGCGCGATCGAACTTGCAACACGCCTCGGCGTCTCGTCGCTCCACATCACCTTTCTCGCACAGCGGCAATGGGACCGGCTCGGCCGGCTCGGCTTTCTGCAGCGCACCGATCAGCAATTCCACTGGCACAATCGCGGCTATGGTTCGTTCGACGACTTCCTGGCCGACCTCTCGTCGCGCAAGCGCAAGATGATCCGCAAGGAGCGCGAGCGAGCAAAGGAAAACGGCATCGCCGTCGAGTGGGTCACCGGCGCCGACCTCACCGAGGATCGCTGGGACGCATTTTTTGCGTTCTACATGGACACCGGCTCGCGCAAATGGGGATCGCCCTATCTCAGCCGCGAATTTTTCAGCCTGATCGGTGAGCGTATGGCGCGGGAAACGCTTCTGGTGATGGCCCGCCGCGACGGACGCCTCATTGCCGGCGCGCTGAACTTCATCGGCGGCGACGCGCTCTACGGCCGCAACTGGGGCGCCCTCGAGCATCACCCGTTCCTGCATTTCGAGTGCTGCTATTATCAGGCAATCGAATTCGCCATTTCACGGAGCCTGGCGCGGGTCGAGGCCGGCGCACAGGGCGAGCACAAGCTGGCCCGCGGTTACCTGCCGGCACGAACCCATTCCGCCCATTGGATTGCCAATCCGTCGTTCCGCGAAGCCGTCGCCGAATATCTGAGCCGGGAACGCGAATATGTCGATCGGGACATCGCCGCCCTTGGCGAATACGCGCCCTTCCGGCACGATGGCGGAAATAACGAACACCGAGAGGATGAATTCTGACCGTGGCTTACGATCCGAACAACATTTTCGCCAAAATTCTCCGGGGCGAGGCCCCCAGCTTCCAGGTCTACGAAGACGAGATGACCTTCGCCTTCATGGATGTGATGCCGCAGGCGGAAGGACATACGCTGGTGATCCCGAAATACCCGGCGGAGGACCTGCTCGATCTCGATCCGGAATATGCGGCCGCCATGGCCAAAACAGTCAAGAAGATCGCAGCAGCGGTGAAAAAAGCCTTCGCCGCGCCGGGCATCCTGGTTGCGCAGCTCAACGGCGCTCCGGCCGGCCAGACCGTCTTTCATATCCACACCCACATCATCCCGCGTTCGCAGGGCATCGACCTCATGCTGCACGCGCGTCAGATGGCCGACTTTGACGAGCTGAAGAAACACGCCGAACGCATAAAGGCGGCAATGAATTGAACGCATGGCGCGCCGGGCGCCAATGGGGGGGATATCCAATGAAGATCGTTCGCACGGCGGCGGTACTCGCCGTTGCATTTTCATTCGCGGCAGCTTGCTCCGAAAACGAGAGCTACACGCAAGAGACCGTCGTCGCACCCTCGCCGTTCCACGGCATCCACGGGTTGACGGTTACGCCCGACGGACGATTGCTCGCCGGCAGCGTCGTCGGGCGCGCGCTCTATGAGGTGAACCGCGATACTGGCGAGACGAGCATCGTCGAAGGCCCGCCTGAAGGCATGGCGGACGACGTCGAACAAGGTCCAGACGGCACCATCGCGTGGACGGCCTTCCTCGACGGCAAGGTCTTCGCGCGCAAACCTGACGGTCGTCTTCTGACGCTGGCCGAAGGCCTGCCCGGCATGAATTCGCTGGCATGGACCGACGACGGTCGCCTCTTTGCGACACAGGTATTTCTGGGCGACGCGCTTTACGAACTCGATCCCTCCGGCACCAACCCGCCACGCAAGATCATGGAAGGCATGGGCGGTCTCAACGGCTTCGATTTCGGACCGGACGGCAAGCTCTATGGCCCTCTCTGGTTCAAGAAGCAGGTCGTCCGCGTCGACGTCGAAGCGGCGACGATCGAAATCGTAGCCACCGGATTCGATGTACCCGCGGCCGTGAACTTTGATTCAAAAGGCAATCTCTATGCGGTCGACACGGCGGCAGGCCATGTCTACCGCATCGACGTGGCAAGCGGCGAGAAAACCTTAATCTCCGAGGTCGCACCGGCAATCGACAATCTGGCGCTCGACGCCGACGACAATCTCTACATTACCAACATGGCGGACAACGCGGTCATCGCCATCGATACGGAGACCGGTGAGGCGCGGACGATCGTTTCCGGCGCATTAGCTGTCGCCGGCGATATCGAGATGTCCGACACCGGCGCCCTCTATGTCGCCGATCTGTTTGCCGCGCGCATGGTCGACCCGGCGTCGGGCGAAGTGACTGAACTCGGCCGCGTCTTTGCTTCCGACATCGACTATCCGCTGAGCGTTTCCGTTGCCAACGGACGTATCGCATTTGCGGCACTGACGGCGGGCGCCGTCCACATTTTCGACGAAGAATCG
>PHEO01000094.1 GCA_002841195.1 Alphaproteobacteria bacterium HGW-Alphaproteobacteria-11
ACGGGACGATGGAAACTCCGAAAGACGCAACAGCGGCGACACGCCGTGCTCACGAGTCTTTGCGCGCGGCGCTGCCGCCGGACACGCCCGACGATTTCGCGCTCGCCCGCAAGGGCTTCATCGGCACCATACCGGATGCGAAAGTGCTGAACGCGGCCGGCCACCCCGTCTGGGACATGGGCACTTTCTCTTTCATCGACACCGCGCATGACGGTTGCACCGGTTGCCCCGACACGGTGAACCCGAGCCTCTGGCGCCAGGCGAAGCTCAATGCGATCCACGGCCTCTTCGAAGTCGTGCCCGGCATCTATCAGGTCCGCAATTTCGACCTCTCCAACATCACCTTCATCGAAGGCGACACCGGTTACATTGTCATCGACCCGTTGATTTCGGCCGAACCCGCCGCCGCCGCGCTCGCCCTGATGCGCAAGCACCGCGGCGACAAGCCCGTCACCGCCGTCATCTACACCCACAGCCATGTCGATCACTATGGCGGCGTCTATGGCGTGCTGAGCGATGCCGACATCGAACGCGGATTGCAGATCATCGCGCCCGAAGGCTTCCTCGAGGAAGCGGTCGCCGAAAACGTGCTGGCCGGCAATGCGATGGGCCGCCGCGCGACTTACATGTATGGCGCGCTCTTGCCGCGCGGGCCGAAGGGCCATGTCGATGCCGGCCTCGGCAAGACCGTGTCGATGGGGCAGGTAAGCCTCGTCCCGCCGACCGTCAGCATTTCCGAAACCGGCACGAAGCTCGTTGTCGATGGCGTCGAGATCGTCTTCCAGGTGACGCCCGACACCGAAGCGCCGGCCGAAATGAATTTCTACTTTCCGCAATTCAAGGCGCTCTGCATGGCCGAGAATTGTTCCTGCCAGCTCCACAATCTCTACACGCCGCGCGGCGCGCAGGTGCGCGACGCCAAATCCTGGAGCTGGTATATCGACGAGGCGATCGAACTTTTCGCCGGCGATGCCGAGCTGATGTTCGCCAGCCATCACTGGCCGCGCTGGGGCCGCGAGGCAACCGTCGCTTTCCTGAAAAAGCAGCGCGACCTCTACAAATATATTCACGACCAGACCTTACGCCTCGCCAATCACGGATTGACGCCGCTCGAAATCGCCGAGGTGCTGGCGCTGCCGCCGACGCTCGCAAGCGAATGGTACACGCGCGACTATTACGGCACGCTCAATCACAACGCGAAGGCTGTCTACCAGCGTTATCTCGGCTGGTTCGACGGAAATCCAGCAAACCTGCACAAGCTGCCGCCGGTCGAGGCGGGCAAGCGCTATGTCGATCTCGCCGGCGGCGCCGATGCGCTGTTGCAAAAAGCGCGCGCCGCCTTCGACAAGGGCGATTATCGCTGGGTCGCAGAGATCGTCAATCATCTGGTCTTCGCCGATCCGTCGAATGCCGATGCGCGGCATTTGCAGGCCGATGCGCTGGAACAGATGGGCTATCAGTCGGAGTCGGGTCCGTGGCGCGGCTTCTATCTGACGGCCGCGATGGAGCTCCGCAATCCGCGTCCGCCGTCCGACGTGCCGCGTCAGGGCGCGGCCGGTCAGTTGAAAACGCTTCCCGCCGAGCAGCTTCTCGACTCGCTCTCGGTGCGCCTCAACGGCGTCAAGGCCGGTGCGCGCCAGCTTGCAATCGGCCTGACCTTCACCGATACAAGCGAGCATTACGCGCTGACGCTCGAAAATGCGGTGCTGCATCACTACAAGGACAGGAAGATCGCGGGCGCCGTCGCCGTCGCGCTGACCCGCGCCGTGCTGGTCGAACTGGTAGTCGGCGAAACGACGCTCGATGCGGCGATTGCCGAAAAGAAAATTTCGATTGCAGGCGATAGCGCGGCCTTTGCCGATTTCCTGGCGCTGCTCGACCGCTTCGACTTCTGGTTTGAAATCGTGTTGCCGTAAGGCGCATGAGGGGAGAAAGAAATGAAGAACGACGTCAACCGCCAGTTCCGCCTGAAGTCGCGCCCGACGGGCCGCATCGAAACCACGAATTTCGATTTCGTGAAGGAGCCGATCCCCGAGCCCGGTCCGGGCGAGGCGCTGGTGCGCGTGCTCTATCTCAGCCTCGATCCGACCAACCGCATCTGGATGAGCGACATGGATCAATACATGCCGCCGGTCGAGATCGGCGCCGTCATGCGCGGCGGGGGCATCGGCGTCGTCGTGAAGTCGAATTCGGCCCGCTACAAGGAAGGCGATCACGTGAGCGGCCTCACCGGCTGGCAGGACTACTGCATCGCCGATGAAGGCGCGAACGCGATGGGCGTGCTGCCCATGGGGCTGCCGGTCGGCCTGCCCACCATGCTCGGCGCCTGCGGCATGACCGGCCTCACCGCCTATTTCGGCCTGCTTGAACTGGGTCAGCCGCAACCCGGCAACACGGTGGTCGTCTCGGCGGCGGCCGGCGCCGTCGGTTCGGTCGTCGGCCAGATCGCGAAGATCAAGGGCTGCCGCACCGTCGGCATAGCGGGCGGGCCGGACAAGTGCCGCCACATCGTCGAGGATCTCGGCTTCGACGCCGCTGTCGACTACAAGCGCAAGGACTGGCGCGAGCAGCTTGCCGCCGCGACGCCGGACGGCATCGACGTCAACTTCGAAAATGTCGGTGGCGAGATCATGGAAGCCGTGATGGCGCGCATGAACCTGTTCAGCCGCATGCCGCTTTGCGGCATGATCTCCGGCTACAACACCGGCGACCCGGCCATGCGCGCCGACTTCTCGCCGATCCTGATGCGGCGCATCACCATCCGCGGTTTCATCGTCATCGACTTCATGGCCAAATTCGCCGAAGGCACGATGCAGCTTGCCCAATGGGTCGCCGAAGGAAAGATCAAGCACCGCGAAACCATCGTCGACGGCCTCGAACATGCGCCCACCGCCGTCAACAAGCTCTTCGACGGCGGCAATATCGGCAAGCTGGTGGTCCAGGTCGCCGACGCGCCCTGATACGCATACGGTGACGCGGCTCAATCCGCCTTTTCGATCCGCGTCGTCTTGCCGGCGCTGCTGCGCAGATGCGCGGTATAGGTGATCCGGCCGCCCGTCTCGACCCTGGTGATCGTGGCATCGACCGGAAACTCGCTGCCATCCTTGCGCCGTCCGGTCACGGGGCCGCGGTCGCTCATCCAGCGCGATGCGTCCTTCGATGTGCCGAAGGCCTTGACCTGTCCGGCATGCGGCTTCCGGAAGCGCTCGGGCAGCAGCATGTCGAGCTTCTGTCCCATCACCTCTTCCGCGCGGTAGCCGAACATCTTCTCGGCCTTCAGGTTGAAGAAGGTGATCTTCTGTTCCGCGTCGACCGAAATGATCCCGTCTTCGGCCACCATCAGGATGCGCGAAAAGAGCAGGTGGCGTTCCTTGTAGGCGACCTGCTCCTGCCGCCTGACGCTGTTGTCGCGGAAGGTGATCAGAAATCGCGGCGCCCCGCCGATCCGCGCCTCGACGACGCGCACATCGACCGGCATTTCGTGCCCGTCCTTGCGCCGCCCGATCAGGTCGAGAAAGCGCGACTGCTCGTGTTCGGGTTCGGCCGCCCAGCGCGCCAGCCATTTGACCGGGTCGGCGCGGCGTCCCGGCTGCTGCGGCACCAGCACGGTGATGCTTTTCCCGATCACCTCGGCGGCCTTGTAGCCCAGCAGCCTTTCGGACGCCGGATTGAAATAGGTGATCTCGCCCTCCGGCGTCGAAACGATGATCGCCTCGGGAATCCCTTCGACCAGCGCCCGATGAAAATCGGGCCGCTCCGCGTCGCGCGCATCTGTCTTGCTCATCTCGCCATTCTCTCCTTGCTGTTGCGCGCGCCGCCTCCATCCCCATGTCCCGGCGCCGCCGGAACATGGGGGCGGTCCCCTCTATTTCCTCAGGCAGCCGCCTCGCCGGTCGGATGCCCGCCTTCCATCGCCTGCAGTACGCGGATGTCGTCGAACACCGGAATGCCCGCTTCATCGTACTTCTTGCGCGCCGTCGGCGTCAGCAACCCGACACGCGCCAGCGCCGGCATCATCAGGTCCTTTAGCGCATGCACCTGGCCGGGCGGCAGGTCGCGGGTGATGCCCGCTTCCTCGGCTTCCTTGAGGCCCTTGAAGAAGTCCTCGGCGTCGATGCCGCTATTCGCCAGCACTTCCATGAAGCCCGGATCGACCTTGTTGGCGATGGTCCCGGCAGTCTGCGCCTTGACCAGAATGTTGACGGCCTGGAACGCGAACTCGGCTAGCTCCTCCAGATCGTCGGCATGCATCTTCTTGAACACCGGCCCGAGAAACACATGCCCGAACGAGACATGCCGGCTTTCGTCGCGCATCACATTGAAGGTGAGCTGCTTCAGCAGCGGGCATGTAGTGGTGCGGTACATGTTGTTGAAGGCGCCGAGCGCGAGCCCCTCGACGATCATGTTCATCCCGATCATCACCTTTTCATAGCGGTCCGATTGCAGCGTCACGTCGATCAGCTGCTTCAGCCACGGCGACATCGGATAGATCAGCGCGATCTTGTCGCAATATTTCGAATAGACCTCCACATGCCGCGCTTCGTCCATCGTCTGCGTCGCGGCATAGAGCTTGGCGCCCTCGTCCGGCACCGAATGCGTCACGCAGGCCGCCGTCATCAGCGCGCCCTGCTCGCCATGCAGGAATTGCGACAGAAGCTGCGCCGTCGAATGCGCGGTGAAGGTTTCCTGTTGCGACTTCGACAGCTTCTTGAAGAACGGCATCTTGTGATAGATGTCGCTGTCGTTGGCGATCAGCGGACGCGAGGGGTCGACGACCGTGTCCCAGGGCAGCAGATCGTCGGAATCCCACTGATTCTGCTTCGCCCGCTTGTAGAGATCCTCCACCTTGTCTTCCGAAAAGATGTAGTTGAACGTCCAGGCGATATCCATCGGGTTGCGATAGATGTCGTCGGGCGTCATTGAAACTTTCCAGTCGCCTTTCGAGACGACCTTGGCATTGGCACTCATGGTCTTCCTCCTGAGTTGGCCGCTTGTTTTCTCTTCTGTGCGGCCGGTGGTTCCGGGTCTCGTTAGTGCTCCGTTCTCGCTAGTACTGGCGCGCGGGCGTCTTGACGACGAGCCCGTCGAGCGATGGTTCGACCTTGATCTGGCAGGAAAGCCGGCTGTTCGGCTGCACGTCGAAGGCGAAATCCAGCATGTCGCGCTCGAGCTCATCCATCGGACCGAGCTTTTCGAGCCAGCCCTCATCGACATAGACATGGCAGGTCGCGCAGGCGCCGGCGCCGCCGCAATCGCCCTCGATGCCGGGGATGGTGTAACGCACCGCCCCTTCCATCACCGACAACCCGTCGGCCACATCGACGCTGTGCTCCGTACCGTTGAACTCGATATAGGTAACCTTCGTCATGTCCTTCGCCGCCGCCGACCGTTTCCCGCCGGGCCCCGCAGGGGGTCCGTATTGGGGTAATAACCCTAGAAAAAATGTACCTATTTTGAGCGGCCTGACGCCGCGACAAGGTGTCCGTTCCGGCCCCGCCGGGTGCGGCAGATCGTCCGGCCTCAATTGCTGCATCTGCGCGGAAAAATCTTTTGCAGACGCGAAAGAATGCGCCCCGCCCGAATGTCCGTGAACGGAGGAGAACGGCGGCGGCGCGGCGGGCGCCGGGCCCGCAAACCCGTTAACCTTCGGCCATTTCAGGTCCGAAACCGGCTGTGTCGGAGCGCCGGGCTTTCCTGTATAGTCTCGGGCGGAAGGTTCGCTGCGGGTTTGTGGCGTTGCAGAAAGTGTGGTGTCGGATGAACGGAAACAAATGGGCCTGTGCCGGGGCCGGGTGGATGGCGGCCTTGTTGATCGTACTCGCGCCGCTTGCCGTGCAGGCCGACGACGAAACGCCGCCGGTCGGCGACGACATCCGCTATGAAACGTCCGACCCGGTCGATTCGCCGCCGGTCAATTTCCGTTCCGACTATGACGACGCATACAACACGCAGGACATGCACGAAGCGGAAATGTATGCCGAGGAATATGAGCGCAGGCAGCGTGAAGAGAAAATCCGCAACCGCGAGCAGATCGACAAGATCAACAATTTCACCAGCGGCGCCACGACCAGCAAGGGCATCACCGGCGGCCCCGGTTACTGACCGGCCGCCTCAATAGTCCCATTTCCAGTTGACGCCCACATCGCCGGACGCGTCCTGGCCGACTTTCGTGTCGACGCTGATATTGTCGGTGAGATCGATCTCGATCTTCACCGATGAATCGCTGGCAAGCGCGCCCTGCTCGACGCCGACGTAAAATCCCTCGCGCAGATATTTCCCCGCCGCCACCGTTGTGCCCCCTGAAGCGCCCTGGTCGACGCGCAGCACATCGAGCCCGAGCGAGCGTTGCATCTGCCCGAGCAGGCCGAAGCCGCCAATGCCGCCGGCGCCGGAAAGCTCGGCCGCCGTATTGGCAAGCTGCGCCGCCTCGAGCGCGCTCAGCTCGCCGACACGCTTCTCGAACAATATGCGCGAGATGATTTCGTCTTGCGGCATTGCCGGTTGCGATCGCAGCGTCACCGCCGGCGACGAGCCGCGCCCGCCCACAGCGACGGTCGCCTTGAAGTCGCCGCGCGTATAGTCGAGCGCGATGTCGATGTCCGGGTTGGGCGGCGTCTCGCCCCGGAAAGTCACCAGCCCGCGCGACAGCGTGAACGTCTTGCCGGCGAATTCCAGCGTGCCGCGCAGGCTGCGCAGCGTCCCCGTCACGCGTGGGCTCTCGGCCGGGCCCGTCACCTTCAGCTCGCCCGTCCACAACGCATCGACGCCGCGTCCGGTCACTTGCGCGGGCGGATTGACGATGGCGAAGGCGAGGTCGAGTTCGGCCGGAAACGGCGCGGCATCCTCGACCGGCCGCGCGGCCGCCGCGGCGTCCGGTTCGTTCACCTCCCCGTTCACCTCGATAACCGCGATATGCGGAACGCTGCCGGGCAGCCGTTCGGGAATGACGAACAACGCATCGGTTGCGGTGAGCGCGCCCGAAAGTTTCAGCGGCGCGTCTTCCCTCGGCGGCAGGGCCGCGCCGGAAAGTTCGAGATCGCCGGTCGCCGACAGCGTCAGGTCTTGCCGTCTCACGATCTGCATGTTGCTGAGCCGCGCGCGCACCGCCACGGCCTGCGCCGCCGTCGCCGCCAGCGTCAGCGTGCCCTCCGATGTCAGCCGTCCGCCGCCGCCATCCCGCGCATCGAGCGTGAACCGCAACACCTCGCTGCGCTCGCCCTCGATGCGCATGTCGAGATCGCGAAACAGGGTCCCGGTCGCGAAATTCTCGAAAACGCCGTTCGTCAGCCGCGCCGTGCCCGAAAACACCGGCGCCGAAATATCGCCGCTCGCGGCAAGTGCAACCGTGGCGTCGCCCGCGAGCCGCTGCCCGTGCAGGTCGGCCAGCGCCATCAGCGACGCCATCGGACCGCGCCAGTTGAGATCGCCCTCCACCGCGCCGCGCGCCGGCAGCACCGGCCAGGCGCCGCCCGGATCGCGCACCAGCGGCAGCGACGCATTGAGCACGAACGGTTCTTCCGACACGCCATGCGCCAGCGCCTTCACCGTCAGACGTCTCTGCGCCCAGCGCCCGTCCAGCGTCGCGCCGAAAGCGGGCTGCGTGTCGAGATCGGCGTCCGACAGCCGCACATCGGTGAAACGAAGCGCCACCTCGCCTTGTTCGCGCGCAGTGTCGAGCGTCGCCGTGCCGGACATCGAGCCCCCGGCCGCGTCGAGCGGCAGCAGCGGCGTCAGCAGCGCCAGCGGAAAGGCATCGGCCTCCAACGAAACGCGCGCGGCACGCGGGCCTTGCGTCAGCGCCATCGTCAGCGCGCCGGGCCCCGCGGGGCTCGTGAAGGCAAGCGCCAGCCGCTCGATCGCGATGCCGCCCGCCGGCAGCGCGATCGCCGTCGGCTCGGCAAGCGTCAGGCCGGTCTCGCCGATCGACGCGCTCAGCCGGTCGAGCGCCAGCAGCTCGCCGTGCCACGTACCGTCAAAGGCAAGCGCCACCGGCTCGCTTCGCAGCGACAGCCTTTCGCCGGTGAGTTTTGCCGTCAGCGCGACATTGTCGAGCGGCCCGCGCGCGCTTGCGGAGATTTCGTTGAACTGCGTGTTGCCGGCCGCTCCGCCTTCCGCGACGAGCCGCGCATCCATCGTCGTCGCGCCGCCGATGTCGTTGAGCGCTGCCTCGACCGCAACCGCGTTCAGCGTCAGAACCTCATCGAGTTCGATGGCGACATGCCGCGCCGCAAGCGTTGCCCGCGCATCCTGCCGCCCCTGCACGTCGCTCAGCGTCAGTGCGATGTCGCCGCGTCCGGCAAGTGCAATCCCGGCGAGCTTGCCCAGCGGTTCCAGCGCGATGCGCCGTCCCGAGATTTGCCCGTCGGCGATCCAGTCCGGCGACAGCGCCACAGCGCCGGTCAGCGTCGCGCCGAAAATACTGGCCTCGATTTTCTCGAAACGCGCGCCGCCCGCGGCCGGCAGCGTCACCGGTGTTGCGATCGTGGCGCGCCCGTCCGCGCCGTCGAGCCGGAGCGACGCCGTCCCCGTTCCGCCCTGCGTCAGCGCGGCGTCGAGCACCCCATGCGCGATGTCGATGCCGCCTGCCGCGCCGTCGTTGAGTTCGGCCGTCAATGTCAGGTGTGCCGCGTCGCGCCGCCCGCCCAGTCTTGCCGAGGCGGCCAGCGCGCCGCGCAGATCCTCGCCCGCGAGATCGGCGATCTCGGCAACCGTCAGCGACGCCGCGCCGTCGATCTCCCCACCCGCCGTCATGGAAAACCGGCCATCGAGTTTGAGCCCGCGCGCCGCCGCCTCGAGATCGGCGATCGACAGCGCGCCCGCATCGTTGAAACCGGCACCCGCTGTCGCCGTCACACCCCCGGCGAGGAGCCGGTCGAGGCCCGCATCGCCGGTCTCGATGGGCCCTGTCCGCAGCGCGATCTCGCCGCTGCCCGCGCCGTCGCCGAATTGCAGCGATGTCAGCGTCGCTTCGGCCGTGCCGCGCATCGGCTGCCCGATCGCGCGGCCGAGCGGTGCAAGGTCGGAAATCGCCGCCTCGACATCGCCGGCGATGTGCGTCGCGCCGTCGCCCATGTCGATCCGCGCCGTGCCGGTGAATTTCGCTTCGCCGCCAAGCGCGGTAAGCGCCGCTTCCTCGATGATGGCGGCGTCGCCCGTCTTGCCGATCCGCCCACGCAATTGCCAGCCGGCGGTGCCGAGGGTTTCCGCGCCGGAAACTTCGAGCAGCGGCTCAAGCCCCGCCGCCGTGCCCGTCGCCTCGACCGCGTAGTCGCCGCCGCCCCGCGTCGCGGTCGCTTCGCCATTCACCTTGAGCGTGCCCGCTTCCAGCACCGCGCTCTCGATGCGATAGACGTCGCGTCCGCTCTGCGTCAGCCTTCCGCTGACGCGCGCTTGCTCCGGCGCGCCGAGAAACGACAGCTCGCGCGCCACCGTCGTTCCTTGCGCCGCCAGCCGAAGGTTGAGATTGGCCCGCTCGCCGAATGCGCCATGCATGTCGCCGTCGAGCCGCAGCGCGGCCCCCGCGTCGATTTTCAGCGCCCCGGTCATCAGCCCCGCAAGGCTCTGCCCCTCCGCCTCGGCCGTCACGGCGTCGGCCCCGTCGAGCCCCGCCAGCCGCGCCACGATGCCCCGTTGTCCGGCCGCGCCGTCCGTGAGGGTGAGGTTGAACGTGCCGCGCTCCGGCCCGGCATGGTAGCGCAGCGCCGCCTCGATCCGCCCCTGCACCTCGCCCCGCCGCACCGCTTCGATGGCAATGTCCGTTCGTCCGAATGTGTAGAGCGCATGGCCCGCCGCATCGAAGATGATTTCTTCACCGGTCAGCGCTTCACCCAGCAGCATGTCGCGCAGCGTGAAAGCTTCGAGGTTGAGCGCCAGCGGCAGGACCGGCATCTCCGGCAGCACGAATATGTCGGTATCGGCGTCATCTTCCGCGTTGCCTTCCGGCACCCGCAACACGCGAAGCCCCTCGATGTCGAGCCGCGTCACATGCAGCTCGCCGCGCCACAGCGCCAGCGGCCGCCAGTCGATTTCCGCCGAGGCGAGCGTCGCCCATGTGCCCGCCGCGTCGCCGATGGAGAGGTCGCTGAGCCGCAGCCTTCCCGGCCACACGCCGTCGATGCCGCCGATCTCGATTTCGGTGTCGCCGCTCCGCGCCGCCGCGAGCGCCGCCTCAAGCGCCGCCTCGCGCACCGGCGCGATGTTGATGAGGCCGACAAGGACAGCAACGGCGGCGAGCGCAATCCCCGCCGTCAGCAGCAAGGCGGCGAAGGCGCGGCGCGCGAGCGCGATGCCGATATGTGTTTTCCCCGGCGCCATCAGAAAGCCTGCCCCAGCGACACATAGATCTGGAAAGCGTCGTCGATGCCGCGCCGCCGGTCCAGCGGCACCGCGACGTCGAGGCGCACCGGCCCGATGGGTGTGTAGTAGCGCAAGCCCGCCCCCGCGCCCCACAACAGGCGGCCGCTGAAGTCCGGCATGGTGTCGTCATAAGCCTGGCCGCCATCGACAAAGGCAACGACGCCGATCGTCTCCGTCGCGCGGTAGCGTGCTTCGACGCCGGCCTCGATGACCGAAAGCCCGCCAAGCGGATCGCCCGCCGCGTCGACAGGCCCCGCCATCTGGTAGCCATAGCCGCGCACCGAGCCGCCACCGCCTGCATGGAACCGCGTCGATCCCGGCACATCGGTTGCCGCGTCGGCGACGAGGGAGCCGTAGCGCCCGCGCGCCGCCAGCGTCAATACGTCGGTAAGTCCGAAATATGTGGCGCCGCTGGTCTCGAAGCGCAGGAATGTGGTGGCGTCCCCGTCGGCGCCGCCGAAAAAGGGCGTTGCCGCCGCCGTCGCGCGCGCGCCGTTGCGCGGGTCCAGCAGGTCGTCCGCGCTGTCGTAGCGCAACACCACGGGAAGACCGAACAGCTGATAGTCGGTTCGCCCCGTTGTGTCTTCCGTCTCGGTCAGCTCGAACGACACGCCCGCACTTCCCGTTAGACGTTCGCCCAGCCGCCGTTCCAGCGACACGGCGGTTCGCAGCCGGTATTCGTCATAGGCGTCCGTGGTTGCATTGGCGATTTCGGCGCTGACGAGCAGGCTCTGGTCGTCGCGCAGGAATTGCGGCTTGCGAAACTCCGCCGTTGCCTTCTGCTCGATCTGTGCAATGGCAAGGCCGAGCGTCAGCTTCTCGGCCGCGCCGAAGAGATTGCGGTGTTCCCAGCTGCCGCGAACGCCGGCGCCCTCGCTCGACGCCCAGCTCGCGCCGAGGCGCACCGTGCGCGCCGGGCGTTCGGTCAGTTCGATCTCCTGCGGCGCCGCGCCGTCCGCCGCGCGCTCGCCCGACGCCACCGCCACGCTCTCGAAAAGCCCCGTGCCCCGCAGCGCCTCCATCGTCGCGTCGACGGCGCTGCG
>PHEO01000307.1 GCA_002841195.1 Alphaproteobacteria bacterium HGW-Alphaproteobacteria-11
GAGACCCGCGATGGTTGTTGCCTCCTCATCGGGCAGGGACCAGTCGAAAGCGCGGTTCAGGTCGCGGATCGGGACGGTACCATTGACGACGACCGACCCGTCTGGGTGCATGCGGACGCCGGCCACTTCGATATCGTGCTCGTCGCGAATGTCGCCGACGATTTCCTCGAGAATGTCTTCCAGCGTGATGAGACCCATCAGCGCGCCGTATTCATCGACAACGAGAGCGAAATGCGTCTTGCGGCGCAGGAAGGCGTTCAGCTGATCCTGCAGCGTCGTCGTATCGGGAACGAACCACGGCTTGATGGCAATGGACAGAATATCGATGCTGTCGGCCGCCCACTCCACGCTTGCAAGGGCGCGCAACAGATCCTTGGCATGTAGAACGCCGACGATGTTTTCCGGGTCGTCGCGCCAGAGCGGAATGCGTGTGTGCGGGCTCGCCAAAGCCTGCGAGATGACTTCGCTGTTGGGCTGCGATGCATCTATCATCACGATGTTCTTGCGATGAACCATGACGTCACTGACTTCGAGGTCGTGCAGGTCGAGGATGCCACCCAGCATGTCGCGGTCGATCTTGACCACGCTGCCTTCGTGATGATGCAGGTTGATGGCGCCGCGCAGTTCTTCATGCGCGGAGAGAACATGCTGGTTTTCGCCGACATCGAGGCCGAAGGGTCGTAGCGCATAGCGAACGATGAGTTGCACGGCCGCCGTGATCGGTCCGAAAATGAACGTTACGACGCGCAGGATCGGCGCGACGGCGAGCGCCACACGATCGGTATTGGTGATGGCGACCGTCTTGGGTGCAACCTCGGCGAAGACGAGCACGACTGCGGTCATCGCCAGCGTCGCGTAGACGACGCCTGCTTCGCCGAACAGCGCGAGGAAAAGGCTTGTCGCCAGGGCCGAAGCGAGAATGTTGACGAGATTGTTGCCGAGCAGCACCGCGCCGATCAGGCGTTCCCTGTCTTCGGTCAGCGCCAGTACGGTGCGGGCGCGTTTGTTGCCGTCTTCGGCGAGGCGATGCATGCGCGCGCGCGACGCGGCGGTGAGCGCCGTCTCGGAGCCGGAGAAGAACGCCGAAAACAACAACAATAGAAAAATGGCGCCGAGAATGACGCTGATGCCAAGGGACAGCATGTCAGGCGGGCTCCCGTTCCTGCAGCAGGGCGCGCAAGGCGTTGGGATCGACTTCGCGCGTGATGAAGGCCTCGCCGATGGCGCGGGCGAGAATGAAGGTCAGCCTGCCGTCCTGGACTTTCTTGTCCTGCCCCATCAGTGCGATCAGTGCGTCAGCGTCGGGCAGCGTTCCCGGTACATCAGCGAGGCGCGCCGGCAAGCCAGCCCGCACGAGATGCCGGCGGACGCGCACGGCGTCCTGTCCGGCGCAGAACCCGAGACGCGCCGACAGATCGAAAGCGAGCGCCATGCCGACGGCGACGCCTTCGCCATGCACGAGACGTTGCGAGAAGCCGGTCGCAGCTTCGAGCGCGTGGCCGAAGGTGTGGCCGAGATTGAGAAGGGCGCGGACGCCGCTTTCGCGTTCATCGGCGGCGACCGTGGCGGCCTTGGCTTCGCAGCTTTTGACGATGGCGTGGATGCGCGCCTCGCGGTCGCCTTCCTTCAGGCGATCGAGGTTTTCCTCAAGCCAGTCGAAAAAGGCGCGATCGCCGATCAGCCCATATTTGACGACCTCCGCATAGCCGGCGAGAAACTCGCGCATCGGCAAGGTTTCAAGCGCGGCGACGTCGGCGAGCACAAGGCGCGGCTGATGGAAGGCGCCGGCGAGATTTTTCCCCTGGCGGGTATTGATGCCGGTCTTGCCGCCAACGGAACTGTCGACCTGCGAGAGCAGCGTCGTCGGAATTTGCGCGAAATCGACGCCGCGCCGCAGGATTGCGGCTGCAAAGCCAGTCAAGTCGCCGATCACGCCGCCGCCAAGCGCAACGACGAGGTCGCCACGTTCGATGCCGGTTTCGAGCAGCCATTCGGTCAGCTTTTCAAGTTGCGCGAACGATTTGGTGCTTTCGCCTGCCGGCAGGACGATCGTATCGTGGCGGATGCCGGCCGCATCGAGGCTCTTTTGCAAGACGGGCAAATGAATGCGCGCCACCGTTTCGTCGGTGACGACGGCAAGACGTGCGCGGCGCAGCAGTGGCTTCAGATGCCTGCCCGCGTCCGCGATCAGTTCGGCACCGACCAGAATATCGTAGCGGCGG
>PHEO01000308.1 GCA_002841195.1 Alphaproteobacteria bacterium HGW-Alphaproteobacteria-11
ACCCCAACAATCCGATGAAGCTGATTGGCACGGCCTTGCAGGGCTCCTTCGTCGCCAAGCAAGGCCGCGCCAACAGCTTATCGGAACGTTCGGCGGAGAGTCCTTGTCGCTTCGACGCGGGCGAACGAGCCACTGTAGTCGTCCCACCTGCCGCGCCTGTCTATGGCAGTGGGAGGAACTGAACGTCGGTCTTGTTCAGCCCCACCAGAGTCAGGACGACCTGAAGCTGTCGGCTATCTTCGTCTTGGCAAATCAGCCGCGGTCCATCGAGGAGAGAAATCTCGACGAGTCCCTTGGCGATCAGGTCCGCGTCTGGCTTCGTTTCGATTCCTAACGTTCTAGCGATGTGGCGCGCCATCTGGAATCGAAACACGAAGTTCCGAATAAAGCGAGGCGAAATCAAGGGCCCACTCTTGGCGTCCCGCAACCTTATGATCGCGTCATGTACCTTCGCTACTTCATCCGCGGTCAGGGATACAACGCTTCTTTCCCCTGTGGACGAAGTTGGTGCCAGTTTCGAGGGATCGGGTGCTGTGCGCGGTGGCCGTTGAACTACCTCGACACCTGGCAAGAGATTGAGTATCTCAAGCACATCTCCAGATGTCATGGGTGGCATGCGCAAGTAGCCCAGGAACAACTTATCAACGTGGGATGACACGAGTCTGTCGCGCCACCCTTCGACCGGTTGCTCCGGAACGCCATCATCGGCCTCCGAGCCGGCCCACAGGAAACGTTGGGCTATCGCGTCACGCAAGATGCCCTCATCAACCAGCACCAGAACTTGCAGGCGCTGGTAGATTGCCGGCTCCTCCACCAGTAGCTTGATCGACTCCAGTACCTCAAGGATGGTCTCTGGCGGGCAACGGTCGAGATCGTCGACGACCAGAAGCACCCGTTGAGTTCCATCTCCAGATCGCCTCGCGAGGAAAACCGGAACAACGCAGGCAGCGACCCACAGAACCACCACCAACACCGTTCCCCAAACAGGGGCATCTCGGACTCCGTACGCTAGAGCCCCGGCGACCGCTAGCTGCGACATCACGAGCATCAGCCAGTCGAATTTTGAGTGGCGACTAGCCTCGCTCCCCCCGGAACTGTCCGAATTGCCTGCGAGCCGTGCCTCGGGAATCCAGCCACGGAGTAAGTACTCGGCATCTTCGCCGATGGCAGCCTGCAAACCGAGATGGGCTCGGTGCGATGGCATCCGCGCATAGTCACGCCAGAGCCTACTGATGACCGAAACGGTGCGGCGAAGGCCAAAAAGCAGCCAGAGGCTTCCCAGTATCCCCACTCCGACAAACACGGCGATCGCCCACCCGATTGATAGCTTGAGTCCGATGGGGATAAGCGCGAAAGCCAACGCAAAAATAGAGAGCCAGATGCTCCGCATCCCGTGCCGCAAGACATTTGCGCGGAGCACTCTTCCTATCGTTGTGAGTATCCCGTTACTCTGAAGACCTTCCGCAAGTGTCTCGTAGAGGTACGCCCACTGCTCATGCGGTGTCCTGTACTTCCACGCGTTGAACCAGACGGTCGAGTACTTGACCTGGTTGGAGTCTGATCCAAGCTGGTGGGCAACCTCACGCACCAGGGTCGTCTTACCTCTCCCCCAAGGCGCGAAGAGTCCAAAACAGAGCTCTTCGTCGGCAGCGCTAAGAACAGAGGATAGGATTCCGGCGTAGACTTGTGTGTCCAGCGCAAGTTCGTCACGGCGAGCCTCGCGGCGCAGAAGGACACCACTTCCAGTCGCCACCGTGCCGTTCGGAGTTGGCCGACTCTCTGAGTTAGAGTCTGAGCGTGCTCCGCGCCGAGGCTGGCCCGTCGGTCGCGGACCAGGCGTGGAGATCGCGGCCCCACGATTGTCTTCCCTCATTGGGCCAAGGCTACCTGCGACGGGCGTGAGTTCCGTGACGGGTGCCTGGCCGGTCTCCCGATCGTCAGACTTCGGCATGCTACTCATCCAAGATCCGCAGGCGCTGTGAACTCGGCCTGGCTCCTGATGCCTAGTGGGGTCAACGAGAGATCGCTGCGCTACCCACGTTCAACACGTGGACTGCCCTGTCCCGGCTTGTCAAGCTCACCCTGTGATGTGCTTGGAGGGTGGCCCGCCGAACATCGCGATGAAGCTGATTGGCACGCCGGCTTGCACCGCTCCTTCGTCGCGGGCAACCCGTCGCGCCAACAGCTTATCGCAACGTTAGCCCGAGCAA
>PHEO01000095.1 GCA_002841195.1 Alphaproteobacteria bacterium HGW-Alphaproteobacteria-11
GGGCGAGACGGTGGCGCTGGTCGGCGAGTCCGGTTCGGGCAAATCGGTGTCGGCGCTCTCCATCATGCAGCTTCTCAACTATCCGCAGGCCTTCCACCCGTCGGGCGAGATCGTTTTCGACGGGCAAAACCTCATTGGAGCAAGCGAGCCGGTCATGCGGCGCATTCGCGGCAACCGGATCACGATGATCTTCCAGGAGCCGATGACATCGCTCAATCCGCTGCACACGATCGAGCGGCAGGTGGGCGAAGTCCTGATCGAGCACAAGGGGCTGCGCGGCGAGGCCGTGAAAGCGCGCGTGCTCGATCTCCTGAAGAAAGTCGGCATTCCGAACGCCGAGGAGCGGCTCGATGCCTACCCGCATCAATTGTCGGGCGGCCAACGCCAGCGCGTCATCATCGCGATGGCGCTGGCCAACGAGCCCGATCTGCTGATCGCCGACGAACCGACGACGGCGCTCGACGTGACGGTGCAGGCGCAGATCCTCGAATTGCTGCAGGACCTCAAGCGCGAGATGGGGATGGCGCTGCTGCTGATCACGCATGATCTCGGCGTCGTCCGCAAGATGGCCGACCGGGTCAATGTGATGACCAAGGGCAAGATCGTCGAAAGCGGCCCGACGGAGCGCGTGTTCACGGCGCCACAACACAGCTATACGCAACACCTCATCGCTTCGGAGCCGAAAGGCCGCGCGCTCGGCGCGCCGAAGGACGGGCCTGTTGCAATGGAAGTGGAGAACCTGCGTGTCTGGTTTCCGATCAAACGGGGACTGCTCCGGCGCACTGTCAGCCATGTGAAGGCCGTTGACGACGTGTCGTTGAACCTGCGGGAAGGGCGGACGCTCGGCGTCGTCGGCGAATCCGGCTCGGGCAAGACGACGCTCGGGCTCGCGATGATGCGGCTGCTTTCGAGCGACGGCGCCATCCGCTTTCGCGGGCAGGAAATTCAGGGCCTCAGGATCAAGGAAATGCGGCCGTTGCGCCGCCACATGCAGATCGTCTTCCAGGATCCCTATGGCTCGCTCAGCCCTCGCATGTCGGTCGGGCAGATTGTGGAGGAAGGGCTGGTCATCCAGAAGCTCGGCCTGACGGCCGACGAGCGCCGGCAGCGGGTGTCGGATGCACTCGCCGAGGTCGGGCTCGACCCGGCCATGCAGGACCGCTATCCGCACGAGTTTTCGGGCGGGCAGCGTCAGCGCATCGCGATTGCGCGCGCGATGGCGCTGAAGCCGCGCTTCGTGATGCTGGACGAACCGACCAGCGCACTCGACATGTCGGTGCAGGCACAGATCGTGGAGCTGTTGCGCGAGCTGCAGCGGCGCAACAACCTCGCTTATCTCTTCATCAGCCACGATTTGAAAGTCGTGCGGGCACTTGCCGACGACATCATCGTGATGCGGGGCGGCAAGGTGGTCGAAGCGGGCAGCGCCGACGAGGTGTTCGACGCGCCGAAGACCGAATATACCAAAGCTCTGATGGCGGCGGCGTTCGAGCTTGCGGCGGCACCGAAGGGCGTGGTTTCGGAATAGATTTTCAGCGTGTCGGGAAGCGCTTGATGCTGGTGACGTGACCGGCGTCCGAGCGGGCGATGCGCGACATCGCGACGTCGAGCCGTTCGATCGCGACCATCATGTGGAAGGCGTTGGCGTGGATCATGCGTTCGGCGTCGACCATGATGGCGACGTGGCCCTTCCAGAACACCAGATCGCCGCGCTTCAGCTTCGTGAAGTCGATGGGCTCGGGCAAGTGCTCGCCCAGCGTGGCTTCCTGCATGTCCGTGTCCCTGAGGGACGAGATGCCGGCGCGTTCGAGCGCGGCCTGCACGAGGCCGGAGCAATCGAGACCGATGCTGTCGCGGCCGCCCCAGAGATAAGGCACACCCAGAAACTCCTCGGCGACGGCCACGAAGTCGCGCACATGGGCGCCGATGGCGGCGAGGTGCGCGGTGAAGACCCAGCCGCCGCGGTCGATCTCGCTGAAATTGCCGCGCGCGCCGGTGACGCGCAGTTTGGCGTTCATCGGCAGTGGCGCGGCCGGCCGCGTTTTCAGGTCGGGCTTCGGATAGACGAAGGTTCGCAGCGCCGCGACCGTGTGCGTCGGCGCCGAGGGGCGGGCCGCAAGCTCTTTCGTCTCGACATAGCCGACATAATCGTCGAGCACGGCCTGCCCCCAGGCCCAACCGTTTTTTTCCTCATAGACGCGGAAGACTTCGCCGAAGAGCAATTGCGTGTCCATCGGCGCGTTCGCTTCGGGCCGGCGCAGGAGCGGCAAGGACGGCGCGAGTACCTGCCGATCGGTCCCTTCGGCAAACCGGCTGCTGCTGACTTCGCCGCGCAGATGCGCCGCCGCCAGATCGTCGCGATACGGATTGAGCCGGTGATCGGGGCCTCGCGCGCGGCTCATGCCTCGACACCTCGCGACGAGGCAACGATGAGATCGGCGAAGTCATGCACGAATGTGGAGCCTTTCGCGGTGCGCTGCACCAGCACATTGCGCCGGTCGGCGTCGTCGCGCGTGCGCTTCAGGAGATCGAGCCCGCCAAGCGTGTCGAGCGCGCGGGTGATGGCCGGCTTCGAGACGCCGAGCGCGGCGGCAAGGCCGCGAACCGTGTGCGGCGGTGGATCGAGATAGACCGTGAACATGATCGCAAGCTGCCTCGATGAAAGGTCCGGCCCGGCCCGGCGCACCGAGCGAAGCACCACGTCGTGCCACAGCGACAGCGCCTCACCGGGCTTCAGCGCACCGCCATCGTCGAAAGAAAGTCCCGGCATCGTGTCCCCCCGCGCCGTTATCCCCCGTTCGGGAAGGGTGGCCGCGATGGGCAATCCGTTCCGGAACCGGATCAGTCTAGCGCGGCTTTGAGCGCGGGCAAGCGGTCAGGCGCCGTAGCGGCGCTTCAGGAGATCGTAAAGGGCGCGGACGCCTTGCGCCTCGCCGCCAACGGGGCGGCCGGGCTTTGCCTTCGGCGCCCAGCCGTAGATGTCGAAATGCACGTAGGCGCCAGCCTTTTCGACGAATCGGCGGAGGAAGAGCGCCGCCGTGACGGAGCCCGCGAACGGGCCATCCGACACATGGTTTACATCGGCGATCTTGCTTTCGAGCCAGCTGTCATAGGGCCGCCAGAGCGGCATCCGCCACAAGGGATCGGAGGTTGCCGATGCCGATGCGGCGATCTCCGCCGCGAGCGCTTCGTCATCCGTGTAGAATGGCGGCAAGTCGGGACCAAGCGCGGTTCGCGCGGCGCCGGTCAGCGTCGCCATGTCGACGATCAGGTCCGGCGCCTCGCTGTCGGCTTCGGTCAGCGCATCGGTCAGCACCAGCCGGCCTTCGGCATCGGTGTTGCCGATCTCGACCGTGACGCCCTTCCGGCTTTGCAGCACATCGCCTGGACGGAAGGCGTTGCCGGACACGCTGTTTTCGACCGCCGGCACAAGCACGCGGAGCCTGACGTCGAGCCCCGCTTCCATGACAAGCTGCGCAAGCGCCAGAACGCAGGCCGCGCCGCCCATGTCCTTTTTCATCAGCAGCATGGCGCTTGAGGGTTTGAGGTCGAGGCCGCCGGTATCGAAACAAACGCCCTTGCCCACCAGCGTCACCCGGGGCGCATCCGCCCGGCCCCAGCGCATGTCGATCAGCCGCGGCGCGACTGCCGCGGCGCGGCCCACCGCATGGATCATCGGGTAGTTCTCGTCGAGCAATGCATCACCGAGGATGATTTCACATGTCGCGCCATGAGCGCGGGCGATGCCTTCGGCCGCTGCGGCGAGATCGTCCGGCCCCATATCGGCGGCCGGCGTGTTGATCAGGTCGCGCGCCAGAAAGGTTGCGGTCGCGATGCGGCCGACTTCCTCGCCATCGACGCCTTCGGGAAGCACCAGACGCGGCCAGTCGCGCTTGCCGCCGCTGTAGCGCGTGAAGCGGTAGGTGCCCAGCGCGAAGCCAAGCGCCGCCTTGGCCGCCGATCCGCGCAGAACGCCGGCGAGCCTGTAGTCGCCCTGTGGCAGCGCGGCCGGGAGCGCGCCGGTCAGGAATGGATCCGAGCCGTCGTCAAGCCCGAGCAGGGCGCCCGCGAGGCCGCCCGAACCATCCGGCAGGAGCAGCACCTTGCCGGCTTCGCCCTTGAAGCCCGAGGTGCCGACCCAGGCGGCACCGGGGCCGGCATGGCTCGCACACCAACCGTCGACCTCGCCGGAGCGGACCTGCCAGACGGGCGTTGCCGCCTTGTGCTTGTCGGAGATGAATATGTCGAGCACCGGAGGCCTGTCCGCATCTGTCGCAGGAAGAGCGTGATTTCGCGCTGCCGAAACCTTATAGAGAGGCCAGACCGGCTGCAACGGCGGCGCCCGGCGGGGCGCCTCGCATCAAGGGGACGATATGGCGGCGCCCGAATTTACACTCATCATCGGCGACAAGAACTGGTCGAGCTGGAGCCTGCGCCCCTGGCTCCTGATGCGGCAGGCCGGCGTGCCGTTCGAGGAGGTCCATATCCGGCTTCGCCGGCCCGAAAGCAAGGCCGACATTCTCGCCCTGTCGCCGACCGGGCTCGTGCCGGCGCTCAAATGGCGCGGCGAAACGATCGGCGACTCGCTCGCCATTTGCGAAACCATCGCCGACCTTTTCCCGGAAAGGAAGCTCTGGCCGCGCGATGCTCTGGCCCGTGCCGTCGCGCGCGCGGCATCGGCCGAAATGCATTCGGGCTTCGGCGCACTTCGCCGCGACATGCCGATGGCGGTGATCGAGCATCTTCCGGGCGAGGGCCACACCGAGGAAGCGCTTGCCGATGCGCGCCGCGTCGTGTGGTTGTGGCGCGATTTGCGTTTCCGGTTTGGCCGGCAAATGCCGGGCGATCAGGGCTTTCTCTTCGGCCATTTCACGGTTGCGGACGCCATGTATGCGCCCGTCGTGACTCGGTTGCAGACGTATGGCGTCGATCTTCGGGCGCTTGGCGACGACGGGACCGCGCGGGCCTATATGGAAGCCGTGACGACGCTGCCCGCGATGCGCGACTGGGTCGCCGGCGCGGAAGCTCAGGAGAATCTCAAGACCTAGCGCGCCGGCGCCGCATCGCCGGTTTCGACAAGGTAGCCCTCTTCGCGATAGTAGCGCGCCGCGCCGTCGTGGAGCGGCACCGGCAGCGACCGGATCGCCAGCACTTCTTTCTCGTCCTCCTCGCCCGGCAGCAGGCCGGGCATCCGGGCGCCCGAAAGCAGCACCCTGTTGCTGCGACGAAAAAGTGCGTCCGTGATGTCGTAGACGAGGCTGGCGTCTGCGTTCTCGTTGACGATCCAGATCATTGAGACGCCGAGCGTCACCGTTTCCGGCACAAACCTGTAGAGGCCGTCCGGAATGGCAAGCCGCTGGAAGTTGGCATTGGTTCCGGTGAGCTTCGCGGCATCCTCTCCGTCGATCGGCACAATGTCGATCGATCCGCGATCGGCGATGCTGCGGATGACCGGCGATGGCAACGCGTCGACGATGAAGAAGGCGTCGAGTTGCCCGCGGAGCATCAGATCGATCGCGGTCGCGGTGTCGTGTTCCCAGACATTCATCATGCGCCGCGTAAGCCCGTGCGCGGCCAGAACCTGCAGTGCCGCTTCCTGCGTTCCGGAGCCCGGCAGGCCGATCGAAACACGCATCTCCTTCAACCCGGCAACGTCGGCAATGTTGGCGCCGCGGCTGGCCGCCAGATACACCGCCTCGCGGTAGACGCCGGCGATGGCCCTCAGACTCTTGAAGGGCTTCTCGCCCCGGAAGGGCCCTTCGGCCCGCGTCGCGAGATCGAGAACCGGCGCGGCGACAATGGCGGAATCGAACAGGCCGGCACTGACCGCCCTTACATTGGCGACGGGACCCGCCGACGACCTTGCGACCGCGACGAGACCCGTGACGCCGCAAGGCAGGCCGCGCTCGCAGCGCAAGCTTCCCGGCGGGCGGCTGATGGCGGCGGCCAGACGTTCACCGACCGCGAAGTACTCGCCGCCGACGACGCCGGTGCCGATCTGGAAAAACGTGACCTTGTCCGGTTCGTCTTCAAGACTGAGCGGCGGGTTCCAGTAGAGAACAGCGGCGAAAGTGGCAATCAGCGAGAAGGCCAACGCGATCAACAGCGGCCGGGCGGGCACCCGGGCCAGCGCGGCGGCCAGCAGGGCCGCTATTTCGCGCATTCTTTCCGTCTGTTTCCTGAAATTCATGGTCGCTTCCCGTGCCGCCCCGGATCCGCCAAACCCGCCAAAACGTTCAATTCTTATAATTAATCTTTTCTTGAGGGCTGTGTCTCAAAATCGGGGCTGAGCATGGCCCGCCAAGCGCCGGCCAACCATATCATCCTGACCGAACCGGGACCCGAACGCGATGAAAAGCCTGGTCGAAATTCCCCTTTCGCCGCAACGCCCGCGCCGCTGGCTAGCTGCGGCAACGCTTTGCTCCGTCATCGCATTGAGCGGATGCGCCAGCACCGGCAGCACCGACGGCAAAACCGCGATGGAACAGGCGCAGGCCCGGATCGACGACCCGGCGCTTCGCGGCGCGGCGGTCGAATCCACCAAGACGCAAGACTATGTGGCCGCCGCCGCCTATTGGGGGACGCTTTACGAACGCAACCCCGACCAGGCCGACGCAGCCGTCAACTATTCGCGCGCCTTGCGGCAAATCGGTTCGGTGGCGCAGGCCATCAGCGTGATGCAGCGCACGCATATCACCAACGGATCGAATGCCGACGTGCTGGCCGAATTTGGCAAGGTGCTGGCCGCCGGCGGCCGGGCCGATCAGGCGTCCGCCATGCTGAGCGAAGCCGCGCGTCTTTCGCCGAAAGACTGGTCCGTCCGGTCGGCTCTCGGCGTCGCGCTCGATCAGATGGGCCTCTATGACGCCGCCCGGCAGAGCTATGCGGAGGCGCTGGCGCTTTCGCCCGGCAATCCTTCCGTTCTCACCAATCTCGGGCTTTCCCATGCGCTGAGCGGCGATCTCGACAATGCCGAGCGGACGCTTCGGCAGGCCGTCGCGGACTCGCGCGCCGATGCCCATGCGCGGCAGAACCTCGCCATCGTTCTCGGTCTCAAGGGAAATTTCGACGAGGCCGCGCGCCTTGCGCGTGCCGACCTTCCGCCCAGTGTCGCGGACGGCAACATCGCCTATCTGCGCGATATGCTTTCGCAACCGGCGCTATGGCAGCAGATGAAAGAAATCGACGCGCCGGCGCCCGCGCTGCCTTCGCAAGACACTTCATTTCGCGACAAGCCGGCGCGGGACGTTGCATCGCCGGACCTCGTGTCGTCGATGCCGCCGGAAACGCGCACGTCGATCCGCTGAACGGCACCTTCTTCCGCCATCCATAAATGTAAAAAGCGCTTGCTCCGATCGGGGCAAGCGCCTTTTCCTTGTTCTCAATGGGGCGATCGGCGCCGTTACCCGCTCATCACCTTGATGATCGCCGGCCCGAGGATGACGCCAAACAGCACCGGCAGGAAAAAGAGGATCATCGGCACCGTCAGTTTGGGCGGTAGACCCGCCGCCTTCTTCTCCGCTTCCGCCATGCGCATGTCGCGATTTTCCTGCGCCATGACACGCAGCGACTGGCCAAGCGGCGTGCCGTAGCGTTCGGCCTGGATCAGGCTTGTCGCAACCGCCTTGACGCCCGGCAGACCCGTTCGGGAGGCCAGGTTTTCGTATGCCTGGCGGCGTTCCTGCAAGTAGGAGAGTTCGGCCGTCGCAAGGCCGAGTTCCTCGGCAAGCTCGACCGACTGCGTACCGATTTCAGAAGCCACTTTCTGAAAAGCCGCCTCGATCGACATACCGGACTCGACGCAGATCAGAAGCAGGTCGAGTGCGTCGGGAAATGCCTTGCGGATCGAGTCCTGCCGGCGCGCGATGATGTTCTCGACAAAAAGGCTCGGCAGATAAAAACCGACAAAGGCCGCGCCGCAGGACGCCGCAAACCGCGACATCACCGGCAGTCCGAAGTCGTTCACGAAGGCAAGATAGAGCAGTGTCAGCACGAAGAGGATCGGCGGCATGACAAACCGAAAGAAGACGAATGTGTACATCGGGCCGGGCCCGCGAAAACCCGCCTGCCGAAGCTTGTCCTTTATCGCCGTATTCTCCAGCACATTGCCGCGCGCGAACCTTTCGACAACATCCTTGATGAACCCCTTGGACGTTTGCCGAAGGCGCGTCTTTTCCTGGGCAAGGTTCTCGCGCGCCCTGGCACGCATCGCCTCGCGCTCGGTCGAAACGTATTTCATGCGCGTTCCGAGCTTGTCACCGGCGAGCATCGGCGCCGTCAATGTCAATATCGTCGCGAACGCCGCCACCGCCGTGAGCAGCATCACGACGTTTTCGACATTGAACATCTCTTGCACAGCAAGAAAAAGTGAAGACATGACACGTCCTAAAACTTGAAGTCGATCATCTTTCTCATAACGAGAATGCCGGTGCCCATCCACATGAGGCCGCCGACGACGATCATGTTTCCTGCGGTGGTCGAGAAAAGAACACCCATATAGTCAGGCGATGTTACGTAGATCATCATCATCACGCCGGGCGGCAGCGCACCGATGATTGCGGCGGATGCCTTGGCTTCCTGGGACATCGCCTGGATTTTTGCGCGCATCTTCTTTCGATCGCGAAGCACCTTGGAGAGATTGCCGAGCGCTTCCGACAAGTTGCCGCCCGACTTCTGCTGGATCGCCAGCACGATCTGAAAGAAGTTGACTTCGGCAAGCGGCATCCGCTCGTAAATGCGGGCCAGACTTTGCTCGAGGGTTACGCCGACCTTCTGCCCTTCGACAATACCCTGAAATTCGCTTCGCACCGGCTCGGCTGCCTCCGTCGCGATCAGTCGCAGGCAGTCGTTGACAGGCAGCCCCGATTTGACACCGCGAACGATCACGTCGATCGCGTTGGCGAATTCGTCGACAAATGCCTTCTGACGCCGCTTGATGAGCCAGGAAAGGACCCAGCGCGGCAGTCCGAAGGCGACGGCGAATCCGCCAAGGGCGGAAACCGGAAGCGAAAGACCGCCGAGCATCATGACGAGCGTCGCAACCAGGCCGGCAACAGCGCTGACGATGAAGAAGGTCCGGGTCGTGATCTCGAGTCCTGCGCGTTCAATGCGCGTGGTGAGCGATATCCGCTTCTTCTGCTCTTGCTGCTTTTCTTCAAGACCCTTCAGGGTCTCCTGCATTTGCTTGCGCCGCTTCTCGCTGTTGTCGACATCGCCCTCCATCGCCTGCAAGCGCGGGCCCGTGCCGCGCGCGACGCGGGCGACGCGCTTTTGCGACTCGGTTTTCCCACCTACAAAGACAAATCCAACCGCTGCGATGCAGAGGGCGGCGAGAATGGCGATGCCGAAAATCATCAGCGTGGTGCGGTCCATGGGCGACCCCGGTCCGCTCTAGCCCTGGGCGCGGTCGAGCGCCGCCGCCAGAGCATGATGCTGATTGTAGTAGCGCGCGCGATCCCAGAACGAGGGGCGCGCGATGCCCGTCGACTTGTGCTTGCCGACAATGCGGCCGGTCTCGTCTTCGCCTTCGATTTCGTAGACGAAGAGATCTTGCGTGATGATGACGTCGCCTTCGGTGCCGAGCACTTCGGTGATGTGCGTGATACGGCGCGAGCCGTCGCGCAGACGCGCGGCCTGGACCACGACGTCGATCGAACCGCAGATCATTTCGCGGATCGTCTTCGAGGGAAGCGCATAGCCGCCCATCGTGATCATGCTTTCCAGACGCGACAGCGCCTCGCGAGGACTGTTGGCGTGGAGCGTTCCCATCGAACCGTCGTGACCGGTGTTCATCGCCTGCAGCAGGTCGAAGGCCTCCGGTCCGCGCACCTCGCCGACGATAATGCGTTCGGGACGCATACGCAGGCAGTTTCGCACGAGTTCGGTCATGGTCACCTGACCCTGACCCTCGAGATTGGGCGGGCGCGTTTCGAGGCGCACGACATGGGGTTGCTGGAGTTGAAGTTCGGCGGCGTCCTCGCAGGTGATGACGCGCTCGTCGGCTTCGATAAAGCCGGTGAGACAATTCAGCAGTGTCGTCTTGCCCGAGCCTGTACCGCCGGAAATCAGCACGTTGCAACGCACCTTGCCGATGATGCCGAGCACGTCGGCGCCGTCCTGCGATATCGAATTGTAGGAGACGAGATCCTGCATCAGCAGCTTGTCGCGGCGGAACTTACGAATGGTCAGCGCGGGTCCGTCGATCGCCAGCGGCGGCACGATGACATTGACGCGGCTGCCGTCCGGGAGGCGCGCGTCGCAGATCGGGCTCGATTCGTCGACACGGCGACCGACCTGACTGACGATGCGCTGACAGATGTTCATCAGCTGGCTGTTGTCGCGGAAACGGATATTGGTCAGTTCGACCTTGCCGTTCACTTCGATGAAGGTGCGCTCGCAGCCGTTCACCATGATGTCGGCAATGTCGTCGCGCGCCAGCAGCGGCTCAAGCGGACCATAGCCCAGCACGTCGTTGCAGATGTCCTGCAGCAGGGCTTCCTGCTCGGATATCGACATGACGACATTCTTGATCGAAAGAATTTCGTTGACGATGTCGCGAATTTCCTCGCGCGCGCTTTCGGCGTCGAGTTGCGCGAGCTGCGTCAGGTCGATCGTGTCGATCAGCGCGTTGAAGATCGTCGTCTTGATCTGATAGTAATTCTCGGAACGATGATCGGATCCGCGCGCGGTCGGCTTGGCGGCCGCAGGCTTTGCGGCAACGGGTTTGGCGACTGCCGGCTTTTGAGCATCGGGCGCTGCCGCGGCCGGCGCCGAGCCGGCAGGTGGCGCAGCAGGCGGCGGCGCCGCAACAGGCTTGCGCGCGACCGGTTGACCTTCATTCCGCCTTCCAAACACGAGTGACTACCTCCGGCTCTTCTATTTGCGCGACAGAAAGCGAAAGATCGAGGACGATTTCGCGGCTTTCTGCGTGCGCTGTTCGCGACCACAGAGCTGGCGGGCAAGGAAGCGCAGGCCCTCGGCCGTCTTCCCCTTTGCCTCAAGCTCTTCGATCATCTGGCCGTTATTGGCCGCCGTCCCAAACAGACCGGGATTGAACGGCAGGACAAGTGTGGGTTCGGCGCCGACAGCCTCGGCAAAGTCTTTCACCGGGATCTCGGGCCGCTTGGGAATTCCAACCTGATTGAGCACAATGTGCGCCGGATTGTCGTTGGGCCGCGCGTGGCGCGTCAGATCCAGCATGCTCTTCGCGTTGCGCAGGCTTGCCAGGTCGGGCGTCGCGGTGATGACGATCTCGTCGGCAGC
>PHEO01000309.1 GCA_002841195.1 Alphaproteobacteria bacterium HGW-Alphaproteobacteria-11
GACGACCGACCCCGCTCCCCCCAACATCGTCATTGCGAGCGAAGCGACGTGTCCGCCGAAGCTCCGAAGGAGCGAAGGGGGAAGCAACCCAGAAGCCGCGCATGCAGAGGTTGCCGCTTCTGGGTTGCTTCGTCGCTTCGCTCCTCGCAATGACGATGTTGGGGGTTGGGGGGTTGGGGGTTTGCCCTTGGCTTGCGCTTCGGCCGATCAGACCTTTTCCGTTTCCTTCGGGGCCGAAACGCGGCGGGGCTTTGATTCCGCTTTGGGCCGGGGCAGGAGGCGGAAGCGGGACTGGCACCACGCGAAGTCGATGCCGACATCGAGCAGCGCGTCGGAACGCCCGCAGGGGCAGGCAAATTCCAGCACGCCGAGCACACGGTAGGTCTCGCCGGCCTGCAGCGGCACCGGCTGGCCCGTGACATGGTTCGGGGCGGCGTTGACGCACAGCACGAGATCGCCGGGTCCGACTGCGTCGCTCATGGCTTCCATCCGTTGTCTACAGACAAGTTTAGTCTTCGGCCGGCGCGGGGGAAAGGCCGGCGGACCGATTGCCGGAGGTTTGGCGGAAGACGGCCATCTGGCTGGCGCCGCCGAGGCGGGAATGGCGGCCGGCGATGTCGTGGCGGGTGACGGCGTAGCCGTGGCGGGCGGCGACGCCGGCGGCCCAGCGGGTGAACTTCGCGCGGTCCCATTCAAAGCGGTGATCGGGGTGGCGAAACCTGTGGGACGGCACGCCGAGTAGCGCGTTGAACTCGGCATTGGGCGTGGTGACGATCACCGTTTCGGGATGGAGGCGCGCAAAGACCGCGTGTTCGAGCGTGGAGAGGCGGTCGGGCGCGATGTGTTCGATCGTTTCGATCAGCACGGCGCAATCGACGCCGGCCAGCGCAGGGTGATGTTCGGTCATCGAGCCCTGCATCAGTTCGACACGGGCCGCGGGCGCCGCACCGGCGCGGGCGGGGGCGCGGGCGAGACGGGCGCGCAGGCGGGCCAGCGCATCGGGGCAGAGATCGATGCCGACGATCCTTTCGATCAGCGGCTCGACGGCGAGGCGCAGCAGCAGGTCGCCGTCGCCGCAGCCGAGATCGGCGATGGTGCGGGCGCCGCATGCCCGCACCGCGTCTCGCGCCGCATCGAGCCGCTGTTCGTGGAGCCAGCCGGTCAGAGCTGCTTCAGCATGTTTTCGGCGCCCGAGACTTCGGCCTTGCCGCCGGCGGGCTCCATGTTGAGGCTCTTGACGACGCCGTCCTCGACCAGCATCGAATAACGCTGCGAGCGCATTCCCATGCCGAAGCCCGAGCCGTCGAAGCCGAGGCCCAGCGCCTTGGTGAAGTCGCCATTGCCGTCGCCGAGCATCGTCACCTTGCCGCCAGCGCCCTGCGCCTTGCCCCAGGCGCCCATGACGAAGGCGTCGTTGACCGAGAGGCAGGCGATTTCGTCGACGCCTTTTGCCTTGATCGTGTCGGCGTTCTGGATGAAGCCCGGCAGGTGCTGGTTGGAGCAGGTGGGCGTGAAGGCGCCGGGCAGCGCGAAGACGACGACTTTGCGGCCGGCGAAATATTCCGACGTCTTGAGCGGCGCGGGGCCCTTGTCGGTCAGTTGCATCAGGGTCGCATCGGGAATGCGGTCTCCGACCTCGATCGTCATGGCTGGCTCCTTGGTGTTGCTGGGTAATTGTTGGGGCGCATTAAAGCGCCAATCGGCGGCGCCCGCCAGCCCCGGCGGGCACGCGTTTCAGGGCGTCCACCAGCCGATATGGGCGGTTTCGGCGCCGGCAAGGATGAAGCCCAGCCTTTCGCCGGCAAGCGCGGCGGCCGAGAGCGCGCCGACCTCGACGGTGTAGTGCAAGGTGTCGCCCACGCGGCTGAGCGCGGGCACGCCGAACCAGAGGCCGTCGGGGCCGTCGACGATGAGTTGCGGCGCGGCGCAGGGGCGCGGGCAGCCGGTGTAGGCGATTTCCAGCACCGGCGCTTCGGCCTCGCGCCAGCGGATGGCGAGCGCCGCCGGATCTTCGAGCGGCTGCGGCAGGCGGGCGAGCGCGGCGACAAGGCGCGGCAGAGCGGGCGCGGCTTCGGCGCGCGCGGCGGGCGGCACGGTGAGGCTGAGCGTCGCGTCGCGCGGGACGCAGATGCTGTCGGAACAGACGCCATAAGTCATCGCGATGTCCAGCGCGACCGGCAGGGCGGGATCGGCGGGGGGGG
>PHEO01000096.1 GCA_002841195.1 Alphaproteobacteria bacterium HGW-Alphaproteobacteria-11
GTTCTGCGCATAATAGGTCTCGCCGAGCCAATACTGCGCGTTGCCCGCCAGCGTGTCTTTCGGATGGAGTTGCAGAAATTCGACGAAGGCCGCCCGTGCCTGGTCGTATTGACCGCGCTTCATAAGATCGATCGCAAAATCATACTGCACTTGCGGCGTGCCCTGAGGCAGCACGGAAGCGACCGGCGCCGTGCCAAGCGTGCCTTCGGCCGTCGCCGGACCGGGCCCCTCGCCGTCATCGTCGACAGGCGCCATGGCGCCGCCCGATGCTTCGCCAAGGGCGGCGGAAGCACCGCCTCCGCCTTGCGCATCCTGAAAGCGCAGGTCCGTGTCGGCCTTGAAGCGTTGCATCTCCTGGCTCACCTGCTCAATGCGGTGGCCCATCTCTTCCAGATTGCCGTTGAGACGGCGGACCTGCTCTTCGAGTTCGAAAATGCGCGACTGCGCATCGGCCGCGCCCACGCCGCCGCCGCTGAGCGATGTCGGCACGCCGGTCGATCCGCCGCCGCTGTAGCTCTGCCGCTGAAGGTCGGTGATCTCGCGCTCGATCCGGTCGAGCCGGTTGTCGATCGCGCGCATGTCGAAGTCCCCGCCCGACTGCGCGAATGCGCGATCCGCGGCTAACATCGGAAATCCGGCCAGAGCCAGCACGGCAATGGTCCAGAGGGCGGTATATTTCGGCCGGAAACCGGAGCGCAATCGAACCTCCAATGCGTGACTCACTCGATCCTCCGCATCCTAGCTGCAACTACGACAAAATTGGGGCGTGAACATTCCGGGCCCGAATCGAAGAAGCGCTCCTCCGCGATATGCGGAAGAGCGCTCCCGATTGGACGTGCTGCCCGGCAACGAGACCGTTTAGCTCGCGACGCCGGAGGCAACCACCGTCACGGCGCGACGGTTCTGGCCCCAGCAGCTTTCGTTGGAGTCGAGGCAGACCGGACGCTCTTTGCCGTAGGACACAGTATTGATACGACCGGAATTGACGCCGAGGCTGACGAGGTAGTCTTTTGCCGCGTTGGCGCGACGGCCACCGAGCGCAAGGTTGTATTCGCGGGTGCCACGTTCGTCCGCGTGACCTTCGAGCGTGAAGGTCAGGTTCGGATAGAGGGCCATCCACGCAGCCTGACGCTGCAGGGTGGCGCGGGCTTCATCGCTGAGCGACGACTTGTCGGTGTCGAAGAAAACGCGGTCGCCGACATTGGCAACCAGATCTTCCTGTGTACCGGGGGTGATGGCGCCTGCCCCTGAGGACGAACCGCCAGTATCCGTGGCGGTCGAGCTGCAAGCGGCCAACATGAAGAAAGCAGCGGCCACAGCGGCAATCCGCAGGCCAGCGTTCGGGGACTTCATTCGGGTGATCTCCTTTTGATCTCAGCGGCCATGGCGCCTCAGCGCTCAATCGATTTGCTACTTTTGCACGAGACGTCCTCCGACAAAACAGGCAGCGCCCGATTTATCCGGAGTAAAGCCGCATACAAATCCTCACCGGCCCGGGTACCCCCGGGGGCCAGCTCGCATCGCCCACAATTGGCCGACGCTGGGGGTTGCTGTACCGCAACAGCATATGTGCCACAGCACAGAATCTTGCGCAAGAAGCGCCTGCTATTCCTAGACTTTTAGATCAAACTAACGTGACATTTTTACATCAATGCTGAGACACATCGTTTTTACGACCGTTTTGGACAACCAATTCGGCAACCGATTACTGAATCCGGGGGGACCAGGCCGGATCGGATGCGAAAGTCGGGGTCGGCGCCGGCCGCTCATTGTGACCCGTCACGTCGACCGACCACAGGCTCGGACCGCCCTGCGCGCCCCGCGTTTCGCGGAAGAACATCAGCACCCGCCCATTGGGCGCCCATGTCGGCCCCTCATTGTGGTAGCCCTCGGTCAGCACCCGATCGCCGGTGCCGTCCGGGCGCATGACGCCGATGACGAAGCGCCCGCCCGAAATCTTGGTGAAGGAAATCAGGTCGCCGCGCGGCGACCAGACGGGCGTGGCATAGCTGCCCTGACCGAAGCTGACGCGCCGCTGGTTGGACCCATCCGCGTTCATCACATAGATCTGCTGAGACCCGCCACGGTCGGACTCGAAGGCAATCTGGCGTCCGTCCGGCGAGTAGCTCGGCGACGTGTCGATGGCCGCGGTGTTCGTAAGACGCGTCACCTGGCGGCTGCGAAGGTCCATCGTATAGATGTCGGCATTGCCACCGCGCTGCAGGCTCATGATGATCTTCTGGCCGTCCGGCGAGAAGCGCGGCGCAAACGTCATGCCCGGAAACTCGCCGACAACTTCCTGCTGACCGGTTTCGATGTCCAGCACATAGACGCGCGGCTGATTGTTGCGATAGGCGAGATAGGTGATCTCTTGCGAGTTGGGGCTGAAGCGCGGCGTCAGCACAAGCTCGCGGCCATTGGTCAGCATGCGCGGATTGTGGCCGTCCTGATCCATGATGGTCAGGCGCTTGACGCGATTGTTCTTGGGTCCGGTCTCCGAGACATAAACAACGCGTGTGTCGAAATATCCGTCCTCGCCTGTCAGGCGCTTGTAGATCGCATCCGAAATCAGATGCGCGATGCGCCGCCAGTTGTCCGGCGTCGTGAAAAATTGGAGGCCGGTAAGCTGCTGCTCGGCATAAACGTCCCAGAGACGGAACTCGACACGCAGACGCCCATCGGACTCCATGCGCGCCTGGCCGGTGACGAGCGCCTGCGCGTTTATGATGCGCCAGTCGCCGAAGCGCGGCTGAACGTTGATGTCGCTGAGCTTTTCGATGAAGGCCGCCTTGGGCAAAGGCCGAAAAAGACCCGAGCGCTCCAGATTGTTGTTGACGACACCGGCAATATCGGCGCCGACCGAACTCTCCTGATCCCCCGCCCCGAGGAAATCGACGATGGCGACGGGCAAGGGGTCGACATGCCCCTCGGTGATGTCGATCTGCAGCGCCGCGCGCGACGGCATGGCCCAAGCCATCGCCATGACGAACGTCGCAATCGCCAATCGATAGAGCCCCCGCCCACCTTGCAGTCGTATGCGAAAATCGGTCATTGCACTTAACTCCCGGATGACGGGCTATCCGCCCAACATTTCTCTTGGATCGAATCTGAGATCTATTTCCCGCCAGCTTGCAAACTTGTCCGCGGGCATTGTGAACGGCTGACAAAGGCGTATGGCGCGCATCGCGCTGTCGGCTGCTGCCTGATAATACGCCCCGCCCGTGATCAGCTTCGTGCGGTCCATCAACTCCGGCGGCCGTGCCAGCGATCCGTCCTGGTTGAGATAGACCTTGATCCGGACAACCAGCTGTTCGGCATTGGGCGCGCCCGCCGGCACGCTCCAGCAACGGCGCATCTGCACCTTGAAGGCATCCATCTCGCTGAGCGTCAGGCGCATCGACGGATCGTCCGTTCGCGGAGCGTCAAAGGCTTCCTCGACCATCGGCGCAGGCTGCGGCTTCGAGGCTGCATCGGGCGCCTTGTTGAGCAGCGCGGCGATCTGGTTCGGATCGAATTTCCGCTCCGGCTCCTTCTTCGGCGGCGCAGGCTTCTCGACCTTCTTCTCCACGGGCTTCGGCGGGTCTTTCTTTTCCACCGTCTTGTCCGGAATGGGTTCCGGTTCCCTTTCGAGTGGCGGTGGCGGCGCAGGCGTGGGGGGCGCTTCGGCCTGCGGGCGCTCGATCGCCTTTGGCGGCTCCGGCTCCTCGACCGGTGGCAATGGCTTTTCGACCTTCTCCTGGCGCTTCAGATTGGTCATCTCGTCGATCGTTATCAGATCCACCGGCAACGCGCGCGTCGTCACCGAGGGCAACTCCTCGGGTGACGGAAACGTCGCCAACGCCAGCACGACAACCGCACTATGCGCCGCGACCGAAAAGAGAACCGAATTACGCATTCTCGCCGTTTATCTGTTCCCGGACCCGCTCGCCGGCTTGATCTCGGACTCGGTCACGAGTGCAACGCGCGTGAAGCCCGACGAGCTGATAACACCCATCACCCTCATCACCTCCGAATAGGGAAGCGACCCATCGGCGCGCACAAAGATGCGTTGCTCGTAGCCATTGTCGGCAATCGCCAGAAGCTGCTCGACCATGGCGTCGAGCTGCGACGGCGTTTCCTGCACAAAGATCTCGCCCTGTCCGTTCAGCGTGATCGTCAAAGGCTCGTTATCGCCCGAGATCGGCGCAGCCGCCGTCTTCGGCAGATCCACCGGCACACCGACTGTCAGCAAAGGCGCCGCCACCATAAACACGATCAGCAACACCAGCATGACGTCGACAACCGGCGTCACGTTGATTTCGGACATCGGCGCTCTCGCGAAACGGCCGCGGCGAACGCCCTTGTTTCCGACCGACATGCCCATCGATCAGCTCCGCTCATCGAGTTGCCGCGAAAGGATCGCGGAAAACTCGTCGGCAAAGCTCTCCATCCGGCCGCCAATGCGCGACAGCTGATTGGAGAAACGGTTGTAGAAGATAACTGCCGGAATAGCCGCGAGAAGACCGAGCGCGGTTGCAAAGAGCGCCTCCGCGATGCCCGGCGCCACAACGGCAAGGTTGGTATCGCGGCTGATCGCGATCGACTGGAACGCGTTCATGATGCCCCAGACCGTGCCGAAGAGACCGATAAAGGGCGCGGTCGCGCCGACGGTCGCGAGGAACAGAAGCCGGCTCTCGAGATTGACGATCTCGCGCGAGATCGTCACCTGCATGACTTTGTCGACGCGCTCCTTGAGGCCGATAAAGGAGCTTGAAGCGATGTCCTGCGACCGACGCCACTCACGCATCGCCGCGATGAAAAGCACGGAGAGCGGATGCTGCGGCCGATGCCCCATTTCCTGATAAAGATCGTCCAGCGACCTGCCCGACCAGAAGATGCGCTCGAATTGGTTGGCGCGCCGTTCGACACGGGCAAACCGCCACCACTTGTCGAAGATGATCGCCCAGGACCAGACCGAGGCGAAGAGAAGACCCAGCATCACAAGCTTGACGACGATGTCGGCGCGCAGGAACAGCCCCCACATGGAGAAGTCCATGGCGGCGGCGTCGACCGTCGTCTCGGTGATGATCTGGGCAGTGGTCGCGGGATCCATCAGATTGCTTCTCCGTGCTTTCAGGCTCGATGCAGGGAGCGGCACATCGCTGACGCGGCATCCGCATCCGGGCACCCTGCCCGCCGCGCCTTGCCGTTGAATGTGTGCCCCCGAATTGAGGCTGAAGTTAGTCTTTCAATTATGTCATTACCGTGGCGCGTGTTCGGATAAAGGGCGGTCTCTCAAGAGGTTAGCGCTGCTGTGTTGCGGCCCGACAACATCGTAGGAACGAAACTCCTACTGCTGTGTTTAACCGCTTTCAGGACCGACGAACGGCGCGAGCGCCTGCCGCACCCCGGCGGGAAGGCGGCGCGGCCGGCCCGCGGCGTCGAGACAGGCCGCAAAGACCCGGGCCCGCCAGATCGGCTCCGCGTCGGTACCATCGGCAATGCGCAGGATTGTCTGCTCGGCTTCGATCCGCGCGCCGCGCGCACGTACGTATCGCGTCCGGACCTCGAGCCGGTCGTCGATCCGGGCGGGCTTCAGAAAATCGATCTCCATGCGGTGAACCGCGAAAGCGAGCGGGTCGTCGCCCTCGAAAAGATCGGTGTGATGGACCCCCGCCAGCCGCAGGAAATCGGACCGGCCCCGCTCGGCAAACCGCAGATAATTCGCGTGATAGACGATGCCCGAGAAATCCGTGTCTTCGTAATAGACCCGGACGGGCAGACGATGCTCCTGACCGTCGATCCGGCCGGCAAGGTCGGGCCACGCGCTCATTTGCCGCCATCGCCTTCATTGCCGCCGAAAAGCGCGCCCTGCCCCGCCGGCCCGCCTTCCGGGGGCGCAATGCCGAGATGGGTGAAAGCCGCCGCCGTCAACACCCGCCCGCGCGGCGTCCGGTTCACCAGCGCTTTCTGGATCAGATAAGGCTCGATGATCTCCTCAATGGCATCGCGCGGTTCGGACAACGAGGCGGCGATCGTCTCGACGCCCACCGGCCCGCCCGAAAAACCCATGGCGATGCAGCGCAGATAGCGATGATCGAGCGCATCGAGCCCCAGCTCGTCGACTTCGAGGCGCCGCAGCGCCTTGTCCGCCGTCTTTGCATCGATCGAACGCGCGCCTTCGACGACCGCAAAGTCGCGCACCCGGCGCAACAATCGGCCGGCGATGCGGGGCGTGCCGCGCGCCCGGCGCGCGATTTCATGCGCTCCGTCCGGCGTCATCTCGACACCGAGTACGCCGGCGCCGCGCCGCACGATGCTTTCAAGTTCGGCAACCTCGTAGAAATTGAGCCTGACCGGAATGCCGAAGCGATCGCGCAGCGGCGTCGTCAGAAGCCCGGTGCGCGTCGTCGCGCCAATCAGCGTGAAGGGAGCAAGTTCAATCCGGACCGAACGCGCGCCGGGACCTTCGCCGATGATGAGATCGAGCTGGAAATCCTCCATCGCCGGATAAAGAATTTCCTCGACCGCCGGCGCCAGCCGGTGAATTTCGTCGATGAACAACACGTCGCGCGGTTCGAGATTGGTGAGAAGCGCCGCCAGGTCGCCGGCCTTGGAAATCACCGGCCCCGATGTCGCGCGAAAATTGACGCCAAGTTCGCGCGCGACGATCTGCGCGAGCGTCGTTTTTCCAAGGCCGGGCGGACCGGCAAACAGCACATGGTCGAGCGCCTCGCCGCGGGCCCGTGCCGCCTCGATGAAGACCGACAGGTTTTCGCGCGCCCGCGCCTGCCCGACGAAATCGGCAAGCACCTGCGGCCGGAGCGAGCGTTCCAGTTCGTCCTCCTGCCGTTTCGCGGCGCCGAGAATACGTTCCGTCATCGCGCCAGTTCCTTCAGACCTTGCCGGATCAGCGCTTCGGCGCTGGCATCGTCATCGAGCCGGCGCGCTGCCGACGAAACGGCGCCGGCCGCCTGCGCTTGCGGATAGCCGAGATTGACGAGCGCCGACACCGCATCGCGCATCGGTTCGGATTGGGGGGACGCATCGGCACCGCCTGCTCCGTTGAGAACGACGGCAAGCCCCGCGCCGGCCGGCGCCTTGTCCTTCAGTTCGGCGACGATACGCGCCGCCACTTTCGGGCCGACGCCCGGTGCGGCCGACACCGCTTTCTTGTCGTCGAGCGCGATCGCGCGCGCAAGATCGGCCGGCGTCAACGCGCCCAGTACACCAAGCGCGACGCGTGTGCCGACACCCTGTACGCCGAGCAACAGACGAAACCATTCGCGCTCGCCATCGCTCGTGAATCCGATCAGGCGGATTGCGTCGTCGCTCATCTTGGTTTCGATGGAAAGCGTCACGGCGCCGCCTGGCGACGGAAGCGCCGCCAGAGTTCGCCTTGAACAGGTGACGTGATAGCCGACGCCGCCGACATCGACGACCACCCAGTCCTCGCCCGTCGAGTCGACCATGCCTTTGAGCTTGCCGATCATCGCGCGGCCCCGGCCCGCAGCAGCGCCGCCGCGATCCGCTCGTCGGCACCACCCGAATGCGCATGGCAAATGGCAATGGCAAGCGCATCGGCGGCATGTTCGGTGGCGGGCCGTGCCCCGGGCAGCAGCATTTCGACCATCAGCGCGATCTGGGCCTTGTCGGCGTGACCCGCGCCGACGACCGACTTCTTGATCCGGTTTGGCGCATATTCGGCGACCGGCAGGCCCGCCCGCGCGACAACAAGCAGCGCAATGGCCCGCGCCTGGCCGAGCTTCAGCGCCGCCGAAGCGTCCCGCGCCACAAAGGCCTGTTCGACTGCCGCAGTGTCGGGCGCATGGCAATCGAGCACTGCGAGAAGCCCGGCTTCGATTTCGACCAGCCGCTGCGCGAGCGGCGATTTCGAATTGGAAACGATAGTGCCGTTGGCAAGATGGACGAGCCGCGAACCGGCGGTCTCGATGACGCCCCAGCCGGTCGCGCCGAGACCGGGATCGATGCCGAGGATTCTGAGCGGTGCCGGCATGGGCGGCGGGTCCTCCAAACAGATCGGCGCCGGCCGTCTGTCGGGTTCACATCCGCGACGGAAGCCGGAATGCTCCGGCATGGACCGATCCGGAAAGATCGCTCAGGCCGACATTTTCTCCAGCACCGAATCGGACATCTCGAAGTTCGCATAAACCTGCTGCACATCGTCGTTGTCGTCCAGCGCTTCGAGCATCTTGAGCACCGTCTCGGCCTTCTCGTCGTCAAGAGAGATGGTGTTTTGCGGCTTCCAGACGATGCGCGCCGAGCGCGGTTCGCCGAACCGGGCCTCAAGCGCCTTGGAGACCTCATGCAGCGCGTCGGGTGCGCTGTAGAGATCATGCGTTTCCGGGCCCGATTGGCAGTCGTCGGCGCCGGCATCGATGGCGGCTTCGATCATCGCGTCGGCGCTGGCGGCGTCCGCCGGATATTCGATCAATCCCAGGCGGTCGAACATGAAGGACACCGAGCCCGTTTCGCCCAGATTGCCGCCATTCTTGGTGAAAATGGCCCGCACTTCGCCGGCCGTCCGGTTGCGGTTGTCGGTCAGCGTCTCGACGATGACGCCGATGCCGCCGGGCCCGAACCCCTCATAGCGCACTTCCTCGTAGTTTTCGCCGCCCTGATCGGTGCTGCGCTTGATGGCCCGCTCGATATTGTCCTTGGGCATGTTCTCGGCGCGCGCCGCCTGAATGGCGGCCCGCAACCGCGGGTTATATTCCGGATCGGGCAAGCCCATCTTGGCCGCCACGGTAATTTCCTTGGCAAGCTTGGCGAACATCTTGGCGCGCTTCTTATCCTGCGCGCCCTTGCGGTACATGATGTTCTTGAATTGCGAATGGCCGGCCATTCCGTCTCCCAACACCCATCGATGCAAGCTGGATTCGGGCGCTTTTATAGAAGCCGCACCGGCCAAAATCCAGCATTGCCCAACATCATCCAAATACACGTATTACGTGTTGTAAGAACATCGATACCCTTTTAACGTGTATGTAATGATTCACCTCTAGTTTCAGATCGTCGCCGGCAACCGGAGGTTCGCCCAACCTCCCCACAACACCGGCGACGCAAGCAGCAAGCCCGGCCCCGCGGCCTCGCCCAAGTCCGCAACCGGGCAGCCCGCGCGCAACGCGTAGGCAGGCCGCCCCGTCTCCGTCTCCTGACCCACCTCGGGAGGCCGGGGGCGGGGCGATGCTTTCTGCGGTATCAGAAACTGTGAATTTCGGTCGGCCATGCATAGTCGCCGGATGGCGCGCGGTCGAAAACAGCATCTTCGATAAAGCGCGCCACCAGAACCTCGCTGAACAGCGCGTGATAGCGTGCATGGCCGTTGCGCGCGACGCGCTGGCGTTCGCCGTCGTTCTTCAGAAAATAACGCAGCCGCTCCGTCAACTCATCGAGATCGCGGTAGAAGACAAACTCGTCGTCGGAAAAAATCTTGTCATATCCGGTCGACCGCGAAACGAAGACCAGCAGTCCGTTGCCGGCATACTGGGCGAAGCGGTCCGACGAATAGAGGTAATGGTCGTCGGCCCGGTTGAGATTGAGGCCCATGCGCGCCGATGCGATCGCCTCGAAATAGGCGCTGCCATATACGTATGGCCGCTCTGCCAGTCCATAAAACGCATAGCGCGCCTCCGGCACCCGGGCCGCGATCTCGCGCATGAACTGGCCGCGCCTCGGCGATGTCCGTTCGGTTCCTATCGTGCACAGAAAGTCAAACGGCTGATCGTCGCGGGCAAAACATTCAAGCGTCTCGATAGAGCGGTCGGCCGGATTGGGAATGAAGGCGACACGATGCGTCGGCGTAACAAATTGGCGAAGATGATCACCGGCCGTCGTCAGGAAAGTCGCGTCCGCGATCTCTGCCTGACGGCGGATGCGCTGGACATTTTCTGCGACAAAGAGCGCATCGAGATTGACGATCGCGACCCGAAGCGCAGGCAGCATGACACGTAGTTTACGCACAGTGTCGTTTCTGACCTTGTCGGCATGAAGCATCACCAACAGGTCCGGCCGGAAATTCTCGCAAAGCTCAAGCAAACGCCGGTTGACATGGCCCTCGCCGCCACGTCCGATGCCCAGACGGCTCTCTTCACGCGCCACGTCGCGATCACTGAAGGGTATCACCAGATGACCGTTGCGCACAAAACCGTTCGTCAGCTTGCGCACTGTCGCATAGAAATTGGCGCCCGCACGCTTTTCATTGTAGTTGCCCGCTAACACGATCCGCATCTGCGTCACACCTCCGGCAAAGCTGCGCGCAGCCGTCCGCCGATGCGAACCGGTTCGACACGCAGCGCCAGGCCCGAAGCCGCATCCGTCTCCACGAACACGCCGCACAATGTCGCTGGCCCCATCGCCGGCTGAAAACGCCCACTTGGAATTTTTGTGGTGAAACGGTTGAGCGGTTCGTCCTTCTCCATGCCGATGACCGAGTTGTAGTCGCCGCACATGCCCGCATCGGTCTGATAGGCCGTACCGCCCGGAAGCACTTGTGCATCCGCCGTCGGCACATGGCTATGCGTGCCGACAACCAGCGACGCGCGGCCGTCGCAGAAATGCCCCATCGCCATTTTCTCCGACGTCGCTTCGGCGTGCATATCGACCACGATAGCGTCCGCCGCCTGTCCCAGCGGACAGGCATCAAGCTGACGGTCAACCGCCTCGAACGGACAATCGAGCGCCTCCATGAAGACGCGGCCAAGTGCGTTCACAACCAGTACGCGTGCGCCGGATGCACTCTCCACCAGCGTCGCGCCGCGTCCCGGCGTGCCGGACGGATAGTTGACCGGCCGGATCAGCCGTGGCTCCCGCTCGATATGAACCAGCGCCTCGCGCTGATCCCACGAATGATTGCCGAGCGTGATGACATCGGCGCCAGCGTCGAACACATCGTCGCAGATCGCGCCGGTGATGCCGAATCCGCCGGCGGCGTTCTCGCCATTGACGATGACGAAATCCAGCCCGAGTTGCCGCCGCAACCCCGGCAGTTCGGCAACCAGCGCATCCCGCCCGCTACGGCCCACAATATCGCCGAGAAACAAAAGCCTCATCGTCACACTCCGCGAGGCGCGGCGGCGAAAGCGCGCGCGCCCGTTTCGGTCACAACCCAGTCGAGCCGGGCATCGAATTCCTCTTCCGGCAGGTCTTCGGCCTCCTGCGCCGAAAAGGC
>PHEO01000097.1 GCA_002841195.1 Alphaproteobacteria bacterium HGW-Alphaproteobacteria-11
GTCAACTTCGGCGCTTCCTCGGCCGACACCGCCGGCACGTTGATCGAATTGGTGATCGCGCCGGTCAGCAGGTAGTCGGCCATCTGTTCGGCAACCTGTAGCGCGACGTTCTCCTGCGCTTCGTTGGTCGAAGCGCCCAGATGCGGCGTGCAGATGATCTGCTCCATCCCGAAAAGAGGATTGGATTTCGCGGGCTCTTCCTCGAACACATCAAGCGCCGCGCCGGCGACATGACCGCTCTCGATCGCCGCCTTGAGATCGGCCTCGACGATCAACCCGCCGCGCGCGCAATTGACGATACGAACGCCCTTCTTGCATTTGGCGAGGCTTTCGGCGTTGAGAATGTTGCGCGTCTTGTCGGTCAAGGGCGTGTGAAGCGTGATGAAGTCGGCGCGCCTCAACAGCTCGTCGAGCTCGACCTTCTCGACGCCGAGGTCGCTGGCGCGATCAGGCGTCAGGAACGGATCGAATGCGATGACCTTCATGCGCAGCCCGCGCGCCCGGTCGGCGGCGATGGAGCCGATATTGCCGCAACCGATGATGCCGAGCGTCTTGGCCGTCACTTCAACGCCCATGAATTTCGACTTTTCCCATTTACCGGCATGAGTGGAGGCATTCGCCTGCGGAATGTCGCGGGCAAGCGCCAGCATCATCGCGATCGCATGCTCGGCCGTCGTGATCGAATTGCCGAAGGGCGTGTTCATCACGATGACACCGGCGGCGGTGGCGGCCGGAAGATCGACATTGTCGACGCCGATACCGGCGCGGCCGACGACTTTCAGCTTTTTCGCCGCCGCAAGCACCGGCGGCGTGACCTTGGTGGCCGAGCGGATCGCGAGACCGTCATAGTCGCCGATGATCTTGATGAGCTCGTCGCGGTCGAGACCCGTCTTGACGTCGACCTCGACGCCGCGATCCTTGAATATCTGCACGGCGGCGGGCGAAAGCTGGTCGGAAATCAGAACCTTGGGCATGAATGCCTCCTGGTTGAATGGCCGTCCGGCCCGCGAGCATGGCTCGCCGGACCGGCAGCTCAATGAACGAAATGGATCAGGCCGCCGCCTTCAGCGACGCCTTGGCTTGCGCATAGGCCCAGTCGAGCCAGGGCATCAGCGCGCGCATGTCGGACACTTCGATCGTCGCGCCCGCCCAGATGCGAAGACCGGCCGGTGCATCGCGGTAACCGGCGATGTCGTTGGCGACGCCTTCCTTGTCGAGCAGGTCGGCGATCTTCTTGGCGAAGGCGGCCTGCTCGTCGTCGGAAAGCGCGGTCACGTCCGGATCGACGACCTTGAGGCAGACGGAAGTGTTGGAGCGCGTGTCGACCTTCTCGGCGAGGAAATCGACCCAGGGCGTACGGGCGGCCCATTCGGCGATGACGGCGGCATTGGCATCCGCCCGGCCGATCAACGAATTGAGGCCGCCGATGGAGGCTGCCCAGTCGAGCGCATCGAGATAATCCTCGACGGCGATCATCGACGGCGTGTTGATGGTCTCGCCCTTGAAGATGCCCTCAATCAGCTTGCCGCCTTTGGTCATGCGGAAGATTTTCGGCATCGGCCATGCGGGCGTATAGCTCTCCAACCGCTCGACGGCGCGGGGCGACAGGATCAGCATGCCATGCGCCGCCTCGCCGCCCAGCACTTTCTGCCAGGAGAAGGTGACGACATCGAGTTTCGGCCAGGCAAGGTCTTGCGCGAAGGCGGCGGACGTCGCGTCGCAGATCGTCAGACCCTTGCGGTCGGCCGGGATCCAGTCGCCGTTCGGCACGCGCACGCCCGACGTCGTGCCGTTCCAGGTGAAGACGACGTCATTGTCGAAATTGACTTCGGCGAGGTCCGGCAGCTTGCCGTAGTCGGCCTTCAGCGTTCGCGCGTCCTTCAGCTTGAGCTGCTTGACGACATCGGAGACCCAGCCTTCGCCGAAGCTTTCCCAGGCGAGAAGGTCGACGCCGCGCGCGCCCAGGAGCGACCAGAGCGCCATTTCAACGGCGCCGGTATCCGACGCCGGCACGATGCCGATTCGGTAGTCGGCGGGCACGCCGAGAACGCTGCGCGTCTTTTCGATGGCGTCGGCGAGACGCGCCTTGCCCGGCTTCGAGCGATGGCTCCGGCCGACAAGCGCATTTTCGAGATTTTTGATGGACCAGCCCGGCCGTTTGGCGCAGGGGCCGGAAGAAAAGTGCGGATTGGACGGACGCACGGCCGGACGCTCGATGGCGGTCATTTGCAACCTATCCTTTCAGATAGCTGCCCCTCGGTGGGGAGGGGTGTCCCGCCGCCGCGTATAGGCGGGTCGCCGCGCGAAGTCAAATGTCGGCCTTGCGACGGAACCGCGCGGAAGGCCCGAAAATCCGCATAACCCCTTGCAATTGACGCGCGCGGTGGGGTCCGGAAGACTGACCCTCCACCCCTTGGGAACCGCAGGACACCTTGCCCGCACACGCCCCCTCTCACTGGCTGTTGCTCGGCGCGCTGGTCGCGCTCTGGGGGTTGGCATTTGCCTTCGCGAAGGTCGCCGTCGAGACCGTGGCGCCCGAATGGACCATGGCCGGGCGGCTTTTGACCGGCGCGGCGCTGCTGCTGCCCTGCCTGCTGCTGACGGGCGGACGGCTGCTGCGCGATGGCCGCGCCTGGGGCTGGCTTATCGCATTGGCGCTTGTCGGCAACATCGCGCCCTTCTTCACCATCAGTTGGGGGCAACAACACATCTCCTCGGCGCTGGCGGGCATCCTGATCGGTTTCACGCCGCTGGCGACGCTGCTGATCGCACGCGTCTTCGTCCCCGGCGAATTCATCACGCCGCTCCGGTTCGCGGGCTTCATCGTCGGTTTTGCCGGCCTTGTGATTGTGGTCGGCCCGGACGCGCTTGCCGACATCGCGACGGCGTCGGGCGGCGACGCCCGCCTCGCGCAAGGGGCGGTGCTGGCCGGTGCCTTCTTCTTTGCCTGCAACAATGTGATGGCCCGCCTCGCGCCCGACATGCCGCTGCTGGCGAAATCCTCCGGCGTGATGCTGGCCGGTGCGCTGATGGGGACGGCGATGGCAAGCACGATGACGCCGCCGGCGGCACTGCTGGAGGCAAGCCCGGCTTCGCTGCTCGGCGTGGCCGGGCTCGGAATCTTTTCGACCGGTCTTGCGGCCATCGTCTTCTTCCGCCTGGTCGACCATGCCGGGCCGACATTCGTGTCGCTGACGAATTATCTGGTGCCGGTCTTCGCGGCGCTGACCGGCTATCTCGTTTTCGGCGAGGAACTGCGCGCCGGCGTGCTCGGCGGCTTCGCGCTGATCCTCGCCGGCATCGCACTGAGCGAGTGGCGTCTCAGAAACTGATTTCGGCCTTCATGTAATCAGCGCAGCGCCCGCGAATGATCGTGCGCTCGCCGGCATCCGTGCAGCGCAGCGTGCCGCCCCGCGCCGACACCTGCCGCGCGACAAGATCGCTCTTGCCGAGCTTCTTCGCCCAGTAGGGAACAAGCGTGCAATGCACCGCGCCCGTCACCGGATCTTCGTCGATGCCATGCGCGGGCGCGAAGACGCGCGAAACGAAATCGAAACCCGAGCCTTCGTCGCCCGGCGCCGTGACGATCAGCAGCAGGTCGAGCGGCGTCAGCAGCCGCTTGAGCGCACCGATGTCGGGCGCGAGCGCCTTCACTTCGGCGGCGCTGTCGAACACGGCGAGAAGAAAGTTGGACTTCGCCCAGACGCGCGGGTTCGCGCCGAGCGCCGCGGCGATTTCCGCCGGCGCCGGATAAGGCTTTGCCGGATTGGCCGGGAAGTTCATTGCGAGAAGGTCTCCTTCGCGCGCGATGGTGAGCCGGCCGCTTTTGGTCTCGAAATGGATTTCGGGCGCCGCATGGCCGAGACGCGTGAAGAGCACATGGGCCGAGGCAAGCGTTGCGTGGCCGCAGAGCGGCACCTCGACCGCCGGCGTGAACCAGCGCAACCGGTAGCCCTCGCCTTCGGGCACGAAGAACGCGGTCTCGGCGAGATTGTTCTCGGCCGCGATGGCCTGCATGACGTCATCCGCCGGCCAGCTATCGAGCGGCACGACAGCCGCCGGGTTGCCCTCGAAGACGCGGTCCGCGAACGCATCGACCTGGTAGAGAACTGCTTTCATCGTCTTCATTCCGTATTGTATGGGTACAATTTTGAGATCATCGAATAGAAAACTTGCCCGTTGACCCAAAAACTTCGATATTGTGACTGTTTCCGGAAGATGATCCACGTCCGATACGGTTTCAATGAGTTTATTGTACCCATGACAATTTCGCTTTTCGATCCGGCCGACATCGCCGCCCGTCCCGGCCCGCGCTACAAGGCCATCGCCGACACGCTGAGCGATGCCGTGAAGATGGGGACGGCAACGCCCGGCACCAAGCTGCCGCCGCTGCGCGATCTCGCTTATCGGCTCGGCGTGACGGTGGGCACCGTGTCGCGCGCTTACACATTGGCCGCGAGCCGTGGCCAAGTGACGGGCGAAGTCGGACGCGGCACCTATGTGTGCGACCGCAACGCACGAAGCGGCGCAGGAGCAGGCGTCGGCGCGGCGGCGTTCCACGCGCTGCCCGACACGATGCAGGCGGCGATGAAGGCGGCACTGCCCGCGCCTGTCGGCCAGGCGGACATTCTCGGCGCGGCAATGCGGCGCCTGCTCGACACGCTGCCGGACATGCCCGGCCGATCGCCGTTCAACAGTTACCCGCCCGTCGGCGGCGCGCCGCATCAGCGCGCGATGGCGGCGCAATGGGTCGCGCATGGCGCTTTCGCGCCCGATGTCGACGAACTGATAATCTGTTCGGGCACGCAACAGGCGATCCTGACCGCGGTGCTCTGCACGACCGGGCCCGGCGACACGATCCTGACCGAAGCGCTGACCTACACCGCGATGGTGAACCAGGCGGCATCCGTGGGTCGGCACGTCGCGCCGGTCGACATCGACGAAGAAGGCCTTGTGCCGCAGGCACTCGACCGCGCGGCACGCGAGACGGGCGCGCGGACCGTCTTCGTCGTACCGACGCTGCACAACCCAACTGGCGCCGTGATGGGCGAGCAACGAAGGTACGACATTGCCGATGTCGCGCGAACGCACGGCCTCGCGGTCATCGAGGACGACATCTATGGCAAGCTGGTGGACGACCCGCCGCCGGCGATCGCGAGCCTCTATCCGGAAGGCACATGGCATGCGACGAGCCTCGCCAAGACGGTCGCCTGCGGGTTGCGCATCGGCTTCCTGCGGCCACCGCCCGCGCAACTCGAACGCGCCCGCGCCATTCAATACGGTTTCGGACAGACCGTGCCGCCGCTGATGGCCGACCTCGCGGCCATGCTGATCGAAAGCGGCGACGCCGACACGCTGAGGCGGCGTCAGATCGAGGAAACGCGCGCCCGCCACGCCATGCTGCGCGAGGCGCTGCCGGACGGCGATTTCACGAACCGCGACACGGCACCCTATGCCTGGCTCGCCCTGCCCGACACCTGGCGTGCGCATATTTTCGTCGAGGCGGCACGGGCCCGCGGGCTGGCACTCGCGTCGGGCGAGGATTTCATGGTCGGAAGGACCGATCGTGCCTCGCGCCATGTGCGCCTTGCGCTCGGCCAGCCGCAAACGAGGGATGAACTCGCAACCGGTCTCGCGATCGTTTCCGGTTTGCTGAAGTCGGGCCCGATATCGAGCTCACTGGTGGCCTGACGGGTCCTCGTCGTCACTGAAAGCGGCGAGGAAATTCAGCGGTCCGTGGCCCTTGCCGAAACCCGGCGCGGTGCGGATCGCCTCATGCACATAGTCGCGCGCCGTCTCGACCGCGAGCGAAAGTTCGACGCCTTGCGCCAGCAGCGCGGCGATGGCGGAAGCCAGCGTGCAGCCCGTGCCATGCGTGTGGCGCGTCTCGATGCGCGGCGAGGAAAACGTCTGCATCGTTTCCTGCGTCGCCAGCACATCGAACAGCGTGCCGCCATCGAGATGCCCGCCCTTGATGAGCACAGCCTCGCAACCGAGCCCGAGCAGCGCGTCTGCCGCCGCCTTCTGTCCGTCGAGATCCGTAATCGTCCGGCCCGTCAGCGCTTCGGCTTCCGGCACATTGGGCGTGACAAGTGTTGCAAGCGGGATCAGCACTTCCTTCAAGGCGGCCACCGCCGTCCCTTCGAGCAACGACGCGCCGCCCTTCGCCACCATGACGGGATCGACAACAAGGAACGGTACGCCGGCATGTTCGCCAAGCTCGGCGGCCACCGCCTCGACCATTGCCGCGCTGTGCAACATGCCGGTCTTCACTGCGTCGGCGCCGATGTCGTCAAGCACGGCCTTCATCTGCGCCCGCACGATCTCGACCGGCACTTCGTGGATACCGTGAACGCCGAGCGTGTTCTGAACCGTGATTGCGGTAACGGCCGTCATCGCGAAGCCGCCCATCGCCGTGACGCTCTTGATGTCGGCCTGAATGCCGGCGCCGCCGCCCGAATCCGAGCCGGCAACGATCAGGACGCGGCCTTGCAGCGATGTGCTCATGGAAAAATGTCTCCGGGATCGAACCGCCGATCAGGCGGCATTATGCTCGATCGCGGAGACGATGTCGTTGACGACTGCCTTGACGAGGCCTTCGTCGTCGCCCTCGCCCATCACGCGGATCAAGGGCTCGGTGCCCGACTTGCGGATGACGAGTCGGCCGGTTTTGCCGAGACGCGCCTCGCCCTCGCGGATCGCCTCCTCGACTTCCTTTTCGCGCAACGGCTCGCCGCGCCGGAAGCGCACATTCTTCAGAAGCTGCGGCAGCGGGTCGAAGAGATGGCAAAGCGCGCTGACCGGCTTGTTGCCGCTCTTCAGCACCGCCAGAACCTGCAACGCGGCGATGAGCCCGTCGCCGGTGGTCGAGAAATCCTTCAGCACGATATGGCCGGACTGTTCGCCGCCGACATTGTAGCCGTGCTCGCGCATATACTCGACGACATAGCGGTCGCCGACCTGGGTGCGCACCAGCGCAAGATCGAGCGAGCCAAGGAACCTTTCCAGGCCAAGATTGGACATGACGGTGGCGACGACGCCCGGCGCCGACAATGTGCCCATTTCCTTCCAGTGACGGGCGATCAGGCCCATGATCTGGTCGCCATCGACAATCCTGCCGTTCTCGTCGGCGACAATCAGCCGGTCTGCATCGCCGTCAAGCGCGATGCCGATATCGGCGCGGCGTTCGCGCACCGCGGCGCACATGCGCTCCGGCGCCGTCGAGCCGCAATCCTCGTTGATGTTGAAGCCGTTCGGCTCGGTGCCGACCGTCACAACCTCGGCGCCAAGCTCCCACAACACTTCGGGGGCGACCTTGTAGGCGGCGCCATTGGCGCAATCGATGACGATGCGCAAGCCTTCAAGCGTCTGCTGCTTGGGGAAGGTGTGCTTCACATGCTCGATGTAGCGCGCCTGCGCGTCCTCGATGCGCTTGGCGCGGCCGAGATCGCGCGAACCCGCCAGATTGTCGGCAAGGCCGTTATCCATGTGATGTTCGATCGCAAGCTCGACCTCGTCGGAAAGCTTGAAGCCGTCCGGTCCGAAAAGCTTGATGCCGTTGTCCTCGAAGGAATTATGCGAGGCCGAGATCATCACGCCGAGGTCGGCACGCAAGCTGCGCGTCAGCATCGCGACGGCCGGCGTCGGCAGCGGCCCGAACAGAAAGACGTCCATGCCCATCGAGGTGAAGCCGGCAGTGAGCGCCGGCTCGATCATGTAACCGGAAAGGCGCGTATCCTTGCCGATCACGACGCGATGGCGATGATCGCCGCGCCGGAAAACACGGCCGGCCGCCATGCCGATGCGCAGCGCGGTTTCCGCGGTCATGTATCCGGAATTCGCTTTGCCGCGAATGCCATCGGTGCCGAAATATTTGCGCGACATAAGTCGAACGGTCCTTGCGCCTTGTCTTTTCAATCTCGGCCTGCCAGTGCCCCCCAGTTCGGACCCCGACTTGCCCCCTCGATAGCTGCAATACGCAGCATATGCGGCGGATATTAGAATTCTATGAGCGCATTGCAGTTAACGTTTTCTTGCCAAATCTTTCATTGGCGGACTTTCAGGGCAGAATGAACGGCAAGCGCGTCGGCGAGCGGCCGCGGCTCATGCGTGCGGATGTAGTCCACCCCGCCGATTGCCGCAAGAAGTTCGGCCGCGAGGCTGGCGGCGCCCGCCTCCCCTGGCGCCCGGCCGGTGACCGCGCGCAGGAAGGATTTCCGCGAAACCGAAACAAGCAGCGGCAGCCCGAAACGGGATTTGAGCTCGCCGAGCCGCGCCAGCACCTCGAAAGAGGTTTCCGGCGTCGGCCCGACGAAAAAGCCCATGCCGGGATCGAGGATCAGGCGGTCCCGCGCGATGCCAGCCTTTTCGAGCTGCCCGATCCGCGCTTCGAAAAACCGGCATATGCGTTCGACAATGTCGCCCTCGGGCGCGGCCCGGCGGTCCGCATTGCCATGCTCCTGGATCGAATGCATCACGATGAGCCGCACATCCGCCGCCGCCAGCGCCGGATGAAAGCTCTCCTCGGCGAAGCCCTGAATATCGTTGAGCCAGGCCGCGCCATGCGCCAGCGCAAAGGCCTGCGTTTCGGGGTGGAAGCTGTCGACGGAAAGCGCAATGCCCTCGCCGCGCAGCACCTCCATGACCGGGGCGAGGCGGCGTATCTCCTCCTCGGGAGAGACGGGCGCGGCATCGGGATGCGAGGAAGCCGGGCCTATATCGATCACATCCGCGCCGTCCGCCGCAAGCTGTCGCGCATGGGCAATGGCAGCGTCCAGCGCGAAATACTTTCCGCCGTCGGAGAAGCTGTCCGGCGTGATGTTGAGAATGCCGAAAATCAAGGGTCGCTGAGGCATGGCGGGTTCTAGCACGGGAGCCGCTTGCAATACAGATACGGCAAGCGGGCCCGCTTAACGAACGGAAGAAAGCGGCGCATCGAAACTGATACCCATCGCGGAACGGACGAGATGCTCGATCACGGCATCGAACTCCCGGGGCTTCGCGCCCGAGAACTGCATGAGCGCCACCGTGTGCCCGCCGCCGAGATAGGCCCGCGCCGACGCCTTCACATTGAGTGCCGGCGGAATGACGCCTTCCCGCTTGCCGCGCTCAAGAACCTTTTGCGCAATACCGTGCAGACGTTCGAGCACATCCATGTAGCGCGGCCAGACATCGGCACGCACGCCGGTGCTCCAGTCGAGCCAGACCTTGATCATGTCCGGCTTGGCCGTCGCATCGCGCGCGAAATTGACCGCGAGCGTCCTGAGCGCCTCGGAGACCGGTTTGGGACCGCCGAGCGACGACGAAACGATGTCGAGAAGATAGGCCTCGACCTCGTCCAGCACGGCGGCGACAAGATCTTCCCGCGTACGGAAATAGGAGTAGACGGCCGGAACCGAAACGCCCGCCCGCTCCGCGACATGGGAATGCGTCGCCCGCGCCACGCCATTCTCGGCGAAGGCAGCGAGCGCGCATTCGAGAAGCTGGGCGCGGCGAGCCTCCGGCGCGAGCCTTGTCCGGGCTGATCTTGCAACTGTCACGGCTGGCGGTCTCCATCGGGAATCGGCGGATTTCCGCCACGAGTATATCCCCGCCCGGGCCGCGAATGGCCCCGCGAGGATAGCTCATTTCACCGCATATTGACTCCGGGCTCAATAGCTATTGATATATTACTCAATAGTGGGACCGGCACACTGGGAGGAACCGCCATGACCGCACTTGCATCCGCGACCGCCAAAGCCACGGAGGCCGACAGCCTCCCCCTCGACCGGATCGACGTGAGCCGGGCCGAGCTCTTCGAACGCAACGTCGAAGGCGACTATTTCGCCCGCCTGCGCCGCGAGGACCCGGTGCACTACTGCGCCGAGAGCGCCTATGGACCCTATTGGTCGATCACGAAATACAAGGACATCATGGCCGTCGACACCAACCACCAGGTGTTTTCCTCGGAAGCCGGGCTCGGCGGCATCATCATCGAAGACGGCATCCAGAAAAGCAGCAGCGAAGGCGCGATCGACCTGCCGAACTTCATCGCCATGGACCCGCCCCGCCACGACGAGCAACGCAAGGCCGTGAGCCCCATTGTCGCGCCCGCGAACCTCGCAAAGCTCGAAGGCACGATCCGCGAGCGCGTCGGCCGCGTGCTCGACGGCCTTCCCGTCGGCGAGAAATTCGACTGGGTGCCCGCCGTTTCGATCGAACTGACGACACAGATGCTCGCCACCCTTTTCGACTTCCCCTTCGAGGAACGCGCCAAGCTCACCCGCTGGTCGGACGTCGCAACGGCGGAGCCGGGAAGCGGCATTGTCGACAGCTGGGAGCAGCGGACGAACGAATTGATGGAATGCGCCGGGCGCTTCCAGGGCCTTTGGAACGAGCGCCTGGAAAATCCGGGCATGGATCTCGTTTCGATGATGGCACATTCGCCCGCGACGCATGACATGACGCCACAGAACTATCTCGGCAATGTGTTGCTGCTCATCGTCGGCGGGAACGACACGACGCGCAACTCGATGACGGGCGGCGTATTGGCGCTGCATCAGAATCCGGCGGAACTCGCAAAGCTGAAGGCCAATCCCGCGCTCATCGACAGCATGGTGCCTGAAATCATCCGCTGGCAGACGCCGCTCGCGCATATGCGCCGCACGGCGCTTGCCGATGCGGAAGTCGGCGGCAAGACCATCCGCAAGGGCGACAAGGTGGTGATGTGGTACGTCTCCGGTAATCGCGACGAGACGGAAATCCACCGGCCGGAGGAATTCATCATCGACCGCGAACGGCCGCGTCAGCACCTCTCCTTCGGCTTCGGCGTTCACCGCTGCGTCGGCAACAGGCTGGCGGAGATGCAAATAAAGATTCTCTGGGAGGAGATATTGAAGCGCTTCTCGCGCATTGAGGTGACGGACGAACCTGTGCGAGTGCGTTCCAATTTCGTGCGCGGCTATGCCTCGCTGCCGGTGAAACTCCACACGCTCTGAGAAGGAACAAGAAGAATGACGAGAATCAACTACGTCGAAGCGAGCGGAAGGGTTCACGCCGTTGAAGCCGAGGACGGCATTTCCGCCATGGAAGCGGCGGTGAAGAATTCCGTACCCGGCATCGACGGCGATTGCGGCGGC
>PHEO01000098.1 GCA_002841195.1 Alphaproteobacteria bacterium HGW-Alphaproteobacteria-11
GTGTCCTTTCGCGTCCCCGCCGGCCGCACGCTTGCCATTGTCGGTCCGTCGGGCGCCGGTAAGTCGACGATCTCGCGCATTCTCTATCGTTTCTACGACATCGCTGAAGGCAGCGTCCGCATCGACGGTCAGGACATCCGCGACGTGACGCAAACGACGCTCCGCGCCGCCATCGGCATGGTTCCGCAGGATACGGTGCTCTTCAACGACACCATCCGCTACAACATTCGCTACGGCCGGCCCGATGCGACCGACGCCGAAGTCGAGGCGGCGGCCCGCCTGGCGCAGATCGCCGGCTTCATCGAACGTCTGCCGAAAGGCTATGAAACGCGCGTCGGCGAACGCGGCCTGAAGCTCTCGGGCGGTGAGAAGCAGCGCGTCGCCATCGCCCGCACCATCCTCAAAAATCCGCCGATCCTGCTGCTCGACGAGGCAACATCGGCGCTCGACACGCACACCGAAAAGGAAATACAGATCGCCCTGAAGGGCATTTCCGAAAACCGGACGACGCTGATTATCGCCCATCGCCTGTCGACGGTTATCGACGCCGACGAAATTCTGGTGCTGGAACAGGGCAGGGTGATGGAGCGCGGCCGCCACGAGGTGCTCCTCGCGCAAGGTGGTATCTATGCGGCAATGTGGAACCGCCAGCGCGAAGCGGATGCCGCCCGCGAAAAGCTCGAAACGATGCCCGCACGCGCCGCGCCGCAGGCGGCTGATCTCGAATCCGACCCGGAGGAGCCACTGACAACGGCCGATTCCGGTTACGCTTAACCTCATGGGGCAGCCGGAGTACACTCGCACGTGCTCCCGGATAAACCGCCAGATTAAACAGAAAGACGCTCATGGACGCCCTGACTTCGATCCTGACCCCGATCCACAAGGAAGGCCACCGCTGGGTCATCATCTTCGCCGCGGTAACGATCGTCCTGTTCCTGATCTGGAATCCGCTTGGTTGGATCGGCGTCGTGCTGACGCTTTGGTGCCTCTATTTTTTTCGCGATCCCGACCGCGTCACGCCGTCGCGAGACGGATTGGTCATCAGCCCGGCCGACGGCGTCGTCAACATGATTACGGAAGCCTCGCCGCCGGAGGAGCTCGGCCTCGGCGACATGACACGCACCCGCGTCAGCATTTTCATGAACGTCTTCAATTGCCACGTGAACCGAGCGCCGGTCGCCGGCAAGGTGAGGCGCGTCGCCTACAGGCCCGGCCTCTTTCTCAACGCCGATCTCGACAAGGCGAGCGATGCCAATGAACGCAATTCGCTGCTGATCGAACGTGCGGACGGCGAGCAGGTCGTCGTGGTCCAGATCGCCGGCCTTGTCGCGCGCCGCATCGTCTGCGACGTCGCCGAAGGCGTCGATCTCGCGGCGGGCGAGCGTTTCGGCATCATTCGTTTCGGTAGCCGCCTTGATGTATATTTGCCCGTTGGGGCAATTCCGCTGGTCGCGGTCGGACAGACCTCCATCGGCGGCGAGACCGTGCTTGCCGATTCCATTTCGGTGGAACCGCACCATGTCTGAGTTTGGGATAGAAGCGAGGTAACGAAGATGGCCGGTCCCGTTCCGCCATTCGAGCCGGGTCCCGGCGCCGGTTTCCGCGCCGGCGAGAGCTTGCGCACGCGCCGCGCCCGTCAGTTCGCGCAACTGCCCGTGCGTACGATCATTCCCAACGCATTGACGGTGCTGGCGCTCTGCGCCGGCCTCACGGCGATCCGCTTCGCAATCGAAGGCCGGTTCGAGGCGGCCGTCGCTGCCATCATCGTCGCTTCGGTGTTCGATGCGCTCGACGGGCGCGTCGCACGGCTGTTGCAGGGGTCGACCCGCTTCGGCGCCGAACTCGACTCGCTGACCGACTTTGTCAATTTCGGCGTTGCCCCCGTTGTCGTTCTCTATTTGTGGTCGCTTGGCGAAATCGGTGGCATCGGCTGGATCGCGGTGCTCGGTTTCTCGGTGTGCTGCGCGCTGCGGCTCGCGCGCTTCAATGTCGCGCTGGAAGATCCGGACAAACCGGCATGGACCGGCAACTATTTTGTCGGCGTTCCGGCGCCGGCCGCCGCCGGCCTCGTCATGTTGCCGTTGTATCTTTCGTTCATCGGTGTCGGCTGGCTCAAGGAAGTGCCGCTTCTGATCGCGCTGCATGCGCTGGCGGTCGCCTTTCTGATGGTCAGTCAGATTCCGACATTTTCCGGCAAACGCATGGGCCTGCGCATACGACGCGACATGGTGTTGCCGATCCTGCTTCTGATCGGCTTCACCGCCGCTGTGATCCTCAGCTATCCGTGGTGGACCTTCATGTCGCTGGCGGCCGTTTATTTGCTGTCGATCCCGGTTGCCGTAATGCGCTATCGCCATCACAAGGCGCGCACGGCGACGCTCGACCCCGAAGCGGCCGAAACGAGCGATCTGAATCTGGACTAGAAAGTCTTCCGCGCTCAGCGCGTCGGGCGGACTCTGTTTCCGGCGTCGGCATACTCGGCGCGCGCCGCGCCCAGCTTTCGAAGTACATCGCGGCGCAACGTACCGGACGCATCGAAGATCGGTTCGATGCGATTGTTGTCGCGGGTGGTGTACGCCTCGGTGTCTCGCATTGTCTGCTCCGCCAATGCTCCGGCGGCTCCATCTGTTTGGTCGTCGTCCGTCTCGTCGTCACGTTGCGGCATCGACAAGGTCCGCTTCCATCCCGCGCTCTTCTTCGGTTGGCGTTCCCGTCTCGATGCCGGCCGGTTGGCGCAGCGCATGAACATGCAGGAGACGGAGCATTCCGGTTTCGAGCGCCCGGCTACGGGCCAGCCACGCATTGCCTTCACGCATCAACATGGCGGCCGTTTCTGGCGGAAGTTTGGCGTTTTGCAGGCAATCGTGGAAATGCCGCCATCCGGCATGGATAAGCGGCAGATATTCGGCTGTCAGGTCGTCAATTCTGTCGACATTGTAATGTTGGGCTTCGAGCGTTTCCCGGTATTTCGCTTCCGTCCACGGAAACACCGGCGCTGCCTCGGCGTTTTGCCAGACGACAAGCATGTCGTCGTCGATCTCGTCGTGGGCAAGCACGAAATCGGTGAACATCAGCGATCCGCCATCGCGCAACGCGCGGCCCACCAGCGCCAGCATCGCCGCGCGATCTTCGACGGCAAACAAGGTCTCGCGCATGAAAACCGCCGCATACTGACCTTCCGGTACGAAATCGTCGGCCGAAAATCCGTCCGGACGGGCGAGAACGGGCGCGGTTGCGGCGACGCCCGCCTGCACGGACATTTCATGCCCCGCGGCCGCAAGTTGTGCGTCCGTTTCGAGCCCCTTCACCGTGACGCCGAATGTTTTCGCGACCGCGCGCATCGCGCCGCCGAGACCGGGCGCCAGGTCGAGATAGAGACCGTCTTTTTCGAACGCCAGCGGCCGCACCAGCTTGACCGCGAACTCGGGCCCGCCCGGCAGGCTGAAACCTTCGCCCCAGAGTTTCTGGATGATGTCGATGCGGCCGAGAACCGGCGTCTCCGGCGCCGCGGCGGGCGCGGTGGCGGCAACGGCAGGTTGCGCAACGGTTTTCGGCTGTACGGCTAGGGGTGCCTTGACCTTCTTCGTTTTCTTTTTCTTCTTCCGCCGGGCAACGCCCTTGGCGCGCGCCACGTCGTCGGTATCCATGCCTTCCCACCAGGCGATAAGCCGCAGCAGGCCCTCCATGACGATTCCCGTCTCGGACGAGCGTGCTTTTTTGGGCGGGCTCTTTTTTTCGCCCTTGGAATCCGATGCGTCCTGCTGGCCGGGCCGCTTGTCCGGATGTTCGACGAGATACTTCTCAAGGGCTTGCCGGTGCGTGGCACTGAGCTTGCGCATTCGCCGGAAACGGGCGATCGCATCGCCGGACATGGATTCCAGAGCGGATGTGAAGACAGCGACCGGCATCGCCTGCAGCTCATCGCTGCCGACTGTTGCCAGGTTGACGAGCGCTGTGTCGCTCATGGTCAGTCCGCCGGTTTTCCCCAATTCCCGATGTTTCGCGCCCGCCGGAGACGGCTTGTCGAGTGGCACGGAGCAGCGGTTCAGACGCCATAATATTGCCGGGTGCGTTAAATCCACGTTTCCGGCTATCGCCCAAACGTTAACGTTCTCTAAACTCGCGCTTTTCTTTGTGGCGGAAATCGCTCATTTTAACCGCGCGCTGAATGAGTTTCGGGGTGGGGCGGCGCTGTTTCATGGCCAGAGTATTGAATCCGGTATTGTGGGTGCCGCGCACGATTGTTGCGCTGTGCCTTGGCCTGTTTCTTGTCGCAGTTGCGGGCGTCGCACAATTCACCATCTCTTCGGACACGCGCGTCTTCTTCGCCCCCGATGGCGCGGGCCTCAAGGCGTTGCAGTCCTTCGACGCCCGATACGGCCAGAACAACAATGTGCTGATGGTCGTCTGGGCCGGCGGTCGCAAGGTCACCGAGCCGGATGTTCTGGCCGCCATCGGCGATCTGGTCGAGCGCGCCTGGCAGTTGCCGAATTCGACGCGCGTCGATGCGCTGACGAACTTTCCGCATGTCTCGTCCGACGCCGACAGCTTCACAGTTGCCGATCTGGTTCCGGATCCGGCCAGCGTGACGCCGGAGGAGGCACTTGAGATCGAACGTATCGCTCTCGACGACCCCTTGATCGTCAACCGGCTTCTGGCTGACGACGGACGCGCGGCCGGCGTCCTCGTCAATTTCAACCTGCCGGTCGAGGCCTCGGCGGAAGTGCGGGCCATCATCGCCGCGAGCCGGGCGCTGGTCGCCGCCTTCGAGGCGGATCACCCCGGCATCGAGGTGAAGCTCACCGGCAATGTGATGCTGATGGGCACGTTCACTGAGGCCGCGCTGAACGACGCGATGGTGCTGATACCGATCAGCCTCGTCGTCACTGCGATCGTCATGTTCATTTTCGTGCGGGCCATCCTGCCGAGCATCGCCATTCTCTCTCTGCTCGGGCTTTCCAGCGCCACCGCGATGGGCGTCGCAGGCTGGTATGGATGGGAAATCAACACCGCGACCGTCGCCTGTCCGATCATCATTATGACGATCAACATGGCCTCTGCCGTCCGCATCGTCACCACGGCGCTCGGCGCGCTCGGTCGCGGGCTGGCGAAAAAGGAGGCGATTGCCGAAGCGGTGCGGATGAATCTCTGGCCGGTGACGCTGACCAACGCAACCACGATGATCGGCTTCCTGGCGATGAACCTCGCCGATGCGCCGCCGCTGCAGCAGCAGGGCAACATTGTCGCCATCGGCATCGTGATTGCCTACGTCTTTACCTTCACCTGGCTTCCGGCGGTGCTGGCGTTGATGCCCCTGCATCCGGCGGTGCAGCGCTCGGAAGCCGCGATGGTTTCGCTCGGCCACTTCGTAAACCGCTACTACAAGGTGCTCTTCTTTCTTTGCGGCGCGGTCGTTGTTTCAAGCGCGTTCTGGATCGGCAATATCCGGCTCGACGACGACTTCGCGCGGTATTTCGACTGGCGCTTCGACTATCGGCAGGCCTCGGATTTTGCCGAGGAGCGGCTGACCGGTCTCAACATCATCGAGTTCGACGTCGGGAGCGGCGAGGAGGGCGGCGTCTTCGATCCCGAGTATCAGCGGCGCCTCGCGAATTTCGAAACCTGGTTGCGCACCCAGGAGGGTGTGGTCAGCGTTGTCGCCGTCTCGGACATCACGCGTCGCATCCACGCCGCGATGGACGCCGGCGCCGCCGCGGCCGGCGGCGACATACCGGACGACCGCGAACTAATTGCCCAGTACTTCCTGCTCTACGAATTGTCGCTTCCCTACGGCGCCTCGCTCAATGACCAGATCAATGTCAGCCGCTCGTCGAGCCGCGTAACGGCCATTCTGCGTCACAAGACATCGAGCGAAATCAGGGCTCTCAATGCGGCGGCGGCGGAGTGGCTGTCGGCCAACGCGCCGCTTGAAATGCACAGCAAAGGCATCAGCATCAACGTGCTCTTCGCCGAATTGTCCGGCATCAATATCCGGTCGATGATGTTGAGCACCGCCATCTCGGTTCTGTTGATCGCCGTTATTGTGGGCCTGGCGCTGCGCAGCGCCTTTCTGGGGTTTCTCAGCATCTTTCTCAACATGCTGCCCTCGCTGGTCGGCTTCGGCCTGTGGGGCCTGCTCTATCAGGACATCGGTCTCGCGGCTTCGGTCGTCACCGCCATGACCATCGGCCTTGTGGTCGACGACACGATCTACTTCCTGTTGATGTACCGGCAGGCGCGGGAGCGAGGTCTTGATCCCGAACAGTCGATCAACTACGTCTTCGCGACCGTCGGTGTCGCGATGCTGGTCATCACTGCCTCCCTGGCGCTCGGATTCGGGACGCTGGTTTTTTCCGGCTTCGAGGTCAACCGGGCGCTGGGCGCGATGACCGCGCTGGTCATCATGTCCAATCTTTTCATCGATTGGCTGATGCTGCCGCCGGTGATGCGGATTGTCGAAAACGGCCGCCTGAGAGCCGCTGGACGCAGGAGCTAGTGGTTGCCGTTGCCGCTGCATACTAGATTCGCGATTCTCCCTAGACTCATGATTATGGAATCACTTAAAGCCGCCCATTAACTGCTTGTTAGTGTTTGTAATTCGTTAGCCCTTGTGATTCCTTAAAACCGGTGTGTATGCGTTTACGGGTGGGTGGGTAATGCGGACCTATGAGCAACTGACGGGCGCCCAGGGGCGCAAGATGTTTTATCGCGCGGAGCGGTTCAAGCCGGAACAGCTCTTTCGCGAGGCGGTTCCGGCCGTCTTCATCGACGATGAGCGTGCGACGCTCAAAAATCTCAGCATGACCGGCATCGCGGTGCAGAGCGCGCGGGCCGAAGGCTGGGACAATCAGATCGGTGCGGAAATGCCGTTCGAATTGCGGCTGGGCAATGCGCGTCTCTTTGGCGGTGCCGGGCGGATTCGTCGCGTCGAGCCGAATGGAATCCGCACGACCGTGGCGCTCGAATTCACCACCGGCTATCTCGATATTCCGACCATCGTCACCGATCACGACAGCCTGGTGCTGACGCAGGCGCTGGCCGATTCGGCATTTGGCACGTCGGAGGGCATTCTGCCGGAGTTTCAGCAGCTCTCCACCGAGATCATCAATCTCTTCCGTTCCTACAAGCAGATTCTCGAAACCTTCGAGGCGCGCCTCACGGCAACGGGCGTCACGCGGGAGAAGTTGCTGCTCGACGCGCTGATCGCCTGCGAGGAGCGCATCGTGCCGCAATGGAAAGATCTCTGGTATCGGGGCAACGACATCTTGACACCGGTCTGGAGCGATCCGGCGATGCTGGCGCGGCACAAACGCTATGCCGAGCGAGTGCTGACACCCGACTTCATGCCGGGCGCTGTCATGAAACGCTGCTACGAGAAGCCGCTCGGCTATCCGGGTGACTACCGGATCATGAACTATGTCTATGAATGGCAGCGGGTGGGCGACACGCCCTACGAAAAACTGTTGCACCGCATCGGCGTAGAAACCGGCGCTTGCGTCGGTACCCGGCTGCGCATGACCCAGAAGCTGCTGGCGGAACGTATTGCCGCAACCGCCGGCGACACGCCGCTCAACATTTCCAATCTGGGCTGCGGCTCGGCCTATGAGGTCTATGATTATCTGAAGATCGACAGGCTGCCGTCGCCGGTCAACTTCACCCTCATCGACCAGGATGACCGGGCGCTGAACCACGCTTATGAACATGCATATCCGGAGGTGGTCCGCCATGCGGGCCGCGCCAAGGTGCAATGTCTGCAAGCATCGTTTGCCCAGCTACTGAAAGCCGGCGCGCTCTTCAAGACATTGCCGCCGCAGGACGTGATCTACAGTCTCGGTCTCTACGATTATCTCTCGGCGCGCCGCGCCCGTGCATTGACGCACGATCTATATGCGCAGGTGAAGCCCGGCGGGAAACTCATCCTCGCCAACGTCAAGAAAGGTCGCGAGTCCTGCGAGTGGCCGCTTGAATTCGTGACCGACTGGAGCCTCGTCTACCGTACCGAGGCGGACATGCTTGCGTTGATCGAGGGGCTCGACGTTGCCAATGTCACGGTCGAGGTCGACACGACGAAGTGCATCTATCTGATGGTGGTCGACAAGCCGGAATAGGAAATCTGTCGGCAGGCGCCTAAAGCGCCTGTCGGACGGTCTCTTCGGCGTGCGGCGCGACGAAGCGGCTCTTGGGGAAGGTGGCTTTCACGGTCGTGCCTTCGCCGACCCGGCTTTCGAGTTCGACCGTGCCGCCATGGAGGTTCATGATCTTGCGCACCAGCGGCAAGCCGAGCCCCGTGCCCTGCTGGGTGCGTGACATCGCGTCCTCGACCTGAACGAACGGTTCGAATATCCGTGCGATATCCGACGCCTCGATGCCGATGCCGGTATCGTCGACGCTGAGCACAAGGTCACCGGCATTATTGAGCCCGAGTTCCACACGGACCTGGCCGTCTTTCGGCGTGAATTTGAGGGCGTTCGAAGCCAGATTGATCGCGACCTGATTGAACAGGCGTGGATCGGCGATAATCCAGGGCATATCGTCCCGCACACGGAAGGTGAGGTCGACGCCGAGTTCCGAAGCGCGCTGACGGAACATCCGCATCGTCCGGTTGAGTGAATCGACCGGATCGATCGGCTCCTCTTCAAGTTGGAGCTTGCCGGATTCTGCCTTCGAGATATCGAGAATGTCGTTGATGATGCTCAGCAAATGTGTGCCGCTGGACCGGATGTCCGTCGCATAGTCGACATACCGGTCTTGTCCGACCGGACCGAACATCTGGTTGGAGATGATTTCCGAGAAGCCGATGATTGCGTTGAGCGGCGTGCGCAGTTCGTGGCTCATAATGGCGAGGAAGTCGTTCTTGGCGCGGCTCGCGGCTTCCGAGCGGCTCAGCAGCCGTTCCGAGCGGCGCTGTTCGAAGCGCAGCTTTTCATTATAGATGAATGCCCGGCGAAGTTGATACTCTTGAACGTAATTCACGAATATGCTGACGCCGACCCCGAAGATCAGAAAGGTGTTGTTATTGATCAGAATGTTGGTCGGGATCGGATTGACGAATAGAACGACATATTCGTAGCAGCCTAGCGTGATGAGCGTCATGAAACTGCAATAGTAGTAGCGCAGGCGCCACAAGCAGTTTGCATAGCTGAGAATGATCAGCACGCCGGCATAATAAAGATAATTTCCCGGAGCGTCGGCGATTGAGATCATTGCGACCACTGCCAGACCGGGAATGACCATGGCGAGCGACAACAACGCTTGATGTCGATATGAGAATCCCGGCAGGTAGGAGATCGCCACAATGGCGAAGAGAAGGGGTGAGGCGATGCCGAGGCGGATCGCGGCGGCCTCGTTGACGATCTCGGGAACGATATATGGATCGAAGAGCGCATAGAGCGCGAAGATCACCGCACCCATTGCCGTTGAGAAGCGCGTCAGGCCGAGTTGTTCGTTGAAGTTGCGAGTAGAGTAGCGATCTTCGACATCCGCATCCCTGAAATGCAGGGTGATCGGGTTTATCTGGAAGTCGATAAGACTTTCCTGAAAATCAAGTCGCTGCTCGCCGGTCGTGTTGGCCGAATCCATCCATGCGGGCCGCTCGGCGCGTCCGTCCGGTTCGGTGTGGCTGACGCCATCGGCTCGGGCTTTCATTTCCGCCATGTGCAATCGGACGTCCGGGAGATACTGTGCGCAGGACGGTAAAACTAAGCAAAAACGTATAACGCTTGGTTAAGTACGCCGGAAATGGCTGTTTAGTGAAGCGATTACACCTGTCAGGCCGTCGTTTACATGACACATTAATGGATATTTATCCTGCCGATGATCGCGTCAGGTAATACACCAGCAGCAGGCTGCCGAAGACGATCCGGTACCATCCGAACATCGAGAAGCCGTGGCGGCTGACAAAGCCCACGAACCATCTCACGACGACCAGTGCGGAGAAGAAGGCGGCGACAAAGCCGGTCGCGAGGACCGGAAGGTGCGTACCGTCGACAAGGTCGCGGTTGCCCCACAGATCGAGGACCGTCGCGCCGATAATCACCGGAATCGCCAGAAAGAACGAGAACTCTGCCGCCGTCTTGCGTTCGACGCCGACGACCAGGGAGCCGAGGATCGTTGCCCCCGCGCGCGACATGCCCGGCACCAGCGCCAGACATTGAAACGCGCCGATCTTCATCGCAGTGCCGAACGTAATTGCCTCAATGGACGCAATGCGATCTTCGATCTTCAGGCGTTCGACCATGATGATCGCGATACCGCCGAGAATGAAAGCCGCGCTGACGACATAGGGCGAGAACAATACGCCGACGATGAAATCGTAAAAGATCGCGCCGAGGACGATCATCGGCAATGTGGCGACGACGATAGCCTTCACGAAATTATGCGCCGACGGATCGCCTGAGAAGGAGCCGCGGACGACCGTATTCAGCCGTTCCCGGTACAGGGTGCAGATCGCCAGGATCGCACCAATCTGGATCGATGTTTCGAAGACCTCGCCGGGGACGCTGCTGAAACCGAGAAAATCGCCGGCCACGACCAGATGGCCGGTCGACGAAACCGGCAGGAATTCGGTTGCCCCTTCGACGATGCCGAGCAGCAAGGCCTGCAGAAAACTGTTCTCGAGCATGTCGGTGGTCGTTCCTGCACTGCGGGCGTTGATTCGACCCGAGCCTAGCATGCGAACCGTTACATGAACCTTATGGCAGGCAGATGTCGCTCATATCCCGGTTGCGTCCAGAGCGTCCTTGACCCGCCGGATAGCGATGTCGAAGGCCGCCGACCGGAGATCGAGACCGGCCTCGCCCGCATGGTCCAACACCTCGCGGGCGGCCTTGCCGAGAATGCGGCTGAGTTCGTCATCGACCTGCTCAAGTGGCCATATCTGCCGCTGCAGATTCTGCACCCATTCGAAATAGCTGACGATCACCCCGCCTGCGTTCGCCAGAATATCCGGGATGATCGCAATGCCGCGCTCCCGGAGTGCGACGTCCGCCTCGGCCGTTACGGGCGCGTTGGCGCCTTCGACGACGGTGCGGCAGGCGAGCCGCCCCGCGTTGCCCATATGGATTGCATCACCGAGCGCGGCGGGG
>PHEO01000310.1 GCA_002841195.1 Alphaproteobacteria bacterium HGW-Alphaproteobacteria-11
CGCGCTCAAACTGTTGATCACGGTGCCGGTGCTTTTTGCCCTGAACGACACGGTCGTGCGGGCGGTTTCATCCTATATCGGCAAGCATTCCGCCACGCTTTCCATCTGGGAGCCTGACGGGCTGATCGCGCTGTCAGATCGGGTCGGGGTGCTCGGATTTCTCAGTTATGGCCATTTCATTGAAGCCGGCGAGCGCGAGAATTTTCTTACCTACATACCCCTCACGGAGCCGCCGCCGCGCGCGGCGGTCCGTCGCTCGGTAGAAAAGTATGTCCGTGCCGATGCCCTGCCGTCGCGCGCGCTACCAAACGTCATCCTTGTTCATGCCGAGTCGACCTTTGACCCCAACGACGTTCTGAACCTCGCCAAACCCATTGAAAACAGCCTGTTCTACACCCATTACGGCGCCGAAGACCCGATGGTGCATGTGCGCGGGCCGATGTATGTCAATGTCATCGGCGGTGGCTCTTGGGTGTCGGAGTTCGAGCTGGTCACGGGCCTCGATTCGCGCCTGTTCGGCGTCGCCGGCCGCTTTACGCATGCCTCGCTCTCGCAATATACGCGGAACACCTTTCCACGCTACATGCGCGCGCGCGGCTATGCGACTGCGGTTTTCACCAATGTTGAGGGCGGTTTTTACAACTATGGCAACGGCTATCTGAATTACGGATACGAACAGTTTTTGGGCGGCAATACCATCGGCTATGGCGCGCGCGACATTCCGATCATGCAAGCCGCGCTGGACTTTCCGCTTGGCGGCCCTGAAGCCCCCTTCTTCAAGCATGTCCTGCTTGCCGAAAACCATGCGCCGCACTGGTGCAACCCGGAATACGCCGATGTCTACGAAGACATCGCATTTGCAGGCGAAGCCGACGAACTGATGATTTGCGCGCTCAAGGAATACGCGCGTCAGGCAAAGTTGACCGAACAAGCCGTAGCCATGGCCCGGGGCTTTCTCGAAGCCGAAAAGGCCAGAACCGGGCGCGACTATGTGCTGGCCGTTTATGGCGACCACCAGCCTTATTCCTTTACCGGTGGCGGCAGTGCCGAACACAACATGGGGCTCGATTTTTCAGCGGTGCGTGCCGATTTCAGCAAGCGCAAGACCATACTTGAAATCATATCCTCGCTGCCGAACCCGCTGGAATGCTGCGGTGACGTGCCGGTGCCTGCGACCCTGCTGCCTACCCTGATCAGCAGCTATATTGCGACCTCGGTTTCAGATCTTTATCTGCCCGAGAACCTTTATCAGTACGATCACTGCGGCCGCGACTGGATCGGTGAGTTGATCGCGACCAGCTTCTATGGCCGCGCCGACGCCGGCGATGACCGCAAGTGCGGCCGTTTTGAAACTCTGGTTGCGGCCTATAAGGCCAGCGGCGTCATTCAGGACCTGGTCTCGGCCAAGGCGGCCACCGCCAGCGCCTCGGCTGTCGCGCCTGCGGGCGTTACCGGCTTTGCAGGCACATGTCTGGATGCCGCCGGCAATTTGCAGATCAGTGTTACAGCATCGGGCACATGGTTTGGCGCGGCGCCAAGGTTCCGCGTGATGCTCGACGATACCTATCTGGGCGAAGTTGTGGTTGAAAACGCGCTGGAAAATGCCGACCGCCAGATCGAGGCAAGCGAAATCGCGGCCAGTGCGGCGCAGTTCCGCTTTTCGGTGCCCATCACCGCGAAACCCGAAACACTCTGGCTGTATTTCATCAATGACAATTGGGCGGGGCCTGATCTGCCGGGCGATACCGACCTTTGGATAAAATCCATCACGGTTTCGGATCGGCAATTCATGGCGCCCGAGCTGGAATTCAATCCGACCGGTTCCATGCGCGGAAATCATCTGGGCGAATGGTTCCGTTTTGCAACCAACGGGCATGTCTTGCTTGATCTGCCCGACAGCTTTTGTAACTGACGCGGCGGCGCACGATCGGGTGCTTGTCAAACCTTGCCAAACCCCTGACGCCCCAAGAAAATGCAAGCGAGATCAGCGGCGTGAGTTTCGTAAGACGCATTTCATGCCGGTGCCGGGCCTCAGCCCTCGCCCGGCCTTGGCAGGCCGATCACCTCGCGGATCACCGCGTAATCCTGATACCCGAGCCGCGCCATCAGCCCCGAGGGGGGCAGCGTAAAGCGCCCGTCTTTCAGGCAGTCTGGCGCGATATGAACCCCCGTGACCTC
>PHEO01000099.1 GCA_002841195.1 Alphaproteobacteria bacterium HGW-Alphaproteobacteria-11
TGATTGCCGATCTCGATGCGGGCTTCGAGCGGCTTCGCGCCTGCAACGAATAATGGAAGACGCAACGTGACCAGAATTGAAGTCAAAAGCGAAATCGTGGGCAAGGTCTGGAAGATCGAGACGAAAGCAGGCGACCGGCTGGCGGAGGACGACGCAATCCTGATCCTCGAATCGATGAAGATGGAAATTCCCGTGGCGGCACCCGCCGACGGTACGCTGGTCGAAATTCTTGTCGCCGAGGAAGATATGGTCGAAGAAGGTCAGACAGTCGCGATCGTCGAACAGGACTGACGCCTACGCCTCTCCAAATATCTGCTTCAAATGCGCGTTGAGAAATTTTCCCGCCGGATCGAGCTGCCGCCGCACTTCCCTGAAAGCATCCCACTTCGGATAGAGCGCCTCGAAATCCTTTGCGCCGCGCGTGTGCAGCTTGCCCCAGTGCGGCCGTCCGTCATAACGGTGAAAAATATCCTCGACGCCCGCAAACAATTCCTTGTAGGGCTGACGATGATACTGATGGACCGAAATCGTCACGCTGTCGCGGCGATAAAAAGGCGACAGCCACGCATCGTCGGCCGCGACATAACGAAACTCCAGCGGAAACAGAAAGTTGGTTCCGCATTTGCGCATATGCTCGGCGACTTCGCGAATGCAATCGGGGCCTTTTTCGGCCGGCACCGCATATTCCATTTCGTTGAAGCGCACATTGCGGTCGCTCGGAAATGCATCGTGCGACCAGCGCACTTTGGTCGCCTGCCCTTCGACGCCGTTGATCGACCCGCTCGAATAGCGCGACCCGCTCGCTGAAGTCAGGAACTTCTGCAGCGGCCCCCGCAAAAACGGCAACGTCCTTGAAACTTCGCAAGCCAGTCGCATGATTTTGTCGTCGCGCGACATTTCACCGTCCGGCCGCCTTCGCCGCGGACGCGCTTCCTTGTCCGTTTCTCTCAGAAATTTGACAAGCGCCTGATCCGCAAACGGAAACCAGAAAAACTCGAAATGCCGCGCTTCATCCCGCATTGCCTCCGCCTTGTCGAGCGCTTCCGCAATCGGCATTCGCCCGCCGGTTTCCTCCAATGCATAGATTTTCGTGCATTGCATTGTGATCTCGGTCATCGCGCCGAGACTGCCGAAGCTGACACGGCCCGCATCGAAAACATCTGAATTTTCGGTCCGGCTGCAGGAGAGAACCTCACCGCTGGCTGTCGCAAGGCGGAATGCCTTGACGCCCGCAGAAAGAGAGCCGAGCCCGACGCCCGTGCCGTGCGTACCCGTCCCGACGGCGCCGGCCAGCGTCTGCCTGTCGATGTCTCCCTGGTTGAGCAACGCGAGCCCGCGTTCGAAGAGCAGCGGCCCGAGATCGCGTATCGTCGTGCCGGCCTTGATGCGCGCCGTCATCTCTGTCGGGTCATGGTCGACGACACCGGACAAACCGAACAACGTCAGAATCGTCCCATCGCTCTCGACCAGCGGCGTGAAAGAGTGTCCCCTCCCGGCCGTGCGAATGGGTGCCGGCGCATCGCGAACGATCGAAGCCACTTCCTCCTCGGTCGTCGGCGCCGCAATGCCTTGCGGCCACGCCTTTACCCACCCCGACCAGTTCGACCAGACATCCGTCATTCCGCATCTCCATTTTCAGCTGTACGGATGATAGCGTTTCGCCCGCCCGGTCAAAAGAAATAAGCCCCGGAGTGCAGCTCCGGGGCTTCGATTTTCGGCATAGGTTGGGTTGTCAATTTGCGTCCACGGCCGCTGCCGCGATTTCCGCCGCACTTTCCTCGCGCGTCAACGGCTTGAAATCGCGGGCCATGATCGATGCCTGCTTGATCTCGGCCGGCGTCATCGATTCCGACAACCGCTCGATCGCCTCTGCCGCAAAGCGCGGGAAGCCGCCCTCGATCGCCAACTGGTAGTACATGTATGCCTTGACCTTGTCCGCTTCGACGCCAACGCCATCCTCATACATGGTGGCGATGTTGTACTGGGAGCTTTCAAGACCCTGCCGCGCCGCCGCTTCGAACCATCGTGCGGATTCTTTCATGTCCTGCGGCACACCCCATCCCTTGTCGTACATCGAGCCAAGGTCCATTTGCGCGCGCCTGTCGCCGCCATTCGCACCGATGAAATAGTATTTGAGCGCCGTCTCCACGTCGCGCTCGACAACCTTCGCATCGAAGTGCTCCTCGCCGAGACGGAAGGCCGCGCCGGGATCCTTGTTGACCTCAACCGCCCTCTTCCACTCGGCCAGCGCTTCCGGATAAAAGCCGCGCACATAGAGATCCTGCCCGGACGCCTCGTTCGGTTGGCCCTCGATCGACGGATCGGGTTTTGTCGGGTCGGCCAACGTGGCGGCCACCGCCGAACCGGCGGCAAACATCAGGGCGGCGAGCAGAATCAAAAAGGCGGTGGCGGCATAAAACAGCCGTCCTTCGGTCGTCGCGGCGGACACACTGGGGGTCTGTGGGCGCATTTTTCTCTCCCTCTCGGGCACCTGCAGGGCTTTTTTCCCTTGTGGCCCATATATCCCGGAAACCATGATCCGGAGCGGTTCCAAACACGCAAGTTAAAGGTTGGTCACAAACCCCGCCCCGGCAAGCCGGACCCGCTCAAAGCTTATGGGAAGCGCCGAAACCCTCGAGAAAGCTGGTCAGATTGGGGCCGAGACCGTCGCAGAGATAGCCACCTTCCTGGACCAGCACAGTAGGCAGACCAAGCCGGCCGATCGTTTCGCCGATCCGCCCGAATCCGCCGGTTGTGATCGACAATCCCCCTTGCGGGTCGTCCTTGTAGGCGTCGAGCCCCAGCGCAACCACAAGTGCGCCCGGTGCGAAGGCCTCAATGCGGCGCAGCGCGGCCGCCAGTGCCGGCATATAGGCGTCATCGCCGGTGCCACGCGGCAGCGGCAAATTGTAATTGTATCCAAGGCCAACGCCGGCACCGCGCTCATCGGCATGTCCCCAGAAGAACGGGTAGAAGCGAACGGGATCGGCATGGATCGACACCGTCAGGATGTCGGGCCGGCCATAGAACATCCCTTGTGTGCCATTGCCATGATGAACGTCGACATCGAGGATCGCCACGCGGTCGTGTTGGCCGCGAAGCACCTGTGCCGCCACCCCCGAATTGTTGACGTAGCAAAAGCCGCCGGCCATATCGGCAAACGCGTGATGACCCGGCGGCCGGCTCAGCGCATAGACCCAGGACGCGCCGTCGCGAACCATGCCGGCGGCATCCACCGCGGCATCGGCGCTGCGCTTGATAGCTTCCCAGCTTTCCGCCGCAATCGGGCAGGCACCATCCGCCATGTGGTAGCCCGCTTGCGCCACTGCCGAGAGCGGATAGGCCCCATCGCGCCGGTCCGGGTGGATACCCGGCACCACTTCATCGGAGCCGCCTTCGATCCGCAGCCAGCGCTCATGAATGGTCGAAAGAAAAGCCACATATTCGGGTGTATGAACCGCCGAGATCGGTCCAAGGCCGTGATCCTTCGGCGTGACATGCTCAAGACCCGCCTGCCGCGCGGCGGCCAGAAGCCGGTCCGCCCGCTCGGGAACTTCCGGATTGGACTCGACAACACCGTTGACCAGAAAATGACGGGGATAGTGACGCTTCTGCGCCGGGTCGAAGACAACCTTCATAGACAAACCTCTATGCGGCCAACCCCATGGCGATCCCGGCAGGACTCGAACCTGCAACCGACAGATTAGAAATCTGTTGCTCTATCCGGTTGAGCTACGGGATCGAGATGCCGGGCGGGCCTAGTGAGTCCAGAGTTCCTGACGGCCATATTTGAAATTGTCGGCATAGGCCTTGATCGAACGGCGCGGCGACCGGGGCTCGAAAACCCGGTAATCAAGCCCGAGTCTTTCCGCATAAGCGATCGCTTCTTCCTTGCTGTCGAAGCGAAGCGTCACTTGCGAATTCATGTCGCCGGAACTTGTCCAGCCCATCAACGGCTCGATCCCCCGCGCGCTGGCGGGCTCGAAATCGAGCACCCATTTTTTGGTCTTGGCCCGGCCGGACTGCATAGCCGTCTTGGCGGGTTTGTAGATGCGCGCGGCTGCCAATTGATGCCCCTGAACCATAATCCCCGTACCAACGGAGAACGTCGCGAAACTTTATTCTTATCGCCCTAAAACTGCCGGATTTGCAAGCGATAACAACATCATCGATGGGGTCGGCGGCGCCGGGCGCCCAAGGCCCGAATGCCTCCCCGAGTTCGAAGGAGCACCGGAAATGAATACCTACCTCAATCGCGAGGCCGCAACCGCCCTGCTCGCCGCACACGGCTTCAACCGGACCGACATCGAATGCGTGCTCGACCTGACGAAGTCTGTCTCGCAAAGCGGGGCGCCGGTCTGGCCGTCGCGCAGCGTAGAGAGGCTCGCCAGCCGCGCATGGTGGCTCGATGGCGCGGAAATCAAAACTTCGATGCCCCAAGCGGCGTGACCGCCTGTCCTGATATTGGTCGGGGCGGCAAGATTCGAACTTGCGACCCTCTGCTCCCAAAGCAGATGCGCTACCAGGCTGCGCTACGCCCCGACATATCCGGCGAGCACGAAGCCGTGCCCGATCCGGCTTGCCATACACCGGCCGCGCACCCTCCGGCAACCGCCAGGACACCTATCCTAGGCTTTTTCCTTGTGCCGCTGCATCAGCTTGAAAACCCCTGTTGCCTTCAGCACCGGCCTCGTCCCCACATAGAGCTCCGCTTCGCAGAACGCGACCGATCGCGTGGCGCGTGTCACGCGCGCCGTCCCTTCGAGCCATTCGCCTGGCCGCGCCGACGAAAGAAAGTCGCTGTTCATGCGCACCGTCAACGCGACCGTCTGGGTCTCGCGCCAGACTGCCGTACCTAGAAGGCCGTCGGCAAATGCCATCAGCATGCCGCCATGCGTGATCCCGCGCGAATTGCAGTGGCGCTTCCGTACCCGGACGCCATGCACAAACCCCTCGTCGGTTACTTTGTGGAAAAACGGCCCGTTGTGGCTCGTGTAAGGACCTCTGCCGGTCGACGCCACAAAGCCCGCCGGCGGATTGTCTTCTTCGCTGTCGATCATATTGCCGCTGAATTACCCAACTGAACGGCCACCCCTGAAGGGTACGGCACGATGGCGCAATCCCCCGCTAAAAACGCCGGTATCAGTCCCCGGTTGGCGTGTCCGGCGCGACCTCGGCGACCATCAGACCCTTCGGGCCCTCGCCGAAGCGGACCTGGACCTGCTGTCCGGGCAGCAAATCGCGGATGCCGTGCCGACGCAACGTCTCCATGTGAATGAAGATGTCAGGCGTACCCTCGCCGCGCGTCACAAATCCGTAGCCGCGCGCCCGGTTGAACCATTTGACGGTCGCCGTCTCGAAATCGCCGATCGGCACCACGCCCGATATCGCCGAGCGGTTGGCCGGCCGCACCGCAGCGCCCGCAGGTTTCACCGCGGTTGTCTCGTCGACATCGATCACCCTGACCGCCTGGTTGCCTTTGGGACGGCGCACAACTTCGCACGTCACCGTCGCACCCTCCTCGAGTGCGTCGATTCCCAACTGCTTCAGGCAGGACAAATGCACAAGTACGTCGTCGCGCCCGTCATCGGGGATAATGAAACCGTACCCTTTGACCGCATCGAACCACTTGACTACGCCGGTGACTTCAAACGACACACCGACCGAATCCGCCGAGATTTCGAACCGCTCTTCCATCCCCACCACGATCGACATCCAGACGGTCAAAACTGAAATGGCCTCAAGTATTGGCCGCTCTGGAATTTCTCACTGGTCCGTGGTTCCTCCCCAGGACCCCCCGTTTTGAACTGTTGACTATAACAGTGTCGGTTAAGCATTGAAAGCGGGCCAAAAGGCCGGATTTTTGACCGTATTGCACCGGTCTTCCTTGCCCTTGGCCGCCGCCGCATTGCATATTGGCCGCCTCACGAGGGATTCTGGCCCTGCTGGCGGATGGATGTCCTCATCTGCCCTCGAAGGTGTGCGGCTTCCGTTCAGAAGCCGGGCAGCCAAAGGGCTTTTGCGGCCCGACCGTCAGCAAGCAGGGGGAAGTATGGCAAAAGCGATCGGCCTGTTGGTGGCGTTGTTCGCCCTGTGGCTGACATTGTCCGGGTTTTTCAAGCCGTTCCTGCTGATGCTGGGCGTTCTGTCATGCCTGCTGACGCTCTACCTGGCCTACCGGATGAAACTGCTGGACGACGAGGCGGTACCGATCCAGTTGCGGCCCGCGTTGCTGCTCTATTGGGGCTGGCTGGGCGGCGAAATCTTTAAATCGGCAGTGGCTGTTTCCAAGGTTATATTGATGCGCGAAATGGCGCTTCACCAGCAATTGATCGCCGTGCCGGCACCTCAGAAAACCGATATGGGCCACGTCATCTTCGCCAACTCGATCACGCTGACTCCCGGCACCGTCACCGTCGAAACCCGACCCGGCGTCTTTCTCGTTCACGCGCTGACGGAAAGCGCGGCGGATGCCGAAGGTTTTGCCGAAATGGGCCGCCGCGTCGCCGAAATTGAGGCATGGTAACATGACCATGCTTCTTGCAACGGCAGCAGCCCTCTTCGCGGCCATGATGATGGTGCTGATCCGTCTCTTTGCGGGGCCAACGGTTTACGATCGCGTCCTGGCGGTCAACACCTTCGGCACATTGACGGTGCTGCTCCTCGGGCTTCTGGGTTTTATTACCGAACGCCCCGACTTTCTCGACATCGCCATTCTCTATGCGCTGATAAATTTCGTTGCGACGATCGCAATTCTGAAATTCTTCCGCTATCGCGCACTCGGCCGCCGCTCACCGCTGGCCGAGGAGTAGTCATGGACATCACGCTCGACCTCATTCGCGACATTGCGAGCGGCATTTCCTTCGCGGTCGGCCTCGCCTTCCTGCTGATCGGCGCGCTCGGCATGATCCGCCTTCCCGACGTCTGGGCGCGCATTCATGCCGCCGGCGTGATCGACACCATCGGCGCCGAACTGATCGTCTTCGGCATGATCCTGCAGGCCGGGTTCACACAGGCGTCTCTCAAACTGCTCCTGATCGGCCTCTTCCTCTTTGTCACGAGCCCGACAGCAACCCATGCCGTCGCCAACGCGGCATTCACCGCCGGATTGCGCCCCCTCAACCTCCGAAAGAACCAATCCGCCAACGTTCTTGGCGGGGAGACGAAACCATGAGCGCCGGGCTTGTCGGCATCGCCGTCATCGACATTCTCCTGTTTCTCTTTCTGGTGCTGATCGCTATCGCCATCGCACGACTGCGCAACCTGTTTGCCATCGCCATGTTGGCGGGCGTCTTCAGCTTGCTGTCGGCCGGCCTCTTCGTAACGCTCGATGCAATGGACGTTGCCTTTACCGAAGCGGCGGTCGGCGCCGGCATCTCAACAGTGCTGATGCTCGGCACGCTGGCCCTCACCGTGCGCGAGGAAAAGCCTGTTACGCATTCGCCTTTTCTGCCGCTGCTGGTGTGTGCAATCACCGGCGCCGCATTGATCTACGGCACACTCGACATGCCGCCATTCGGTGCGGCCGACAATCCGGTGCAGACCCATGTCGCGCCCTACTACCTTGAGCAAACACCGGTCGAAATCGGCATCCCCAATGCCGTGGCCGCCGTGCTTGCAAGCTATCGCGGCTTCGACACGCTGGGCGAAGTTGTCGTGGTCTTCACCGCCGCCATCGCGGTGTTGCTCCTGCTCGGTGGAGGCGGCCGGTCGGGCCGGCACGGCAAGGTCGCCGGCGAGCGAAAGAAGGATTGATTTCATGGAACATCATTCGATCCTTCGTGTCGTTTCGAAGCTGCTGATACCGCCAATTCTGCTCTATGCGCTCTACGTGCAATTCCACGGCGAATACGGTCCGGGCGGCGGCTTTCAGGCCGGTGTTATCTTCGCCGTCGCCTTTATTCTCTACGCGCTGGTTTTTGGCATCGAGGCCATGACCGAAATTCTGCCCCCCCGCCTGTTGCTCATCCTCTCCGCTACCGGCGTTCTGATATTCGCGGGCACCGGCGTCGTCACCATGCTGCTGGGTGACGCATATCTCGGCTACAACGCGCTCGCCGCCGATCCTCCGCACGCCCAGGAATGGGGAATCGTCATCGTCGAAATCGGAGTCGGCATGACGGTCGCCGCCGTGATGATGGCGATCTTCGTCGCCTTCGCCTCGCACAATCCACCGATCAAGGACGAGGACTGGTAATGGAGGAACTTCTCTTCGACCTCGGGTTCGTCCTGACGCATTACAACTACTGGATGTTCGTGGTCCTGATGATGACGGGCCTCTACATCACTGTGAGCTACGGCAACCTCGTCAAAAAGATTGTCGGGCTCAATATATTCCAGACCGCCGTCTTTCTCTTCTATGTCTCGACCGGAAAGATCGTCGGCGGAACAGCGCCCATTCTCACCGACGATCCCGCTGCCGTGTACTCAAATCCGCTGCCGCATGTCCTGATTCTGACCGCGATCGTCGTCGGCATCGCGACGACGGCGCTGGCACTGGCGCTTGTCGTGCGCATCCGCGAAACCTACGGCACGGTCGAGGAGGACGAGATCATCGCACTGGAGCATGAAATGGACGCCGCTATCGGGGTCGAACGTTGATGCTGGCCATGATTGAGGCAAACCTGCCGGCATTGCAGGTCGTTCTACCGATGCTGGCTGCGCCGGTATGTGCCGTGCTGGGCCGGGGCACGCGCGCCTGGACACTGGCAATGGCAGCGGTCGTATTGACCTTTGCCGTTTCGGTATCTCTCTTCGTCGTCACCCTGGACGGTGCAACCATTTCCTATCGAATGGGAAACTGGGCGCCGCCCATCGGCATCGAGTACCGTGTCGACATTCTCAATGCCTTTGTATTGCTGGTGGTTTCGGGCATCGCCCTGTTTATCCTGCCTTATGCGCGAACGAGCATCGCCTTCGAAATCTCCGAAGAGCGACAGCCGCTGTTTTACTCGGCGTTCCTGCTCTGCCTGACCGGCCTTCTCGGCGTCACCATCACGGGCGACGCGTTCAACATATTCGTCTTCCTCGAAATTTCGTCGCTTTCGACCTATGCGTTGATCGCGACCGGCGCCGAGCGCAACAAGCGTGCGCTGACCGCCGCCTACAACTACCTGATCATGGGAACGGTCGGTGCGACCTTTTTCGTAATCGGCATCGGCATGCTCTACATGGTCACGGGCACGTTGAACCTGGCCGACCTCGCGCAACGCATCGTCGATCATGGCGACAGCAGCACATTGCGCATGGGCTTTGTCTTTATTCTGATCGGTGTCGGTCTGAAGCTCGCGATGTTCCCGCTGCATCTTTGGCTGCCCAACGCCTACAGCTTCGCACCATCCGCCGTGACCGCCTTCATCGCCGCGACCGCCACCAAGGTCGCGATCTATGTGCTGTTGCGCTTCATGTTCACGGTTTTCGGCTTCGACTACGATTTTCAAGCCGCAACGCTTCGCCATGTCGTGTTGCCGCTGGCAATCGTCGCGATGTTCGCGGCCTCCATCGTCGCGGTGTTCCAGGACGACCTGAAGCGGATGCTCGCCTATTCGAGCATCGCCCAGGTCGGTTACATGCTGCTCGGCCTCGCCCTCCTCTCGCATACCGGCCTCATGGCTTCGGTGATCCATTTATTCAACCACGCCGTCACCAAGGGCGCCCTTTTCATGGTCGCCGGCTGTTATGTCTTCGCGGCCGGCACGAGTTCGATTTCGAGCCTGCGCGGCATCGGCCGCGACATGCCGTGGACAACCGCGGCTTTTGTCACGGCCGGCCTGAGCCTTATCGGACTGCCATTGACGGTCGGCTTCGTCAGCAAGTGGTATCTCGTGCTGGCGGCGCTGGAGCTGAACTGGTGGCCGGTGGCGCTGCTGATCATGGCCTCCTCGCTGCTTGCCATCGTCTACATTTGGCGCGTCGTCGAGACGGCCTATCTGCAACCGTCGCCGGAAGGTGTCGTACGCAAGGAGGCGCCGCTCTGGATGCTGCTGCCGACATGGGGCCTTGCAGCCCTCTCGGTCTTCTTCGGCACCTATGCCGCGCTCACCACCGCCGCCGCAAGCCGCGCGGCAACGGCGCTGATCAGCGCCTCCAACATGTTGTGGCAGTGAGTGCATGATATGACCCACGGCACAGTCCTCCTGCTCGCGATATTCATTCCGGCCGGCGTCACCTTCCTGATCGCCGCGCTCGGCAACCGCCCCAACCTGCGCGACAGCGCGAGCGTGCTCGCTGCCATTGCGACATTCATCGCGGTTCTGATGCTTCTCGGGCCGGTCATGGCGGGTGAGCGGCCTGAGGTCGCGCTTTTCGAAGTGATGCCCGGCCTGCTGCTTGCCTTTTCGATAGAACCGCTCGGCATGTTGTTCGCGGTAGTGGCGTCGGGTCTCTGGATCGTCACCGCCATTTACTCGATCGGCTACATGCGTGGCGCCGGCGAGAAAAAGCAGACGCGCTTCTACATCTGCTTTGCTATTGCAATTTCCGGCGCCATCGGCATCGCCTTTTCGGCAAATCTTTTCACGCTGTTCGTCTTCTACGAAATCCTGACGATCTCGACCTATCCCCTGGTCGCCCACAAGGAAACGCCGGAAGCGCGCGCCGGAGCGCGTACTTATCTCGCAATCCTGATGACGACCTCGATTGCCTTTCTGCTGGTTGGCATCGTCTGGGTCTGGAACATTGCCGGCACACTCGATTTCCGCGCCGGCGGCATTCTCGACGGCAAACTCGACCCGTCCTTCGCACCGTTCCTGTTGGCGCTCTTTGCCTTCGGCATCGGCAAGGCCGCGCTGATGCCCTTCCATCGATGGCTACCTGCCGCCATGGTCGCGCCGACGCCGGTCAGCGCACTTCTCCATGCGGTCGCCGTCGTCAAGGCCGGCGTATTCACAATGCTGAAAGTCGGCACCTACATCTTCGGCGTCGGCTTCCTGTCGAAAACGGGTGCGGCCGAATGGCTGATGTGGCTTGCCGCGGCCTCGATCCTGATCGCTTCCATCGTCGCCCTGACCAAGGACGACCTGAAAGCGCGGCTTGCATATTC
>PHEO01000311.1 GCA_002841195.1 Alphaproteobacteria bacterium HGW-Alphaproteobacteria-11
CGCAGTTTCGCCGCCACCGTTCGAGCGGCAACACCGCCTTCGACAGCTATCGCGACGAGGCGCTGAAGCGCCTTGAAGAAGAGCAGAAAGCCTTCGGCGAATTCATGGAGCGCCTGCGCCGCGCCAAGGACCAGACCGAATTCGACCAGTTCATGTCGGAGCGCCGCACAGGCGACGGCGCGGCCGCCAACTGAACCGGCGCGAAAGTGAAAGACGAAAGGCGGCGCTCGCGAGCCGCCTTTTTTGTTGACGAAGAATTCCGGCGGTGAACCGAGGGGCACAACCGCCCACCCAACAACGTCTTTGCCGGGCGCGACACGGCAATCCAGAAGGCGCGGAACGCGCCGTCTCTCTTCACAAGAACTCTACGCGCTGCACAGAAAACCCAACGTCAAAGGAGTCTATGCGAAGTGAGACGCCGCCTGCGGCGGCTTCTGGATGCCCGGATCAAGTCCGGGCATGACGACCTTGGGGGTAGAAGAAGACTACGCCGCTCCCTCCAGCCTCTTCAGCGCATCGGCGAATTTCGCCATCGCGGCCTCGGCATCGGCCTTGCGTTCGCGCTGTTCCTCGACGACATGCTCCGGCGCGCCGGCGAGGAATTTGGCGTTGCCGAGCTTGGCGTCGATCTTCTTCACTTCGTCCTGAAGCTTGCCGACTTCTTTCTTGAGGCGCGCCGTTTCGGCGGCGAGGTCGATGACGCCTTTCAGCGGCAGGATCAGCGTCGCTTCGTCGAGCACCAGTTGCAGCGCGCCATCCGGGATCGCGCTTGCGACCGCGGTGCTTTCGAGGCGCGCAAGACGCTGGATCAGGTCGCGGTGGCGTTCGAGCCGCGCCAGGCTTTCGGCGCTGGCATCTTTGATGAGCAGCGCAAGTTTCGCGCCCGCGGGCACGTTCATCTCGGCGCGCACCGAACGCACTTCGGAGATGAAACGGATCACCCAATTCATTTCGACATCGGAAGGCGCGTCGCCGAGACCGGAGAGGTTCGGCCACTGGGCCTTGACCAGCATCGTCGCGCGCTTCGGCCCTGTCTCGGCGGTGCGCTGCCAGAGCTCTTCGGTGATGAAGGGCATGAAGGGATGCAGCATCAGAAGGATCTGGTCGAGCACCCAGGCGGCGGTGGCGCGCGTTTCGGCTTTCGCGGCTTCGTCCGAACCCATGAGCAGCGGCTTGGCGAATTCGAGATACCAGTCGCAGAAGACATTCCAGACGAAACGATAGGCGGCGCCCGCCGCGTCGTTGAAGCGGTAGGTTTCGAGCGCCTCGGTGATTTCGGCGGCGGCGCGCGCGGCCTCGCCGGCGATCCACTTGTTGACGGTCTGCGTGAGCGCGGCGGGATCGAAACCCTCGACGCGCACGCATTCGTTCATTTCGCAGAAGCGCGCCGCGTTCCACAGCTTGGTGCCGAAATTGCGGTAGCCCTCGACGCGGGACGTGGCGATCTTGATGTCGCGGCCCTGCGCGGCGAGCGCCGCCATGGTGAAGCGCAGCGCGTCGGCGCCGTAGGCGTCGATGAGTTCGAGCGGATCGACGACGTTACCCTTCGTCTTCGACATCTTCTGGCCCTTCTCGTCGCGGACCAGCGCATGGATGTAGACGGTGTGGAACGGCACTTCCTGCATGAAGTGCAGACCCATCATCATCATCCGGGCGACCCAGAAGAAGATGATGTCGTGCGCGGTGGAGAGCACATCGGTCTTGTAGTAGCGCTTCAACTCCGGCGTCTCGTCGGGCCAGCCCAGAGTTGAGAACGGCCAGAGCGCGGAAGAGAACCATGTGTCGAGGACGTCTTCGTCGCGCGTCAGTTCGACGGTCTTGCCATAGTGTTTTGCCGCATCGGCCGCGGCCTCTTCATCGCTATAAGCAACAAAAATATGCCCGTCCGGTCCAAACCACGCGGGAATTCGATGGCCCCACCAGAGCTGGCGCGAGATGCACCAGGGCTGGATATTGCGCATCCATTCGAAATAGGTCTTCTCCCAGTTCTTGGGCACGAAGGTGGTGGCGCCGCGCTCCACCGCCTCGATGGCGGGCTTGGCGAGCGTCGCAGCATCGACATACCACTGGTCGGTGAGGTACGGCTCGATGACGACCATCTTGGATTTCTCGTCATGCGGCACCATGACGATCTTGTCCTCGATCCGGTCGAGCAGGCCGAGCG
>PHEO01000312.1 GCA_002841195.1 Alphaproteobacteria bacterium HGW-Alphaproteobacteria-11
ACCGAGGCACGCTGCCCGGTCTTCAATTTGCTGAAAGACGCAAATGTGCGCGTCGAGATGGTCTGGATCCGCCGCGCGTGAGGCCCCGGCACCGCGGCGCGGCGGCGAGGTATCTCGCTACCGCAAACGATTGCGTAATTGTGTTGACGACATCTCGGAGCGCATGTTACCGGTAATGCAATCCTTTGCGCTCCGCAGGGGCGCGGTTACGGCAAGATGCATCGGGCTGGGTTCGAACATGCTTGTGTTGCGCCCGAGGCCCGTGAGGCAGCTGAATTTAAAGTCTTGAAGTGAGGAACCTGAGTATGAGCAAGCCTGTAATCGGATGGATCGGATTGGGCCGCATGGGCTACCCCATGGCAGAGCGGCTTTTGAACGCAGGCTACGACCTGCGCGTGTGGAACCGCACCCGCGCCAAAGCCGAGCCGCTGGCGGCGAAGGGGGCGACGCTTGTCAATACGCCGCGCGATCTGGCCGATGTCGATGCCCTGTTCACCATGGTCTCGACCGGCAAGGATCTGGGGCAGGTCTATTTCGGCGCCGAGGGGGTGCTGTCAGGCGACAAGACCCCCGGAATATTCGTAGATTGCTCGTCAATCGCGGTGGAGCAATCGGCCGATTTTCGTGGCCGGCTTGCCGCGCGGGGCGCCGAGTTCGTGGCCTCGCCGGTCAGCGGCAACGGCAAATGCGTGAGGTCGGGCAAGCTGAGTGCGGTTGCCTCGGGCCCGCGCGCGGCGTTTGATCGCGTCGAACCGATGATCCTGGCAATCGCCGGGCGCGGCGTTTCCTATGTGGGCGAGGGCGAGCTTTCGCGGTTTTGCAAGATCGCGCACAACGTCTTTCTGGGTGTGGTGACGCAGAACCTTGCCGAAATCACCGTGCTTGCGCAAAAGGCCGGGGTGCCGCGCGCGGCTTTCCTCGACTTCATGAACAACTCGGTGATGGGGTCGGTGTTCACCCGCTACAAGACCAATGCGCTGATCAATCTCGACTGGACCACCACCTTCACCGCCGAGCTTTTGCGCAAGGATCTGGACCTGGGGCTGAGTGCGGCGCGCACGCTTGGGGTGCCGATGCCGGTGACCGCCAGCACCCGCGAGGCGCTTCAGCTGCATTTCGGGGTGGCGCAAACCAAACCCGATGCCGAAGCCTATCTTGCGCAGGATTTTGCAGCGCTGATTGAAACAGTTGCATTGGGGGCCGGCATCACGCTGGAAAGCGAAGGCATTCCTTATCCGACCGGGCTGGAGCTGAAAGCCGCCGAATAGCCTCGCTTGGGCGGCAATTTTGTTGGCCAAGGTGGATGCAGATGACGTCATTCGTGCTTTTCAATGCCCCGCAATCCACCTGCAGCCAGCGCGTGCGCTACGCGCTGCACGCCAAAGGGATTGCGTTTGATGAGCGCAAGCTCGACCTGTTCGCAGGCGATCAGCTGCGCCCCGAATATCTGGCGATCAACCCCAACGGCGTGGTGCCAACGCTGCTGCACGATGGGCGGGCGGTGACCGACAGCGCCGTGATTCTGGAGTATCTGGAAGACATCCTGCCCGAAGTTGCCCGCATGCGCCCTGCCGAACCGTTTGCGGCGGCAAGAATGCGCGCAATGATGCGATTCATTGACGAGGTGCCAACACCCGCGGTGCGGGTGCCTTCCTACAACCTCGCCTTCCTGCCGCATTACCAGGCGATGACCGAGGCCGAGTTTCAGGCGCTGTGCGAAGCCAAGCCGCTGCGGCGCGAGTTTTTGCGCAAGATGGGGCGCACCGGCTTTGCACAGGCCGACATGGACGAGGCGCTTGGCCGCCTGCGCCGCGGGGTCGAACGCATGGCCACATGGCTGGCCGAAAATGGCGGGCCCTGGCTGATGGGCGGCGCGCTGACCCTTGCCGATCTGGCGGTGATGCCGGTGATCGTGCGGATGGACGACATCAACCTTGGGCATCTCTGGGCCCCCCACCCGGAAATCGGCGCCTGGCTAGAGCGGTTGCGCGCGACCCCCGCGTTCCGCCCAACCTATTATCACGGCGCGCTTTTGACCGAAAAATACCCGCATCTGGCCGAAATGCGCGGGGGCGCTGCCCGGTCAGCGGCGGGTGCCCAGTAAGAAGGATCGGCCAGATGCAGGTGGTTCCCTACATGATTGCGGCGATTTGCGTCG
>PHEO01000313.1 GCA_002841195.1 Alphaproteobacteria bacterium HGW-Alphaproteobacteria-11
GACCGCCACGGTCCTGACGCCGGCGCGCTGAATCTTTTCGACGCTGACGCGAACGGTTCCGGCGGTGCCCGCCAGTTCGTCCTCGTAAACGGGAATGTAGTCCATTCCCATCGAGTCCTTCTTCGGCACCGGCGATATGTCGGGCAGGCCCATCGGGTTGCGGTAATAGCGTATCTTTCGGTCCCCTGCCGCTGACGCGGCAGGGGTTGCATCGGCTTTTTTCTCGACGGCCGTGTAGATGACGACGCCCTTGACGGGCGCCGGAACGCCGTCGACTTCCACTTCGATGGTGAGCGCCCATCGGCCGGCCATCACGATCTTCGTCTCGAAGGCCAGGACATCCGCGCTGTCGACGGGTACCGGCGTGAGCGGTGTATCCATCATCGCCATGCCGTCGGGCCCCATATCGAGCCGCGTCGAGACGGTGTCGATAACTCCGGCCTGCACGGGCTCGCCGCTCGGGTCAAGCAGCCGGACCTCGATCCGAACGCCCTCGCCGACAGATATTTCATCCGACGCGGCCTCGAATTTATAAGCTTGAGACTGCGCGCCGGCGACGCTCCATATGCCGGCCGCCGCCGCGACCGCCACAAGCACGGCAATCGCAGACGCTTTGGGTAAGCGAATCATAAGACTCTCCTGAAACCGATGTGTCGATTGACGCGCGCCGGAAGGCCGCGCGCCGGCGCGTCACACCGCTTTGGGAGGCCGTTGCAACGGAGAGGGAGAAAGGTCGGCCCGGCCAATATCCGGCTCGCGAGCCGCCTTGACTGCGTGCCTGGCCGGGACAAATCCGGAGGCAGTGGCGAGCTGAAGCGGCAGCTTGCCGCAGGCGGTCATGCAGAAGGCCGAGCTGTCGCAGGTTGCCGTGTCGGCACGATCGCAATCGTCGCAGCACGGCCCTGCCATCCCGGCCATGGCACCCGCCGCAGGCAGCGGGGCGCCGCTGTCGGCCATCATGTGTGCCGACATCATCATATCGAGACCGGTCATCGGCGCCGCGACACCCGTCAGCAGCACGGCAAGTGCCAGCAGCGCCGCCAGCCAGTGACGGCGGCGGGCAACAGACCTGCTTCGAGGGCGATCAAGGCTTCGTTTCATGGGATCAGGCTAGCACAGACATTCCTTATGATGTCCTCACAAAATCGTGCCGCGCGCACCAGGCAGACATTGCCTTCCCAGCAAACACTGGAGAAAAAGGGACGACATGCCCCGGTTCACTACCGTTGCTACGGGCGCCCGAAGCGAGGCTCGGTCCGAGCCATCGGGACGAACCCCGGCAATAACTCCACAGCACGCAGCCATGCCCGGATGGCGGGATAGGGCTCAAGGCTGATATGGCCTTCGGGAGCATGTGCCGTATAGGTGTAAAGCGCCACGTCCGCGATGGTCGGCTGGGCGCCAACCAGAAAGCCGCCCCCGCCCCGGAGATGCTCGTCCATTACCTCAAAGAGCTGCCGCGCCGCCGCGTGCGCACGCGCAAGATCGTGCTTCGCATTGAAAATACCGACAAGGCGCGCATAACCCGGGCCCGTCAGGAGCGGGCCTGCCGCGACAGAAAGCCAATGTTGAACCTCAGCGGATTGTGCAGGATCTGCCGGGTACCAGCGCCGTTCAGGATCACATGCGAAGGCGAGGTAAATGAGAATTGCGTTCGAATCTGCAAGGACAAGATCTCCGTCGACGATGACCGGGACTTGCCCCATAGGGTTCTTCATCAGAAAGTTCGGTGTTTTGTGTTTACCCTTGCCAAGCTCCACTTCGACCATTGCGAACGGAATACCAAGGAGCGACAGAAAGAGCTCGACGCGGTGCGAGTGTCCCGAGAGACGAAATCGATAAAGTGTGACTGGTTTGCGGGACATGACGAGTTTCATTTCGCTGAATGCGATTCATGGCACTGCGCCAGTGCGGCTTCGAGCTCGGCTATGCGGGCCATCAAAGGCGCGGTTGTGGCAATCACTTCCTCCAACGTGTAGCGCGGGGAAATATGCTGCGGGCAATTCCAGTCGAATCCCTCAACCGATATGACGAGGCCCCGCTCGACCCTGGCCCGGTAATCCGATGTCTCCAGGCGCGACAGCATGGTCTGATCGTCGAGCTCGACGATCCGTACCCGACCGAAAAGTTTGAGGCGGGTTTTATTCCGGTAGTCCAT
>PHEO01000100.1 GCA_002841195.1 Alphaproteobacteria bacterium HGW-Alphaproteobacteria-11
CCCGCCGCCGCCGCCGCTCTCGCCCGCCTGTTCTGGTTTCGCGGCTACCGTCGCGTCGCGGTCTTCGCCGTCGCCTGGACGGTCTTCGAGTGGCTGCGCGGCCATGTGTTGACCGGGTTCCCATGGAACTTGATCGGCCAGAGCTTCACCGCTTCCGATGCCTTGATGCAGGCGGGCGCAATGGTCGGCGCCTATGGCCTCTCCTTCATCGCCCTGCTGGTGATTGCCTCGCCCGCGACATTCGACAGCCGCATCCACGCGGCGCGGCGCGGACCGGGCATCGAACTGCTCGCCGCGCCGGCGATTGCATTGGCCGGTCTGGCGCTGATCTGGCTCGGCGGCGCCGCGCGCATTTCGGCAGCCGACCTCGCCGCACCCGCCTCAAGCGGCACGTCGATCCGCATCGTCCACCCCAACACGCCCTTTGCCGACAACTGGAACGATTCCGACCGCGTCCTCGCCATCATCGGGCAATTGCTGCGCATGTCGCGCGACCCGACACCGGATCGTCCGGGCGGCATCGACGGCAACACGATTGTCGTCTGGCCTGAAAACGCGGTGCCAGTCTTGTTGGCGCGCGAGCCATATGTGCTTTCGGCCATCGGCCGCGTCCTGCCTGAGGGCGCGAAGCTGATCGTCGGCTCCAATCGCGGCGAAGCGGACGCCGAAGGTCCGGCCAACCGCCTGCGCGTCTTCTACAACAGCCTTTATGTGGTCGATTCCGCCGGCGCGATCGCCGCGACCTACGACAAGCATCATCTGGTGCCGTTCGGCGAGTATGTCCCGTTGCGTCACATTCTCGGCCGTCTGGGTCTGCGCCAGCTTGTGCAGTTTCAGGGCAGCTTCGAAACCGGTCCCGGGCCGGTGACGCTCGAACTGCCGGGCACGCCGCCAGTCAGTCCGTTGATCTGCTACGAGGTGATTTTCCCGGGCGGCATCGTCGCCCCCGGCACGCGGCCGCAATGGCTGGTCAACATCACCAACGACGCCTGGTTCGGCGGCTCCATCGGCCCGCATCAGCATCTTTCGCAGGCGCGGCTTCGCGCCGTCGAACAGGGATTGCCCCTTGTCCGTTCGGCCAATAGCGGCATCTCGGCCATGATCGATCCTTACGGACGGCTGGTGAAAAGCCTGCCGCTCGACACGCAAGGCGTCATCGACGCAACGCTGCCGGCGGCGCTGCAGCCGACGCTCTATGCAAGGCTCGGCGATATCTTCCTGGCCCTGCTGCTGATCGCGACCGCCTTTGCGGCCGCCTTCGGCCGCGAGCCGCTGAAGCGGTAACCATCGCCGAAAGGTTGTGTCCGAATTGGTGCGCGCGCCCGGAATCGGGCCATTTCCGCCGCATGATCGGGCCGGATGCGGCGCGTCGCTTGCTGCGGATGCCGACTTGAGGTTGTAATCTCGTCATTCCGGCATTCGTCCCGCCGCGTTTCAGACAGGCTTTATCCGTGCCGCGCAAATCGCCAAATCCGATCGATGTCCATGTAGGCGGCCGCGTCCGCATGCGCCGCATGCTGATAGGTATGAGCCAGGAGAAGCTCGGCGACGCATTGGGTCTGACCTTCCAGCAAGTGCAGAAATACGAAAAAGGCGCCAATCGCATCGGCGCCAGCCGTCTCTTCCAGATCGGCCGCGTGCTCGGCGCGCCGGTCGAATATTTCTACGAGGGTCTCGACGGCGAGGATGGGGGCGTTGTCGCGGCCGAGCCGATGCATTTCGCGATGGACCGTTTGTCGACCGCCGAGGGCATCCAGCTCAACAGCGCCTTCTTCGCAATTGAAGATCCGAAGCTCCGCAAGCGCATTCTCGATCTGATCAAGCAGCTCGCGGGCGACAATGAAGCCGATGAATCCGGCGCAGAACCGCCCCGGATCTAAGCATTACGGGAAATATGACATCAATATGCACTTATGTGCATATCTTTTTGCCGCTGGCTGTTGACCCCGCTCCCGATCCTTGCAAAAACTTTCTCGCCGGACGGCAGGACGCCGTTTTCGGACATAAAACTCATCTCAGACCCATGAGGGAGATCAAGTTGGCGCGGTCAAATTACCTGTTCACGAGCGAATCCGTTTCCGAGGGCCACCCCGACAAGGTGTGCGACAGGATTTCCGATGCCGTTGTCGATCTCTACCTTGCGGGCGATCCGTTTTCTCGCGTCGCCTGTGAAACGCTGACCACGACCAACAAGATCGTGCTGGCCGGCGAAGTGCGCGGACCCGCTTCGATCACCAAGGACCAGATCGAGGAAACCGCGCGTCAGGCCGTGAAGGCGATCGGTTATGAGCAGGACGGCTTCCACTGGAAGAACGCCAGCGTCGATGTGCTGCTTCACGCGCAGTCGGCGGACATTGCGCAGGGCGTCGACGCCAGCGGCAACAAGGACGAGGGGGCCGGCGACCAGGGCATCATGTTCGGCTATGCCTGCACCGAAACCGACGTGCTGATGCCCGCGCCGATCATCTATTCGCATCGCATCCTGAAGCGTATGGCGGAGCTTCGTCATTCCGGCGAGCGTCCGGAATTCGAGCCGGATTCGAAGAGCCAGGTCACGCTGAAATACGAAAACGGCAAGCCCGTCGGCATCACATCGGTCGTTGTTTCGACGCAGCACAAGGCGGGCGTGAAAATGACCGACTTGCGCGAATGCGTGCGTGGCGTGGTGAAGGAAGTTCTGCCCGCCGGCTGGTTCCCGCCGGAAGAAGAATTCTATGTGAACCCGACCGGCAACTTCGTGATCGGCGGCCCCGATGGCGACGCCGGCCTGACCGGCCGCAAGATCATCGTCGACACTTACGGTGGCGCGGCCCCGCATGGCGGCGGCGCTTTCTCCGGCAAGGACCCGACAAAGGTTGATCGCTCGGCCGCTTATGCCTCGCGCTACCTCGCGAAAAACGTTGTCGCAGCGGGCCTTTCCGAGCGTTGCACCATCCAGCTTTCCTATGCGATCGGCGTTTCGAAGCCGCTCTCGATCTATGTCGATCTGCACGGCACCGGCAAGGTCGAGGAGGAAGCGGTCGAGCGTGCCGTCGCGAAAGCGATGGACCTCTCGCCCCGCGGCATCCGCGAGCATCTCGGTCTTAGCCGGCCGATCTACGAGCGCACGGCGGCTTATGGACATTTCGGCCGCACGCCGGACGCCGATGGCGGTTTCTCCTGGGAGAAGACCGATCTTGCCGACAAGCTCAAGGCGGAAATCCGCTAGAGCGCTTCTCGGAAAAGTGGAATCCGGTTTTCCGAAAAGAAGCGCGACCAAACAGCAACTTGGAGTCCTTCAGTGTTTCCACGAAACACTGAAGGACTCTAGGGATGAAGCAACAGCGGCATGAGCCCGAGAAGTTCACATCTGGGCAGTGCCGCGGAAAAATCCCGTCGTCACGTCTATGGCCGGACCAAGGGCAAGAGCCTGCGGTCCCATCAGGCAAATTTGATGGAGACCCTGTTTCCCGGGGTCTCCATTTCGCTTGCCGGCTCCCGCCTCGATCCCTCCGATCTCTTTGCGGATGCCGGCGAGATCTGGCTCGAAGTCGGTTTCGGTGGCGGCGAACATCTGGTGCATCATGCGGCGCTCAATCCGCGCATCGGGTTTCTCGGTTGCGAGCCGTTCATCAATGGCGTCGCCAAGCTGGTCGCCGCGATCGACGAGCAGGGACTTTCCAACATCCGCATCCTGGCCGACGACGCGCGCTTCCTGCTCGAACGGCTGACGCCGGCCTCGCTCGCGCGCGTCTTCGTTCTTTATCCCGATCCCTGGCCGAAGAAGCGCCACAACAAGCGCCGCTTCATCAACATGGAGACGCTGGGATTTCTGGCCGCCGCGTTGCGACCGGGCGGCGAACTGTGTTTTGCCAGCGACATCCCGGACTATGTCGCCTGGACGCTCGCGCATATCGGCCGCTTCAACCGCGAAAACGGCGAAACCTTCCGCTGGACGGCCGAACAGGCGGCGGATTGGCGCACGCCCCATGAAGGTTGGCCGGGCACCCGCTATGAGGCCAAGGCGATCCGCGAGGGCCGGGTTCCGGCCTATCTGACGTTCCGGCGCCTTTGACGCCGCAGCCCTTGCCCCGGCCCCCCAAAAGGGGCTATATAGGCCCCAATTAGTCAGCGGTGCTCTCAAGAGTGGGCTGTCTCCGGAAACGGGGGCCCGCTTTTTTTGTTATCTGGGGCCCCGCAATTCGGAGCGTGCAATTGACGGCGACAGGTCTGGACAGGAAAGAGGCGAACGGGACGGCGGATGCCGTGCTCGACACGCCGCTTGTTGCCGCGCCCGGCCCCGCGCGCCGCATTTTCGAGCTTCTGCGCGGTCCCGCCGAAGGCATCGGCTTTGAGATCGTGCGCGTGCGTTTCGGCCTGCAGGACGGCCACACGCTGCAGATTATGGCCGAACGTCCCGACGGCACGATGTGCGTCGCCGATTGCGAGGAGCTTTCGCGCACCATTTCGGCGCTGCTGGATGTCGAGGATCCGATCCCGGGCGAATACAATCTCGAAATTTCCTCGCCCGGCATCGACCGTCCGCTGACACGCCCGAAGGACTTTGAACGCTGGTCGGGTTTCGAGGCGAAGATCGAACTGACCGAGCCGCTTGCCGGCCGCAAACGCTTTCGCGGTTTGCTTCAGGGCGTCGAGGACAGCGAGGTTCTCGTCGAATGCGAGATCGAAGGATTTTCGGAACCGCAGATACTCGGTCTGCCGTTCCGGCAACTAAGCGAGGCGAAGCTCACGATGAGCGACGACCTTATCAGGGAAAGTCTCAAACGACAGGGCAGGGCGACAACCGCCGACAGCCCCTCCGACGGAGAATAAAGAGAATGGCAACGGCAGTTAGCGCCAATCGGCTTGAACTGTTGCAGATCGCGGATGCGGTCGCACGCGAGAAGTCGATCGACCGCGAGGTCGTCATCGAGGCGATGGCGGAAGCGATCCAGAAAGCGGCGCGTTCCCGCTACGGCGCCGAAAACGAAATCCGCGCCCGCATCAATCCGACGACCGGCGAAATTCGTCTGGTGCGCCTGCTCGAAGTCGTCGACAAGGTCGACAACGATGCCATTCAGATCGACATCAAATCGGCGCAGAAGCGCAATCCGGCCGCCCAGCTTGGCGATCTGATCGAGGACGAATTGCCGCCGGTCGATTTCGGGCGCATCGCCGCGCAGACCGCCAAGCAGGTTATCGTGCAGAAGGTGCGCGACGCCGAGCGCGAGCGTCAATACGACGAATATCGCGACCGCATCGGCGAGATCATCAACGGCATCGTCAAGCGCGTCGAATATGGCAACGTCATCGTCGACCTCGGACGCGGCGAAGCCATCGTGCGCCGCGACGAATTGCTGCCGCGCGAAACCTTTCGCAACGGCGACCGTGTGCGCGCCTATATCTACGACGTGCGCCGCGAACAGCGCGGTCCGCAGATTTTCCTCTCGCGCTCACATCCGCAATTCATGGCCAAACTCTTCGCGCAGGAAGTGCCGGAGATTTATGACGGCATCATCGAAATCAAGGCGGTCGCGCGCGATCCGGGCAGCCGCGCCAAGATCGCCGTGCTGTCCAACGACAGCTCCATCGATCCCGTCGGCGCCTGTGTGGGCATGCGCGGCAGCCGCGTTCAGGCGGTGGTGAACGAACTTCAGGGCGAAAAGATCGACATCATCCAGTGGTCGCCCGACGCCGCCACCTTCATCGTCAACGGGTTGGCGCCTGCCGAGGTCGCCAAGGTCGTGCTCGACGAAGATGCGCAGCGCATCGAAGTCGTCGTGCCGGACGATCAGTTGTCGCTCGCCATCGGCCGCCGCGGCCAGAATGTGCGCCTTGCTTCGCAACTCACCGGTTGGGACATCGACATCCTGACGGAAGCCGAGGAAAGCGAACGCCGTCAGGCCGAATTCCAGTCGCGCAGCGCCACCTTCGCCGAGGCGCTCGACGTCGACGAAATGATCGCCCAGCTTCTGGCCTCCGAAGGTTTCGCCTCGGTCGAGGAAGTCGCCTATGTCGATCTCGACGAAATCGCCGGCATTGAGGGTTTCGACGAGGACACCGCGCAGGAAATCCAGAACCGCGCACTTGAATATATCGAACGCCAGAACGCGGAGTTCGACGAGAAGCGCCGCGCGCTCGGCGTCGCCGACGAAGTGGGCGAAGTGCCGGGCGTCACCCCGAAAATGCTGGTGGCGTTCGGCGAGAACGAAATCAAGACGGTCGAGGATCTCGCGGGCTGCGCGACCGACGACCTGATTGGCTGGAACGAAACGGTCAACGGCGAGCGCAAGCACCAGAAGGGCATTCTGGAAGACTTCGACGTTTCGTCGGATGAGGCGAACGACATGATCATGCAGGCGCGCTTGCGCGCCGGCTGGATCACCGAGGCCGATCTCGCGCCCGCCGAAGAACCGGACGAGGAAGCGGGCGAGGTCGGTGAAGAGGCATAAAGAGCAAGACGAGACCGAGCGCCGCTGCATCGTCACCGGTGAAAGCGGCACGAAGGCGGATCTGATCCGTTTCGTGCTCGATCCGGAAAATCGCGTGGTGCCGGATCTGGCCGGCCGGCTTCCGGGCCGCGGGCTCTGGGTCCGGGCGAACCGCGCCGCGGTTGCAAAGGCGGTCGCCAAGGGCCATTTCTCGCGTGCCGCCAGGGCGCCGGCAAAGGCCGATGAAGGCCTCGCCGATCTCGTCGAGCATCTGCTGGCGCGCCGCGCCGCCGATGCGCTCGGACTGGCGCGCAAGGCGGGCGCGCTGGTCACCGGTTTCGAGAAGGTGACGACGGCCATCGAGAAGGGCCGGATCGTCTGCCTGATCGAGGCCCGCGACGGCGCCATGGATGGCCGCCGCAAGCTCGAACAGCGCCTCCGGGTGGCCAAAGAGCTGGAGATTCTGGCCGATGTGCCCGTTTTGAGTCCCCTCTGGGCGGATGAAATGGGTTTGGCATTGGGCCGCGGAAATGTGATACATGCAGCCCTGATCCAGGGAGGCATGCAGGCGAAAGTCGTGGCGGATCTCGTCAGGCTGGAGCGCTATGGGCGGCAGGACCGCCCGGAAAATACCCGTGCGGGCTATCTGGGCCCGGCGGGCGAACGGGTAACCGAAGGACCGGAATGACCGATCAGGCCGATACGAGCGAACGCAAACCGAAAACAGGCGGCAAGACGCTGAGCCTGAAGCGGACGGTCGAGTCTGGCCATGTGCGCCAGAATTTTTCGCATGGCCGCACCAAGACGGTCGTCGTCGAGAAAAAGAAGAGCCGCACGCTGAAAACCGGCGCGGCTGCCGCCGAAGAGCCGGCAAAGCCGAAAAAGGCCCCGGCCGCCGCGAAGGCGGCGGAAGAGCCGGCGCCGGCCGCTCCTGCCGAAGCCGAAGCGCCGAAGCCGGCAAAGAAGACCGCGGCTCCCGCCGCCGCGCCCGCAGCAAAGGAAAAGCCGGCAAGCCGCGCCCGCTCGGGTGTCGTCTTGCGCACGCTGACGGAAGAAGAAAAACAGGCCCGTGCGCTTGCGCTCGACAGCGCCCGCGAGCGCGAGGGCGAAGACCGCCGCCGTGCCGAGGAAGAAGCGCGCCGTTTCGCCAGTGAGGATGAACGCCGCGAACGCGAGCGTGCGGAAGCCGCCGCGCGTGCCGCCGAGGAAGAAGCCCGCCTCGCCGCCGAACAGACGACGCGTTCGCGCGCCGCCGAGGAGGCCAAGCGCCGCCTCGATACCGATGCACCCGCCGGCCGTGTTGCGGCGAAGGACCTGAAGGCCGACGAAGGCGACGACGACGACAAGCCGAAGCGCGGTGCGGGCCATACGCCCGCCAAGCCCCCGGTCGCGCGCCGCACCGAAGAACGCCGCCGCGGCAAGCTGACCATCACCAAGGCTTTCGACGACGAAGGCGAGCGCCAGCGTTCGCTCGCCTCGATGCGCCGCCGCGTCGAGCGCGAGCGCAAGAAGCACATGGGCATTCAGGAAGCCCCGCAGAAAATCATCCGCGAGGTCGTGATCCCCGAAATCATCACCATTCAGGAACTGGCGAACCGCATGGCGGAACGCGCGGTCGATGTGATGAAGATTCTGATGAAGCAGGGCATCATGCTGAAGATCACCGATGTGATCGACAGCGACACCGCACAGCTCGTTGCCGAGGAACTCGGCCATTCGGTCAAGCGCGTCGCGGAATCCGACGTCGAGGAAGGTCTTGTCGGCGAGGACGATACGACCGAAGCGAAGAAGCCTCGCGCGCCTGTCGTCACCGTCATGGGCCATGTCGATCACGGCAAGACCTCGCTTCTCGATGCGCTGCGCAAGACCGACGTCGCGGCCGGCGAAGCCGGCGGCATCACCCAGCATATCGGCGCCTATCAGGTGAACTTGAGCTCGGGCGCCCGCATCACCTTCCTCGATACGCCGGGCCACGCGGCCTTCACCTCGATGCGCGCCCGCGGCGCCAAAGTCACGGACATCGTCGTGCTGGTCGTTGCCGCCGACGACGGCGTCATGCCGCAGACGATCGAAGCCATCAATCATGCCAAGGCCGCTGGCGTTCCGGTCATCGTCGCCATCAACAAGATGGACAAGCCCGAAGCCGATCCGGCGCGCGTCAAGAACGAACTGCTGCAGCATGATATCGTTGTCGAGGATTTCGGCGGCGACGTGCTCGCGGTTCCGATCTCGGCGAAGACGGGCATGGGCCTCGACAAGCTCGAGGAAACGATCCTGCTGCAGGCCGAGCTTCTCGACATCCGCGCCAATCCCGATCGCGCCGCCGAAGGCATCATTGTCGAGGCGAAGCTCGATCGCGGCCGCGGGCCTGTCGGCACCGTGCTGGTGCAGCGCGGCACGCTGCGCGTCGGCGACATCATCGTGGCCGGCGCCGAATGGGGCCGCGTGCGCGCGCTGATCAACGATCGCGGCGAAAACGTGATGAGCGCCGGACCGTCCGAACCCGTTGAGGTTCTGGGTCTTGGCGGCGCGCCGGAAGCCGGCGACGTGATGAGCGTCGTCGAAAGCGAGACGCGCGCCCGCGAAGTCACCGAATATCGCCAGCGTGTGCAGCGCGACAAGCGCGTCGGCACCGGCGGGCGCACCTCGCTCGACCAGATGCTGTCGCAACTGAAAGAGCAGGACAAGAAAGAACTCCCCATCGTCGTCAAGGCCGACGTGCAGGGTTCGGCCGAAGCGATCGTTCAGGCGCTCGAAAAACTCGGCACCGACGAAGTCACCGCGCGCGTCATTCATGTCGGCGCCGGTGGCGTCACCGAAAGCGACATCACGCTGGCCACCTCCTCGGGCGCCCCTGTCATCGGCTTCAACGTCCGCGCCAACGCGCAGGCGCGCGAAGCGGCGCGTCAGGCGGGCGTCGAAATTCGGTACTACTCGGTCATCTACGATCTCGTCGACGACATCAAGGCGGCGCTTTCGGGCATGCTCTCGCCGGAACTGCGCGAAACCTTCCTCGGCAATGCCGAAATCCTGGAAATCTTCAACATTTCCAAGACCGGCAAGGTCGCGGGCTGCCGCATCACCGAGGGCGTGGTGCGCCGCGGTTCCAGTGTCCGCCTGATCCGCGACGACGTTGTCGTGCATGAAGGCAAGCTCTCGACCCTGAAGCGCTTCAAGGATGAAGTGAAGGAAGTGCAGTCCGGTCAGGAATGCGGCATGGCCTTCGAGAATTATCAGGACATGCGCAAGGGCGACGTCATCGAGTGTTTCGATGTCGAAGTGGTGAAGCGCAGCCTCGCCTAGAGCATTTTCCGGTCAAGTGGGTTTCCGGTTGACCGTGGAAAATGCGACAAAACAAAAAATCTGGAGCGTGATCCGTTCAAGCTGAATCGGATCACGCTCCGGTGCGCGAGGCCGCCACCCCGCCCCGGCGCGGCTGCCGGGAGCGATAGAAAGACGCCGTCATGGCCAAAAAGCACACACACGCCTCGAAAGGTCCGAGCCAGCGTCAGTTGCGCGCCGGCGAACTGGTGCGCCGTGCATTGGCCGACATCGTTGCGCGCGGCACGATCCGCGATCCCGAATTGATCGAGCGCACATTTTCGGTCACCGAGGTGCGCATGAGCCCGGACCTGCGCCACGCAACCTGCTTTGTCGCGCCGCTCGGGGCGGGCGATGCCGTGGCACTCGCCGCCGCGCTGACGCGCGTGCGCGCTTACCTGCGCGGCCAGCTCTCGCGCGAGGTCACCTTCAAGTTCATGCCCGACCTCACCTTCGAGCCCGACACCTCCTACGACAAGGCCAGCGAAATCGACCGCCTGCTGCACTCGCCACCCGTCGCGCGCGATCTCGCGCGTGACGAAAATGAGAACAATGCCGCGCGCGATCTCGCGAAGTCCGAAGAAGAGGATTGAGGCCGATGTCCCGCCGCAAATCGGGCGAGGCGGTGACGGGCTGGGTGATCGTCGACAAGCCGTCGGGCCCGACCTCCTCCGATGTCGTCAATCGCGTCCGCCGCCTCTTCAACGCGCGCAAGGCCGGCCACGCCGGAACCCTCGACCCGCTTGCGACCGGCATCCTGCCCGTGGCGCTTGGCGAGGCGACGAAGACCGTCCCCTTCATCATCGACGCCGCCAAGGGCTACCGCTTTACCGTCCGCTTCGGCCAGGCGACCGCCACCGACGACGCCGAGGGCGAGGTGACCGCGACAAGCCCCGTCCGGCCCTCCGCCGCCGACATCAAGGCCCTGCTGCCCCGTTTTACCGGCCCGATCGAGCAGGTCCCGCCGGCCTTTTCGGCCATCAAGATCGATGGCGAACGGGCCTATGCGCGGGCCCGGGCCGGCGAGACGGTCGAAATGAAGCCCCGGCCGGTCACGATCCACGAAATCCGCCTGCTGGGCCTCCCCGATGCGGACCATGCGGAGCTCGAAATCCTTTGCAGTAAGGGCACTTACGTCCGCTCGCTGGCCCGCGATCTGGCGCTTTCGCTGGGCACGGTCGGCCACGTCTTGGCCC
>PHEO01000101.1 GCA_002841195.1 Alphaproteobacteria bacterium HGW-Alphaproteobacteria-11
GCGGCCTGCGCCAGCCGGAAGGCCACTTCTGCCATGTCGCCCCGCCCCGCCAGAAGCCGCTCCAGGGGCGCCGGCCGGTCGAGATCGAAGCCGCCCGCCAGCATCCGGTAGGCCTCGTTGGCAAACAGGATCGCGCCGCGCCGGTCGGTTGCATAGCAGGGGTCGGGCAGCGCGTTCAGCGCCTCGCCGGCGGCCAGCGGCGACCGGCTCAACGCGTCGGCATTGCTGCCGGAAAAGCTGTAGAGAACGGTGCCCGCAATTGCGAGCAGACCGGACACGGTCAACGCGCCCGGCACACCGAATGCGTGAACGCCGGCTGTATCGAGCAATGTCGTGACGACACCGATTGCGACGCCGCCAAGGACGATCCAGCGCCGCGCCGGCAGCACCCGGCCGGCACTGCCGTCCGCCGCCTGCCGATCGGCGGCGGCGCCGTCGATCGTGTCGGCATAATCGGCCGGCGTCTCGGCCATTCCCAACTCCTGGTCTGGTTTGCCGTCAACGGGTTCGTGGTCGGCTTGCTTGCCGTCGAAACACACGGCGCGCAGCCGACAACCGGCCCGAATCACTTCCGGCCGCGTCCGCCGGTCATCTTAGCCTTAAGCCGCATCACATAGCCAATCACCTCGGCGACGGCCTTGTAGTGTTCCGGGTTGATTTCCTGGTCGATCTCGACGGTCGCATGCAGCGCGCGGGCGAGCGGCGGATTTTCGACAATCGGCACATCGTGCTCGATACCCATTTCACGGATGCGGAAGGCAACCGCATCGACGCCCTTGGCGACGCAGACGGGCGCGCCCATGCCCTGTTCGTATTTGAGCGCCACGGCATAATGGGTCGGGTTGGTGATGATGACGGTCGAGGTCGGCACGGCGGCCATCATGCGCTTGCGCCCGCGCTCGACGCGGATCTGGCGCAGCTTCGCCTTGACCGTCGGGTCGCCTTCCATCTGCTTGTATTCGTCCTTGACCTCCTGCACGGTCATGCGCTGCTTCTTCATCCATTGCAGCCGCTCGAAGAGATAGTCGAGCGCCGCAACGACCGTCATGACCGCGATCACACCGGCGAACATTTTCAACGCCAGCTCGCGCACGAGCGGCAGAAGCTGGGCGATCTCCCAAGTCATCATCAAGACCAGCCGGTCGCGTTCGGGCCAGATGATCAGCGTGGCGACGACACCAACAACCGAGAGCTTGACGATGCCCTTGGCGAGGTTCATCAGGCTTTTCGCACCGAAGAGTCGCTTCAATCCTTCCTTGGGCGAAATCTTCGAAAGTTTGGGCTTCATCCTTTCGGCCGTGAATACCGGTGCGTGCTGGATGATATTGCCGAGCAGCGCCGCGAGAATGAGGATCGCCAACGGCGGAAGCAACACACCGAACGCTGCACCGCCGATGTCGAGCCAGATTTTGCGCAGATGATCCGGGTCCATCGGAATGGCTTCGGGCTGGGCCAGAAATATCTCAAGCGTGTCCGAAAGCGAACTAACCGTCGAGGTTCCCATCAGCGCAATTGCAATGGCGGCGCCCAGCATCACGAACCAGGTGCTGACTTCCTGGCTATTGACGACATCGCCCTTCTTCTGGGCTTCTTCCAGTTTTCGGTGTGTTGGTTCTTCTGTTTTTTCCGAATCGTCTTGTTCCGACATGGCGCGCCCTTCGCCTAGCCGACAAACATGGAGATCGTCTGCTCGAAGCTCTGCAGGAACCACGTCATCATGGCGCCGAGCAACAGCATCAGCAGAATGAGACCGAGCCCGATATTGGCGGGCATAGCGATGAAGAAAATCTGTATCTGCGGCATCAGACGCGAAAGAATGCCGATTCCGAGATAAAAGACGAGCCCGAACACCAGAAACGGCGCCGCGAGCTGCAATCCGAGCCGGAATGCGCCGGACACGGTCTTGACGACCATCTGCGTGAAATCGCCGACCGGAAACGCCGCCCCGGGACGGAAAATCTCGTAGCTGTCGCGCATCGCCGCGATCAGCAAATGGTCGAGACCGGTGGCGAAAATCAGCGTCACCGCAAGCAACGACAGAAAGTTGGCGATCATCACGCCTTGCATGCCCTGCGTGGGATCGACGTTCTGGGCGAATGCAAGGCTCATCTGCAAGGCGATGATGTTACCGGCGACGTGTAGCGCGCTCATGGTGAGACGCGCCGCACCGCCGATGAAAAGGCCGACGACGATCTCGTAAACCACCATGAAGACAAGTGACGGAACCGTTTCCGGCAGCGTACTGTAGTTTCCGGCAACAAGCGGCATCATGATGAGCGAGAACAGTAGTGCCATGATGAGCCGTGCCTGGGCCGGAATGCTCGATTCGCCGAGCGCCGGCATCAGCATCAGCATCGCCGCAATGCGTGAAAACACGAGCAGGAAGATAAAGGCGGTCTGCGGCAGGAAATCGACAGTGATCATGATGACATCTCCGGCACGATCAACCGGAGACGATCTTTTGCGCGATCAAGTTCATGAAACCGCCAAGCGACGATCCCATGAACGGCAGCGCAACCAGCATGGTCACGAAGATCGCGAGAATCTTCGGTACGAAGACAAGCGTCATTTCCTGCACCTGCGTCAGCGCCTGTAGCAACGCAATCGCCAGACCGACAGCAAGCGCAACGATCATCAACGGCGCTGCCAGCGTCAGCAGCACATAGATCGACTGCCGTGCCAGGTCGAGAATTTCCGGTCCGCTCATTTCTTACGCCCTCGCCGCCCCAACTGCCAATCGTCAGATCGGCATACGCATAATTTCCTGATAAGCTGTGATCACTCTGTCGCGCACGGTCACGACCGTCTGCAAGGTGGCTTCGGCCTCCGCAACCGCTGTCACGACATCGACGATGTTGCCTTCACGCCCGCTCGTCGTCGCCGCGATCTTGTGTTCACCGGCCTTCGCGGTTTCGACCGCTTCGTCGAGCGCCTGTTTCAGAATGTCGCCAAAGCCGCCAGCGCCCTCCTTGATGCCGCCCGCCGAAGCTGCCGGCGCACCGGCGCCAATACCGGCGGCGCGGGCATAGGCGTCGAGCGCCAAAGATGCCGGAATGCTCATGTCTCGCTAGCTCCCCTTAGTTGCGCAGAATTTCGATCGTCTGCGAGATCATGCGGCGCGATGCCTGGATGAGGTTGAGATTGGCTTCGTAGCTGCGCTGTGCCTCGCGCATGTCCATCGCCTCGACCATGCCATTGACGTTCGGCATCTTGACGTAGCCGTTGTCGTCGGCGCCGGGATGGCCGGGCATGTATTTGAGCGAGAATTCGGTCTTGTCCAGCACCGGCCGGGCGAGCGTCACGACATGTGTGCCTATTTCGCGGTCGAGATTTTGCTGGAAAGTCGGTATCCGCCGCTGATAGGGGTCGCCGCCGGGTATGCGCGACGCCGAATCCGCGTTGGCGATATTCTCGGCGATGATGCGCATGCGACCGCTCTGGGCCTTAAGCCCCGAAGCCGCAATCATCATCGACTTGATAAGATCCATGGCGCTCATATCGATCGTTTCCCTTCAGGCTCGAACGCTCAGGGGCGTCCGAGCGCAATCCTGATGAGACCGAGGCTCTTGGAATAGAGCCCGGTCACCGCCTGATAATCCATCTGCGTCTCGGCGACCTTGATCATCTGCTCCTCGAGCACGACCGAGTTGCCGCCGGGCGTCGTCTCGAAATCGGGCCGCTTGACGATCTGCCCGCCCGTTGCCTGTCCCGGCCGGAAGCCGGCGCCCGAGCCCATTGCCGGGCTGCCGATATGCGAGGCCTGCGTCGCGACGGGCGCGAGCACAGGCCCGCTCCGCTTCACCATCGCGCCGAAATCAAGTTGCTTGAGATCGCGCGCGGTGTAACCGGGCGTGTCCGCATTGGCGACGTTTTGCGCGAGCACCTCCTGACGTTGCGTCAGCCACTGCATGCGCTGCTTCATCATCTCGATGATCGGAAGACTGCCGATTGTCATAGCCCGCGTGCCCATCAACCGGTCTGTCGAACACCCTTGTTCTGGGCGCAATCGGGACCGGGTCCGAAGCCACGCATTCCTTGGCGGCAAACCCGAGTTTTGCCTCCGAGAGTTAAGATCGTGCTAACGCGGCAAAATTGTCCCTGTGCGTTCAGAAAGCGCTAACCAGCGGACGCCTTGCAATCCCTCGCCCTTAACCCGGTATTAAGCCTGAGGCGGCAAATTCTTCCCATGACAGGGCTGGCCGGGCGGCCGCCTTCAGGTGGGGTTTACGGGCAATGGAAGTCTCCGAAATTTTGCGGTTCGTAGCCGCACTGGTCTTCATCATCGGCTTGATCGGCCTGTGCGCCTTCGTTGCGCGCCGCATGGGCTTTGCGGCCGGCGGCATCGTGACACCGGGCAGCCAGAAGCGTCTCGCCATCGTCGAGGTAAAACCCGTCGATGCGAAACACCGCCTGATGCTGATTCGCCGCGACGGCAAGGAACATTTGATCCTTCTCGGCGGCGATCAATCCCTGCTGATCGAGACCGGCATCGACGCGCCGGCGCCCGTGGCCTTGGCCGACACGGCTTCCGGCGCAGCAGTCCAGCCGGCGCCCGTTCTGCAGTTCCAGCGTATCGTCGATTTCATCAAGGAGCGCCGCGCGTGATCCGTCTTCCCGCTATTTCGGCGCGCGGCAAGCGCCTGCTGATCGGCCTCGCCGCCACGCTTCTGTCGTTCGGCCTTGCCGACCCGGCTTTCGCCAACCAGATCCGCCTCGACCTCTCCGACGGTCTCGGCCTGACCGACCATGTCGTACAGATCGTCGCCCTGGTAACGATCCTGAGCCTCGCGCCCTCAATCCTGATCATGGTCACGTCCTTCGTGCGCATCATCGTGGTGCTGTCGCTGCTCCGGACCGCCCTGGGCATGCAGCAATCGCCGCCAAACGCGGTGCTGGTCAGCCTCGCGCTCTTCCTGACCGCATTCGTGATGACACCGACCTTCACTATAGCCTATGACGCCGGCATCTTGCCGCTGATGAACCAGGAAATGGAAATGGGCGAAGCGTTCGAGAAATCGAGCGAGCCGTTCAAGACCTTCATGCTCTCACAGGTACGCAAGCAGGACCTGAAACTCTTCGTCGACCTGTCGGATATCGAAGAGCCCGAACAGGCAACCGACATCGGCCTTCAGGTGCTGGTCCCCGCCTTCATGATCAGCGAATTGCGCCGCGCCTTCGAGATCGGCTTTCTGGTCTTCCTGCCCTTCATCATCATCGACATGGTGGTCGCGTCGGTACTGATGTCGATGGGCATGATGATGCTGCCACCGATCATCATCTCATTGCCATTCAAATTGATTTTCTTCGTGCTGGTCGACGGCTGGTCGTTGATCGCGGGAAGTCTGGTCCAGAGCTTCGGCACCTGAAGGCGGCCCTGCCCTAGTTGATCGCCGACGGTGCATTGTCCTTCAGCGACATCACGAACCGCTCCATCGTATCGATGGATGCGATGCGGCTGGCCAGTTCACGGAACGCAACGCCCTGCTCGACGATCGGGTCGGAAACCACGGCAAAGGCGCCGGCATCCGCGCTGCGGCTCATCGCCTGGCCGAACTTGGTTCGCATGCGCGACAGCCCGTCCTCGTCACCCGCCAGCGAGTAGGCGACCGCGGCCCGCATCACCTGCAGGCGCGCGTCATCCGAAAGCGCGGTCTCGGTCTTCCAGCTATCGCCGAGCATGAGCTCAAAAGCGCCGCCCGCTTCCTCCCAACGGCCCGCATGCCACAACACATCGGCACGCAATGTAATGGACAGCGCATCGTTTCGTTCCTCGAGCAGATCGAGGGCGTAGTCATATTGTTTCAGTTCGGCAAGCGCCCGCGCCTCGATCAGCAACCGCCGCTCCGCCAACGCTTCGGGCAGCAGGTTCTGTTTGGTGGCGCGCAACGCCGCCAGCGCGTTTTCCGGCTTCTCGTCGAGCAGCAGAATGGCCGCAAGCCGCGCCGCGACCTGCGCCTTGGCGACACCGCCATGCAGCCGGTTGGCAACCTGATAGTCGAGCAACTGTGCCGCCTGAAGCAACAGGTCTGCGTCCACCAGACGTTCGGCAAGATGGCGGATCATCTCGTCGCCGCGCTGGCCGATGGGAGTCAGATCCTTGAAGCTCTCGAAAAAAGCCAGCGCCTGCAACGGCGTCATGTGGTTCGCGTCCTCGCCGAGGAAGAAATCGGCGAACAAGTCGGACATCTGCATGTTCATCCGGTGCGCGTGATCGCTGTCGGGATAGTTCGCGGTCGCAATGCGCATGATCTTCAGCGCATCGACGATGCCACCCGACTGGAGATGGAGCGAAGCCAGTTTGCTCAGCACCTCGAGTTCCAGCGCGTCGCCGCGCCAGGCGTAGCGCAGGCTTTCGAGCTCTTCCGCCAGCGCGTCGTTGTCGACTTCCCCAAGCTTGTTGAGAAGTACCGCCTTGCCAAAGCGCGCCCGCGCCGCGATCGGCGGATATCCGTTTTCGATGGCGCGATCGAAGCGGACAAGCGCCTCGTCGGTGCGTCCGAGCCGGTCGGCGATCAGCGCATCGACAAGCAAGATTTCGGCCTGCGTCCGGCGGCCTTCCGGTTCTTCGGGAAATGCCGCCGCATGATGCCTTGCGCCATCGACGTCGTTGGCCGCCAACGCGGCTTCGGCCGCGCGCGCCCGGAAAATGGTGCGCCAATCGTCGTCGAATGAATCCATGACCGCGCCCGCCAGTGCGAACTGGGCGCGCGCCGCATCCCAGTGGCCGAGCTGCGCCCGCGCAAGTCCGCGCCAGACCGCAGCATGCGGAATGTTGTCGAGCCCGTTGCCGCTCAGGCTTCGGATCGCATCGACATAGCGCCCGCTCATCGCCTCCGCGACGCCCTTGACCCCGCGAAAGGCCGGATCCTTGGCCAGCGCGGCGTCTTCGTTGGCTGCCGCGTTGAGTGCCGCCAGTGCTTCCTGCGCAAGTCCGTAGCCGAGGAGAAACTTCGAGTAGTCGAAGCGCGCCGCACCGATCTCCTGCGTCACAGCCGCAGCGAGGCGATCCAGATGATATTGACGGCGCTCGATGAAATTTCTCCCCGGCGCAACCCGCCAGGCGTCAAACTCCATCACCGCCGGAAGCGCCGTAGTGCTGGCCAGAATGCCGCCGGAAACGGTGCCACCGGCGTCGCCCGAAAGCATCAGCCCATCCTGCCGCGATACCACAACATTGTCGGGTGCTGCGGCGACGATGAGATCGTCGGCCATCGGCACAATCGCGATGCCTTGAGACGTCTGGAGCGCCTGAAACTCCACAAAGCTGTGCGGCGTCTGAACGGCCTGCGACGGACCGCGCGCCGTCGCGACGATCAGCATGTCGCCAACCCGCTTGTCCTCAAACTTGAATACCTTGCGTGTCGCCTTGAGATCGAACGTCACGCTGCCGCGTCCGTCCTCCCGCCAGTTGCGCGAAATCGCGATCGGCCGCCCGGTCGTCTGAAGCGTTTCGCCGGCCGAGATGCGCCAGTCCGCCCCCTCCTCAACGACGCTGACGAGCACACGCTCGTGCAGCGGCAGAACGAGCGCCACACCGCCGTCGAAACGAACGACTTCCGGCTCACCGAACGGCGCCGGCGATCCAGGCTCGACCGCAAAGACCAGACCGTTCATGTCGATCGGCAATGCCTCATCGAAGACCATCCACAATCGGTCTGCGCGTTCGAACACCGCGGCGCCAACAGGTGCCGGCCAGGACACGACAATATCGGTACCGCCACGCCCGGCCCGAACTCCGGCGACCGCCTCGCCGACCGGCCGCACACCGGCTGGCATCGGCCCGACCGCGGCTTCCGGAGCGGCATCCGCCACGGACGCATCCTCGGCTTTGGCCGCCACCGCATCGGTTCCAACGTCGCCAGTGAACTCAACCCCTTCTTCCACCGGTTCGATTTTTTCTTCGGGCCGGGCGGGCTCCGGACGAATATCTTTCGGGCCGGCAGCAACCGGCGCCTCGGTGTTGTCCCGCGCATTTCCCGGCTTGAGGTCGAGCACGACCGCCATGTCTTCGCGGAAATCCTTGACGACGACACCCGGCTTCAGCGTCAAAATCACAGCAAGCCGCCCCTCGTGTTCGATGGCCGTCGCGTGGCTGAGATAGGGCGGCGGATCGACGCGCAGGGAAGCAAGATCGACCGTCGCCGTCCGGTCGAAGGTAATGGTCGCGAGCCCCTGCCGCTGCACCAGCGAATAGAGCACGGGCTGGTTCCAGTCGAAGACGAGACGCGAAATCCCTTCATGGCGCGCGATGCGCACATCGAGGCCGGGCAAGGGCGCATCCGGTTCGACGATGCCTTGCGCTGCGGCGAGGGCCTTGGCGTCCTCCGCGGCCCTTTTCTCCTCGGCGGCGGCGGCGATGCGCGCCACAACCTCGGCCGGCAGCGGCGGCGCCGCATGGGTCCATTGCGACGGCATCAGGTCGACGTAAAGCGACCTCTCGGCCTGCTTCGCATCGCTCCAGAAATCAGCCTTGAGTGCGAAGCGCAGCGTCTTGCCGTCGTCGTCCTGGCGCGCCGTCGCGATGAAGCGCGGCATCTGGCGCGCGAATTCGTCGAGATTGACCGAAACCGCCCGGTCGAAGGCCAGCACCATGACGCCGGCATTGATTTCGATCCGGTGTTTGGGCACCGCCCCCTGAAACGAGAAAATCATGCGGCCATAGCCGTCATTCTCGCTGAGGTCGAGACGGTCGAGCGCGGCTTGCGCCCAGGCGCCCATTGGCGCCAGCAGCAGGAAAAGGACAAACGCCATCGCACCCGCAAGGTTGCGATGTCTTGTGCCGCCCGTCATATGTCGATGGATTTCGCTCACACCCGGCGCACGCCCCTGCAGCTTCTGCCAAAATCACACGGCTTTCTGCCGCGCATCGGTGCAGTCTACGGGCCGGTCGGTTAAACGGTGCTTAAAGAACGGCGTTTTTTCGCGGATTAGCTGGCGTTTTTGTCCACCGGCAAGGCTGCTTCCGGCACCGGGATATCGACCAGGCGCTCGCCGGTCGCAAGTTCGACGGTCAGGTCCTGGGCCACCACCGGGTCCATCGCAGCCAACACGGCCGACATCTTGCGCGGCTGCATCCGTTTGACGACATCGAGAAGCACACCCATGTCGAGCCGTTCGAAAATCCGGGCAGCGTCCTTGGGCTTCATACCCTCATACATCGCGACCAGCGACGCCATTTTTTCCTCTTGGGCCGCGTCGATCTCGGCGATCCGGCTGTTGATCTTCCGGTCGATCTTCCTGAGCTCGGCAATCCGGTCCTCGACGCGCTTTTCGGCCGCCGCCAGAACCTGCTCGCGCATATCGAGCGTCTCGGCCCGCTTGTTGAGCTCCGCACGCCGCGCCGCAAGGCTTTCGAGTACCGACATTTCCGCCTTGCTGAGCCGTGGATCGCCCTGCGCCGCGAAATCCTCCGGCCGCAACACTTCGCCAGCCGCAGCCGTTTGCCCGCCTTCGTCCGGCGCCGCCGCTTCAGCCGCAACCGCCTCGGTCTTGGCCCCCTCCGCCCGCGCAACCGCAATCCCTGCAAAGGATTGCGTGCCGGCGCCACCCGTCGCCAGGTCGGCCAGCTTCAGACCCAGCAGCATCGAAGCGCAGAGTATGACGATTGGCAGCAGTCGGAGACGGTCCATCATAATGTCGGTTGCCTCAACGTGCCCGCTTCAGCGCATCGAGCAGCGGATGCGTTGCGCGGGACGGATTGTTGGTGTCGCGGGAAACGCCCGCCGGCGTCTGACGCGGGCCTGCAGCGGGCCGCACAAGCGGCGGTTTGTCGTTCCGTTCGAGCCGGTCCGCGATGCGATCGCCCGCCTCGAGCATCAATGCCAGTTCATCGGCAAGCCCCCGGGCGCGCCGGACGCGTTCGCCGAGGTCTTCGCCGGTGGCTGCACTTGCGGCCTTGAGATTGTCGATGGCCGCCGCCGCCTGCCCCGTCGCCGTGTTGAGATCGCGGATGAGATCGCGCAAGCCGTCCTGACCCGACCGCATCGCCCGCAGGCGACGATCCAGCATCGCGCAATAGGCGATGGTCGCGATCAGGAACAAACAGACGATGCCCTCAAGGAGAACGCCGAACGGTACGGCCTGAAGAACGGTCATTTGAACGCTCCCGTAATTCTGGATTCGACGGCTTTCTTTTCCGGCTCCACAATCGTCGCCCGTCTGTGCTTGCGAATGGCCTGTTCGATACGCACCGCGACATGGTTGCCGACGCGCCCCATACGGCCGGTCGCAACATGCACCCCGCCGCAGCGCATATCGATCGCGCCGTCGGGCGTGTTGTTGAACATCAATGTCTGGCCGACCTGGAAATCCATGACGTCGCGCAGCGTGAGTTGCTGCTGGTCGAGCACGGCTTCGACCGGGACGCGCGTCGACCAGAGCTCGGTCGCAAGATGCCCTTCCCAGATAGTGTCGCGGCCGAATTTCTCGCCCATGAACATCTGCAACAGCAATTCGCGGATCGGTTCCAGCGTCGCATAGGGCAACATCAGCTCGATGCGCCCGCCGCGATCTTCCATGTCGACGCGCAGCTTGACGAGAATGGCTGCATTCGCCGGACGCGCAATCGCCGCAAACCGTGGATTGGTTTCCATACGGTCGAGTTCGAGCGTCACCGGCGACAACGGCTCGAACGCCGCCTGCACATCCTGCAGCACAACCTCGATCATACGCTGCACGAGATTGAGTTCGATGGTGGTGTAGGGACGGCCTTCGATGCGCATCGCTGCCGTGCCGCGCCGCCCACCCAGCAAAACGTCGACGATCGAATAAATGAGGTTCGAGTCGACCGTGAACATGCCGTAATTGTCCCACTGCTTCGCACGAAAGACAGCAAGAATGGCAGGCAACGGAATCGAATTGAGATAGTCGCCGAAGCGGATCGACGACACATTGTCGAGCGACACTTCGA
>PHEO01000314.1 GCA_002841195.1 Alphaproteobacteria bacterium HGW-Alphaproteobacteria-11
GGCTGCCTCAACCGGGCGCGCTACGGCATTGCCTGGGGCGCGATGGGCGCGGCGGAGTTTTGCTGGCATGCGGCGCGGCAATATACGCTCGACCGCAAGCAGTTCGGCCGGCCGCTGGCGGCCAACCAGCTCATCCAGAAAAAACTCGCCGACATGCAGACCGAAATCACGCTCGGCCTGCAAGGCTGCCTGCAGCTCGGCCGGATGTTCGATGCCGGCACGGCGGCGCCTGCGTCGATTTCGCTGATGAAGCGCAACAATTGCGGCAAGGCGCTCGATATCGCCCGCGTCGCCCGCGACATGCATGGCGGCAACGGCGTTTCGGACGAGTATCACGTCATTCGCCACGCGATGAACCTCGAAGCGGTCAATACTTATGAAGGCACGCATGACGTCCATGCGCTGATCCTCGGCCGCGAGCAGACGGGCATTCAGGCTTTTTTCTGAGGCGATGCCGCGGCCGAGCCGCCATTGCGCAGGAAAAGCATGAACAGCGCCATGGGTCGCTTGAACGCGAGAAGATAAGTCACGTGCAAGGCGACGAAGAGAACCAGAAGGTTCGCTGTCGTCTCGTGAACCTCTTCGAGCGCTTCGTTCTCTTTGCCGTCTCGGTCACGCTTGCGATCCCGATCTTCGTCGGCGAAGGCCGGGGTTATCGACACTTCAGCGGCAAGTTGTCCAATCGGCGGCGGCTCCATCAGGAGCCCCGTTCCCGTCGCCAACAGGAGGTTGATGACGATACCAGCAAGAAGCGTACGGCTTATCATTGGGTGGTTGGGACGGCGGACCTTCGCAAGCTCCATCAAATGTGGAAAGAGCCGCGAAATCCCAAGTTGCCACGGGCCGACTGCCGCCCAGAGAACCCGAAAGAGGATGACGGCAGCGACGGCATATCCGAGCCAGACATGCAGACCCTCAAGTTCGTCGCCTGTGAGATAAGCCGCGGTGACGAGAAGAGCGAGCACGGCATGATAGAGACGAATCTTGTGAAACACTGACATTTTGAAACCAACCATATTCGAGCCCCGCTCCGAATATGGCCGTCCCGCATGAGGCACAGCCAGACTGCATCTTGTCGCATGGACGATGCGATTAACTCGCATCAGTGTCGTGACGGTTGGACGACAAGCCCGCTTCCGAATCGGTTTGCGAGGCGTATAGTCGAGGGCAAAGACGACAACTCCAGGAAGCATCGCCGCTCGTTCCCCGTCCGGTTGCCGCCGGAAAATCGGGGTCCGGCGGCTCCCGTTTAAGCCGGCGCGGCCCGCCCGCGCCAAAGCCCCGGACGTTCTCCCGTGGAATCGCCGCGCAAGTCCCCGGAACGCAGCCCCTTGTGGCGGCTCGTGCCTCTGGTCCAGCAACACAAGCTGCGCTTCTGGGGCGGCATGTCGCTGATCAATTTCGGGCGCCTGCTCGAAGCCTTCATGCCGCTTTATCTCAAAATGGGCATCGACCGCATCGCCGCCGGCGACATGCGGCTTGCGCATCCGGCGCTGGCGATCCTCGGCCTGATGGTGGTCCGCTATGTCGCTTTCAATTACGGGCGGCGCTATGTGCGCGAGGTCGGCGTCGAGATCGCCTTCAATCTGCGCCAGCGGCTCTACTGGCACCTTGAGCTGATGGGCCCGCGCTTCTTCTCGCAGTTCCCGACCGGCGATTTGATGGCGCGCGCGATCAACGACATCGCGCTGATCCGGCAATTGATCGGCATGGGCACGCGGCTGCTTTTCGTGCTCGGCTTTTCGGGCATCATCGCCTTCATTTTCATGTTCTACCAGTCGGCCTCGCTGACGCTGATGCTGCTGCCGGCGCTGCCCGTCTTCGCCATCATCGGCTGGATACTGGCCAAAAAGATCTTCAATCAGTCGACGCTGGTGCAGGAAGGTTTTTCGACACTCTCGGCACAAGTGCAGGAAAACCTCAACGGCATCCGCACCATTCAGACTCATGCGCAGGAGGACCGCGAGATCGACCGCTTCGAGGCGACGTCGGATGCTTATGCGCGCGACTACTACAAGCTGATGTTTCTGAATTCCGGGCTCACCTCGGCCATGCTGATCGCAACCGGCTTCACGACGCTGCTGGTGGTCGGCTATGGCGGTTTTCAGGTGATCGAGGGCGCCATCACGCTCGGCACCTTCACCGC
>PHEO01000102.1 GCA_002841195.1 Alphaproteobacteria bacterium HGW-Alphaproteobacteria-11
CCCGCGACCGACAGATCGCCTTCGGCGAGCGCGCCGGGCGGGCCCGGCAGATGGCCGCGCTTCGGCACGATGTCGAAGGTCGGCTTGTGGCCGAAGACGATGGCGCCCGCACCTTGCAGCCGCGCGATGGCGGTGGCGCTGCGGGCCGGCACATTGTCCTTCCAGGCGGGGTGGCCGCCGGTCGAGACGATCCCCTCGACCTCATAGGCGTCCTTGATGGTGAAGGGGAGGCCGTGCAGCGGACCCCTGACCTCGCCGCGGGCCAGCGCCGCGTCGGCCGCTTTCGCTGCCTTGCGCGCGCCGTCGAAATCCCGCGCCACGACGGCGTTGATCTTCGGGTCGTGCTTTTCGATCCGCGCGATGAAATGTTCGGTCAGCTCCGCCGAACCGATCTCCCGGCGGCGGATCATGCGGCCAAGATCGCTCGCCGAGCGGAAATGAAGATCGGTCATCGGTAAAGCCCCCTGAAATCCTGTTGTTTTGTTGCCCCATTAGAACGGGCGGGGCGGCCCGAAAGCAAGGCAAACGCTGCGGCGGGCCGTTGTGAGGCGGGAGAAACGCCACTAGACTGCCCGCCAAACAGGCCCCGAACGGGGCCGATGCCGGGAAAGCCCGGCGAGGGTGCCAAACAGGATAGAGGGACGGATCCATGAAGGGATTGATGCAGGACTGGCCGCTGCGCGTGACGACGATCATCGATCACGCGGCGCGCTTTCACGGCGATCGCGAAATCGTGACGCGGACGGTCGAGGGACCGATCACGCGGACGACCTACAAGGAGGTCCACCTGCGCGCCCGCAAGGTGGCGCAGGCGCTGACCAAGCTCGGCGTGAAAGAGGGCGATGTCGTTGCGACGATGGCCTGGAACACGGCCCGCCACCTCGAAGCCTGGTACGGGATCATGGGGCTCGGCGCCGTCTGCCACACGCTGAACCCGCGCCTCTTCGCCGAACAGCTCGTCTATATCGTCAATCACGCCGAGGACAAGATCATCTTCCTCGACCTCACTTTCGTGCCGATCCTCGAAGGTATTGCCGACCAGCTGCCGAAGGTGAAGGCCTATGTCATCATGACCGACAAGGCCCATATGCCGCAGACGAAGCTCGCCAACGCGCTCTGCTTCGAGGAGCTCGTCGAGGCCGAGGACGGCAAATTCAAATGGGCGGAAGTCGACGAGAACGCGGCCTGCGGCCTTTGCTATACTTCCGGCACGACCGGCAACCCGAAGGGCGTGCTCTATTCGCACCGCTCCAATGTGCTGCATTCGATGGCCGCCAACATGGGCGATGCGCTGGGCATGAAATGCGCCGACGCGATTCTGCCCGTGGTGCCGATGTTCCACGCCAACGCCTGGGGCATCGCTTTCGCCGCCCCCGCCGTCGGCGCCAAGATCGTGATGCCCGGCGCCAACATGGACGGCGAGAGCATCTACGAACTTCTCGACAAGGAGCAGGTGTCAGTGACGGCGGCGGTGCCGACCGTCTGGCTGATGCTGCTGCAATATCTCGAAAAGACCGGCGCGCAACTGCCGGCCTTGAACCGCGTCGTCATCGGCGGTTCGGCCGCGCCGCGCTCGATGATCGAGGTCTTCGAGAAGAATTACGACGTCAAGGTGTTCCACGCCTGGGGCATGACCGAAATGTCGCCGATGGGGACGCTGGGTGCCCTGAAGGCAGGCATGGAAGACTGGTCCCTCGAAAAGCAGATTGACGTCAAGGTCAAGCAGGGCCGCGCGATCTACACCGTCGAAATGAAGATCACCGACGACGACGGCAACGAGCTGCCGTCGGACGGCAAGGCCTTCGGCCACTTGATGGTGCGCGGTCCGGCTGTTTCCGGTTCCTACCTCAAGGGCGAGGGCGGCAACATCCTCGACAAGGACGGCTGGTTCGACACCGGCGACGTCGCCACCATCGATCCGGGCGGCTACATGCAGATCACCGACCGCGCCAAGGACGTCATTAAATCGGGCGGCGAATGGATTTCCTCCATCGAGATCGAAAACCTCGCCGTCGGCCATCCGAAAGTCACCGAGGCCGCCGTCATCGGCATCGTTCATCCCAAATGGGACGAGCGTCCGCTGCTGATCGTCATTCCGAAGGAAGGCGAGAAGCCGACCAAGGAAGAAATCCTGCGCTACATGGACGGCAAGATCGCCAAATGGTGGATGCCGGACGATGTGGTGTTCGTGACGGAAATCCCGCACACGGCGACCGGCAAGATCCAGAAGCTGGCGCTGCGCGAACAGTTCAAGGACTACAAGCTGCCGACGGCGACAGCCGCCGAGTAAGGCAGAGGGAACGACGGGCGGGTCCATGACGGGTCCGCCCGAATTCTTCAGGGGGACGAGAGCATGGACGGGCAGCAATCGCGTCTGGCGAAATGGGGTTTGTGGTTTGCGATTGCGGCACTGGTGGTGCTGGCGGTCTGCATCGTCGGCAACCGCTACGAGCTCATTCACTTTGGCATCGCGGTCCGGGGTCTCGCGGTCGCGGCGCTGATCGGCCTTGTCGCCGTTGTCCTGTCGGCGGCCGGCATCGTCCGCACGCTGGTCTCGAACCGCAGCGGCGTGCGCTTCGCCATCGCGGGCCTCGTGCTCGGGCTTCTCGTCGCCGCGCCGGTGGTGCAGGGGATCATGGCGGGTTCGCAGGTGCCGGGCATTCACGACATCACGACAGATCTCGGTAACCCGCCGCAATTCGACGCCGTCGTCGCGCTGCGCGGCGAAGGCACCAATCCGCTCGACCGCGCCGAGCCTGAAAACCTCGCCGAACTTCAGCGCCAAGCCTATCCCGACATCGCGACCATCGAAGTCGGCGAACAGCCGGGCAAGGTCTTCGAGGCGGCGCTGGAAACCGCCCGCGCCGAGGGCTGGGACATCGTTGCGTTCGATCCGGAAGCCGGCCTCATCGAGGCGACGGCGACGACGCGGGTGATGAATTTCAGGGACGATGTGGCGATCCGCGTTGTCGAGCGCGACGGCGGCGCGGCGGTCGACATCCGCTCGGTGTCGCGCGTCGGCATCAGCGATCTCGGCGCCAACGCCAACCGCATCCGTACCTTCCGCGACGCGCTGAAAAAGAAGCTGGCGGCGGGCTAGGCGACGAGCCGGTAGTTCGCGCCGAGCGACGGCTTGCCGTCGGCGGCAACAAGACCGCGTTCGACAAGGTGTTCCATATGCGCGAACACCGAACGCGCCGCCGCCGGGTGGAGCCGCTTGTCGATGGCCGCATACATCACCGGCACCATGTCGGCGATGCGGGTCTTGCCGGAGGCGAGTTGCTTCATGATCTGCCGCTCGCGCTCCTCGCGATGGGCGATGAATGCGCGCACGAAGGGTTTCGGGTCGGTGATCGCGGGCCCATGCGTCGGCCAGTAGATTTCGTCGTCGCGCTGGAGCAGCAATTCGAGCGAGGCCATGTATTTCTTCATGTTGCCGTCGGGCGGGCTGACGATGCTGGTCGACCAGCCCATCACATGATCGCCGGTGAACAGCGCCTTCTCCTCGCGCAGCGCAAAGCACATATGGTTCGAGGTGTGGCCGGGCGTGTAGACGCATTCGACGCTCCAGCCCTCGCCCTCGAGAATGTCGCCATGGCGCACCTCGACATCGGGCTTGAATTCCATGTCGCCATCTTCCTCGACCTGCACGTCGTCCGTGCCGTCCTGTCCGGCGCCATGCGGGCCGAAGGCATAGGCCGGTGCGCCGGTCAGCGCCTTCAGCGGCTTGGCGGCCGGCGAGTGGTCGGAATGGGTATGCGTGATCAGGATGTGGGAGACGGTCTCGCCCTCGAGCGCGGCCAGCAGCGCCTCGACATGCGGCATCAGCATCGGCCCCGGATCGACGACGGCGACCTCGCCATGCCCGATAATGTAGGTGCCGGTGCCCTTGTAGGTGAAGGCCGAGGGATTGTTGGCGACGACGCGCCGGATCAGCGGCGAAGCCTCGTCGCAGGCGCCGTATTCGAACGCGATGTCGCGGACATAGGGAATTTCGACGGACATGGGGCAGCTCCCGGTTGCGGGCCGGAGAATGGACTGTCCGGCCGCGCGCTTCAACCCATGCGATGACGGAGCGTGCGGCGGTCGACACTGCCGCCTTGCGCCAGGCGCGACAGGTTGGCCCGCATGCGGACCATCATCTCGATGAAGTCCTGCCGTTCGTCGTCGCTGAAGCCCGAAAAGGCCGCATCGAGAATTTCATCGCCCGCGTCCCACATCTGGTCGAGCAGCGGCTGCGCCTTGCCGGTGAGGAAGAGCTGCTGGGCGCGCCGGTCCTTCGGATCGGGGCGGCGCTCGACAAGGCCGAGCGCGGCGAGCTTGTCGACCAGCCGCGCCACCGTGATCGGCTGCACCTCGAGCAGGTCGGCAAGCCCGACCTGGTTCAAACCCTGATGGCGCGACAGATGGGCGAGTGCCCCCCATTGCGCCTGGGTGAGGCCGATGACGCGCTCGGTGAAGGCAACCCGCATCAGCCGCGAATTGTCGCGCAACAGGAAGCCGGTGGCGCGTTCGGGGTTCTGGTCGGAACCGGCACCTTGCGCCTGGTGCCCGGCGGCATCGGTGGGGAGACCGGCGCTGCGGTCGATTTTCAATTCTGGCATTGCGATACCATGCACGGCTGTCTAAGGGTCTGAGCACTAATAAGCATAGCTTATCATATCGATCCAGCCTGACACAGCGCAAGGGCCGCTTTGGGCCGCCGGGCATCCGGGGTGGCCCCGGACGCCCGGCGGGCGGATCAGTAGAGGCCGGCGATATAGACGATCAATCCGGCCGAATAGACCCAGAGCAGCGTGTAGCCGGCGGCGGCCATGGCGTCCGAGAGGTTGAATTCGGCACGGGTGCGCGCCGCCTGGACCTTGGCGGCCGTCCAGAAGCGGCTGATGCGGGCGGTGAAGCTGGCGCCCAAGGGTCGAGGCTCGGTGGCGAGAGGGGAGGCGGAGTGCTGGGCGGTCGTCATGGGGGCTTACCTCATACAAGGATGACACAAAGCCCGGCCCGGTCGTTTCCGTGGGGGAGGATGCCTGAATCGGCATCCCTTGCTCTTGAATCCAAGATATGCTGCGCCGCACAAACTGACAAGATGTCAGCAATGAATATTTTGCGACGCAACATAGGTGTTGCTGCTGTGCAACGCAGGTTTTTGGCGGAATTCCGGACTTTTGGTCCGTTCAGATTTGCCGCCCGGCCTTCTCCCAATAGGGTTCGCGCAGCTTGCGCTTGAAAATCTTGCCCGAATCCTCGCGCGGCAGGTCGTTCTTGAACTCGACCAGACGCGGCACCTTGTAGCCGGCGATGCGCTCGCGCAGGAACGCCTTCACATCGGTGTCCTTCAGCGCGGCACCCGGCTGCTGCTGGACGACTGCGCAGAGCGCCTCGCCGAATTCGTCGTCGGGTATGCCGAAGACCGCGCAGTCGCCGACGCCGGGCATCTTGTGAAGCTCGGCTTCGATCTCGGCCGGGTAGATGTTGACGCCGCCCGAGATCACCATGTCCTTGGCGCGGTCGCAGAGATAGAGGAAACCGTCGGCGTCGAGATAACCGACATCGCCGAGCGAGATGAGCCCGGCTTTTTCGGCGCGGCGGCGCTTCGCGTCGTCGCCGTGATAGGTGAAGTCGGCAATCGACGGTACGCGGCAGACGATCTCGCCGGTTGCGCCTTTCGTCAGCTCTTCGCCGTTCTCGCCGAGCACGAGAATTTTCGCGCCCTCGACCGCCTTGCCGACGGTGCCCGGATGCGCGAGATATTCCTCCGAATTGCAGAACACGACCGCGCCCGTTTCGGTGCCGCCGTAATATTCGAAGATCACCGGCCCCCACCATTCGATCATCGCCTGCTTGATATGGACCGGGCAGGGCGCCGCGGCGTGGACCACAAAGCGCAGCGACGAGAGATCGTATTTCTTTTTCACCTCGTCCGGCAGCTTCAGCAGGCGCACGAACATTGTCGGCACCATGTGAAGGTGCGTGACCTTGTGCTTCTCGATCATTCCGAGCAGCTCTTCCGGATCGAAGCGCGGCTGGAGAATGATGTTGGCGCCGACGCGGAAACCGAAGAGACCGTAAGCGTTGGGCGCCGAATGATACATCGGCCCGGTGACGACCGTGACCATGTCGCTCGGGTTGCCGTGTTCGGGCGTGAAACCCATCACCTGGCTGATGATGCGCAGCGTGGCCGCCGCCTGCTCGGCGGTCGGCGTGGCGCGGCGCACGCCCTTGGGGTGGCCGGTGGTGCCCGATGTGTAGATCATCGTGCCGGGCGGTTCGGCGGGACCGGCTTCGATGGGTTCGAATTTTTCGAGCCAGCGGCTCCAGTCCTCGACGCCCGGCGGCAACGCGGCCGCCTCCGCCGGTATGCCGTAGGCGGACATGATTTCGGGCGGCGTCTCGACGGCGAAAACCGGAACGCCCTTTGGAATGGCTTTCTCGATGCCGCGCCAGAGATCGGCATGGATCACGATGGCCTTGGCGCCCGAATTCTCGAAGATGTATCGCGCCTCGTCGGGCGAGTTGTGCCAGTTGACCGGCGTCGAATAGGCGCCGACGAGACCGGCCGCGACGGAGGCTTCGAAAAACGGGAAGTCGTTCCTGAGATAGACGGCGACGACATCGCCCGCCCCGATCCCGAGGCTCCTGAAGCCGCTCGCCGCGCGCGCCGCGCGCAAGGCAAGCGCTGCATTTTCAGCCACGCGGCCGCCCGACTGCACCGTTGCTCCGCCCATCGTCCCCTCCCCGGATGACATTTTCATTGGCCGGAGTGTAGCAGGGCGCGGACCGGCGAAAAGCGGAAAGGGGGAGGGTGGGCATAGCCTGTTTGCGACACGATTGTCGTCTTGTCGCCCCATCATCGCCGAACTATGGACACAACCCGCCCGCAGCCTCCCACAACTTGTTCGGGCCGGAGCGACGCTACGTCAACGCGGTTCGATCGCGCCGGAGACGGCCAACGACAGAGGAAAGGAAGACGGATATGAACCTTCTCATCCTGATCCTTCTGATCATTCTGATTGTCGGCGCATTGCCGACATGGCCTTACAGCGCACGTTGGGGCTACGGCCCGAGCGGCGGCCTCGGCACGGTGTTGATCGTGCTGCTGGTGCTTGTGCTGGCAGGCGTCATCTAGCCTGCATCCATCCGTTCGACAGAATTCGAGCTTGTCCCCCTGAAAGCATGGAGGTTTTTATGCTGCGCAAATCGATGATCGGAATTGCTCTCGTTCTTCCCCTGATGGGCGGCCTCGCGGCCTGCGACGATCCGGGGCCCGCCGAACAGGCCGGCGAAGCGCTCGACGACGCGGCCGAGTCCGTCAAGGATGCGTTCGAAGAGGACGGTCCCGCCGAAGAGGCGGGCGAAGACATCGACGACGCCTTCGACCGCTAACGACCGTCAACGGAAAATGGAGAGCCCGCCCGCGCGGCGGGCTCTTTTTTGTTCAGCTATACCGCGCTTCGCGCTTCTTGCCTTCGTTCCCGGCCTTCACCTCGCCAAGCGCCCATTCGAGATCGGCGAGGTAGGTGTCCATCACCTGCGCGTGGAAGGGCGAGAGCATCAGGTGCAGGCCCTTGGGCTCGGTGGTGAGGCTGGTAAACCAGCCGCGCTCGAAGAGCTTGCCCCAGACGGCAAAGGGATCGACTTCATCGTGGGTGAAGGCAATGAGGCCGAGTTGCGGACGCCCGAGAATCCGGAAGCCGAGCTTCGTCACGCCCGCTTCGATCGCCGCGCGCGCATCGGTGACGAGCTTGTGCTTGGCGCGGTAGCCCTCGACACCGAGAAAATTCATCACCGCCCAGGCCGCCGCAATCGCGCCGCCCGGCCGTGTGCCGGCCAGCGTCGGCGTCACCATGCGCCCGCCCGGCCAGTCGGCGCAGTCGAAGATCATATGCGCCCGCAAATCTTCCGACCGGTAGAGGACGGTCGAGGCGCCCTTGGCGCAATAGCCGTATTTGTGCAGGTCGGCCGACATCGAATGCACCGCCGGCACCGCGAAATCGAAGGGCGGAATGTCGGCGCCGTTCATGCGCACGAAAGGCGCGATATAGCCGCCGACACAGGCATCGACATGCAGCCACAGGCCCTTGCGTTCGGCCATCTCGCCCAGCGCCGCGATGGGATCGATCAACCCGTAGGGAAAGCAGGGCGCCGAGCCGACCAGCATGATGGTGTTGCCGTCGACGGATTTTTCCATCGCCGCGACATCGGCGACGAGATCGGCGCAAGGCACGCGCCGGATTTCCATCTCCATCATCTTCGCCGCCTTGTCGAAAGCCGGATGCGCCGAGAAGGGCGCGACGATGTTGCAACGCCCGGTGACGCCTTTTTCTTTGCGCGCATGGTCGCGCGCGGTCTTGACCGCCATCGTGATCGAATCCGTGCCGCCCGATGTGATGTTGCCGGCGCCGCCTTCCGGCGCATGGAGAAGCGAGAGACCCATGCCCACGACCTCGTCCTCCATCTGCTTCAGGCTCGGAAAGGCGAGCGGTCCGAGGCCGTTCTCGGACATGAACATCGTATAGGCTTCTTTTTGCACCTCGGCGACGTCGGGACCGGCATTGAAGACATAGACGGCGGTCTTGCCGTCGCGCCATTTGACGTCGCCCTGCGCGCGCTCCGTCATTTCGGTTTTCAGCGCCGCCCAGTTCTTGCCCTTTTCCGGCATCGTCGTGCCCATGCGTCTTCTCCCCTCGGTTGAAGGGGGAAGACTAGCAGATCGGCCGCCCGCCGCACCAACGCAGAGGCATCAATGATGATGCGCGTGGCCGCCTTCGCCATGAATGAGCATCAGCCCGGGGGCGGGCCGGGGGAGGGGGCCGGCGCCGGGGGCCGGAAGCTGATCCCAGGCGATCTCGCCCGTGGTGCATATCTGCGTCACCGGGAAGAACAGCATCATGATTTCCGGGTCGTTGGGCAGCTTCGCCTGGAAGGCGAACTCGTCGAAACGATCGTCGGCGAGCGGCCCTCCCTCCCACGTCACCTCGACGACGCCTTCGGTGAGCGCCTTGCCGTGGTTCTCGTAGGTCTGCGCATATTTGGCGATGCGCGTCGTCTCGACCCAGCCCGGCTTCGGTTGTGGCTTGACGGCGATGACGCCTTCGGGAACGCGGATCGAGACGCGCGTCGTCGCCGCGCCGTCGCAACCATGCGGTACGCGGAACACCGCCTTGTAGTAACCGCCAGCGACCGCCTCGCTCTTGTCGAGCGTCACATGCGCGATGGCGGGAGCGGCGAACGCGACGATCAGCGCGACGGCCAGAATGCTTTTCTTCATGTTCATCTCCCTAGAAGGCGACCTTCACACCGGCAAAGAAACTGCGTCCTTCGCCCGGATAGAAGACATCGGTGGGTGCGAGCGCGGCGTCGGTGATAGTGTTGTAGGTCGAAACGTATTGTTTGTCGGTGAGGTTGCGCGCGTCGAAGAAGAGCCGCGCGCCTGGCGCGATGTCGATACCGCCATCGAGGCCGATGGTTGCGTAGCCCGGCGCCTTCAGGCGGTTGGCATAATCGACATAGCCGCCATCCGGCACCCATTCGAACTTCGGCGCGATGTCCCATCCCGATCCCGAACGATAGCGCAGCGCCGCCGCATAGACATGGGGCGGCATGCCTGCAAGTTTGTTGGAACCGTAGACGGGGTCGCCGACGAAGAAGAAGTCGCTAAGGGTATAGGCCTGTTCGAGCAGCAGCCTTGCGCCCTCAGGCAGGGCGAACCCGGTGACGGCACCAACGTCGAAAGTCAGTGAGGTCTCGATTCCCTGATGGATGGTGTCGCCGGCGTTGAACGTTGCGGCCGGAATGCCGCCGCCGACCGTAAAGTTGATCAGCTCGTTCTCGACCCAGGCGCGGTAGAGCGTCAGGTCCCAGGCGACGGTCTTCGTCGCGCCGCGTGTGCCGACTTCCACGGTCACGCCGCGCTGCGGGTCGAGCGGCACGAACTGGAAGACGCCGCCCTGCACCAGCTCCGAAAAGGTCGGCGGTTCGTAGCTGCGCGACACATTGGCGAAGGCTTGCGCGTTCTCGGCGAAGTCCCACAACACGCCGGCCTTGGGGCTGACGGTGCTGAAATAAGCCGCATCGCTTTGCGCCGGCGCCAGATCGTTGGTGAATTTGCGTTCCGAATAGATGCCGTGTGCGCCGCCGACAAGCGCAACTGTCCGCGTCACATAAAACTGGTTTTCGACATAGACGCGCAGATTGGTCGCTTCCTGCGTGCCGCTGGCCTGCAGCGGCCCGCGCGAGCCGGCGACATTGGTGAATTGTTTGGCGTCGACCTCGCCCCATGAGCCGTCGCCGCCGATCGTCACGATGTTGCGATGCCCGCCAAGCGTGCCCTCACTGCGATAGCGCGCGAAAAGGCCCGCAACCGGGCCGCGCTGGTCGAGCACGCGGAAGATCGGGTGAAAGAGGCGCTTGTATCCGCCATAGCCGCCGAATTCGAGTTTCGCCCCGTCGCCGAGATCGAGCGCCGTCTTGTTGGCGACCCGGATCGAGCGAACATTGCGCTGCTGATTGCCGGCGACGTTGGCCGGGTTTGCCATCTCAGGCGTTTTGCGCGCCTGCTGCAGGGTCAGCGTGCCCGGCAATTCCTGATCGACCGTGTTGGAGATCACATAGAAGCGCGTCTCGGCGCGGTCGTTGAAGCGGTGGCCGAGATTGGCCGAGAAGCGGATGCTCTCCTCTTTTTCCTGTGCCCGGAAGCCGTCGACATGATTGCCGGTCATCGCGGTGTAAATGTCGGTCGGCCCGTAGACGCGCGCCGCCTGTGCATGGATGCGCGCCGTGCCGTAGGAGCCGCCCTCGACGCGGACGAGATTGGCGGCGGGCGCCGTC
>PHEO01000315.1 GCA_002841195.1 Alphaproteobacteria bacterium HGW-Alphaproteobacteria-11
GGCGGCCCGCCGCGACGTAGCGGCGCTGGCCGGCGCGAAGCCCGCGGCGGTGATTTTCACCAGCGGCGGAACCGAGGCGGCGCGCTTGGCATTCCATGCAGCGAAGGTCGCGCAGGGCGTCGAACGACTGATCGTGTCGGCAGTCGAACATGACGCGGTGCTGGTCTCGGCTGAGGCTTCTGGCCTTCCCGTCGAGATCGCGCCGGTGGACGGCAATGGCGAGCTGGACCTGGATGCGCTGGCGTCGCTCCTTTCGACGCCGGACAGGAGGGTTATGGTCGCGCTGATGCTGGCCAACAATGAAACCGGCGTGTTGCAGCCGGTCGCCGAAGCCGCGGCGCTGGTGCATGAGGCCGGCGGACTGTTGCTTTGCGACGCGGTTCAGGCGGCGGGCAAGGTGCCGCTCGATTTCGCCGCGCTGGGTGCCGACATGATGATGCTTGGCGGTCACAAGCTCGGCGCGCCTTTGGGTATCGGCGCGCTCGTTGTCCGCGAAGGTTTGCCGTTTGCCGCGGACGCTGTGGGTGGCGGGCAGGAAATGCGCCGCCGCGCGGGTAGCGAAAATGTTTCGGGCATCGCCGGTTTCGGCGCGGCCGCGCGCGCGGCGCGCGGTGCGCTCGGGGAATTTGCCGCGCTGGCTGATTTGCGCGACGAACTGGAAGCACAGATTGCCGCCGCCGCGCCCGACGCCAAATTCTTCGGACGGCGTGCGCCGCGGCTGCCCAATACGAGCTATCTCGCGGCGCCCGGCCTCGACGCTGAGACGCTGCTGATGGCTCTCGATCTCGACGGTGTGGCAGTCAGTGCCGGCGCCGCTTGTTCATCGGGGAAGGTTGGTCGTCCCCGTGTGCTGGACGCGATGGGTGTCGATCCGGCGCTGGCGAGGGGCGCCGTTCGCGTCAGCCTCGGCTGGTCGAGTGCGACTGACGACGTCGACCGCTTTGTCGAAAGCTGGTTGCGGATCCATGAGCGCAGCCGGTCGAGGGTGGATACCGAAGTTTACGCAAGCAGGGCGCCATCGTCCCGGCTTGCGGCTGTGGAGAGTTGATATGGCTGCCGTGAGAGAGACCGTAGAAGCGGTTGGCGAAGTCGAGAAGTACAAATACGGCTTCACCACCGACATCGAATCCGACAAGGCCCCGCTCGGCCTGACGGAAGAGACGGTACGTTTCATTTCGGCGAAAAAGAACGAGCCCGACTGGCTGCTCGAATGGCGCCTGTCGGCTTTTCGCCGCTGGCTGACGCTGGATGAACCGAAATGGGCGAAGGTCAGCTATCCACCGATCGATTTCCAGGACGCCTATTACTACGCAGCGCCGAAGCAAGCGGCGAAACTGAACAGTCTCGACGAGGTCGATCCGAAGCTTCTCGAAACCTACCAGAAGCTCGGTATCCCGCTGACCGAACAGAAAATGCTGGCCGGCGTCGCGGTCGACGCTGTGTTCGATAGCGTGTCGGTCGTTACGACGTTCAAGGAAAAACTGCGCGAAGTCGGCGTCATCTTCTGCCCGATGTCGGAAGCCGTGCGCGACCACCCGGAACTGGTGCAGAAGTATCTCGGATCCGTCGTTCCGACGTCGGACAATTTCTATGCGACGCTGAATTCGGCAGTCTTCTCCGAAGGCTCCTTCGTCTACATTCCCGAAGGCGTGCGCTGCCCGATGGAACTCTCGACCTATTTTCGTATCAACGAAAAGCAGACCGGCCAGTTCGAACGTACACTCATCATCGCCGAAAAGGGCTCTTATGTGAGTTATCTCGAAGGCTGCACAGCGCCGCAGCGCGACGAGAACCAGCTTCATGCGGCGGTGGTCGAGCTTGTCGCACTGGAAGATGCCGAGATCAAATACTCGACGGTCCAGAACTGGTATCCGGGCGACGAGGAAGGCAAGGGCGGCATCTACAATTTCGTCACCAAGCGCGGCGATTGCCGCGGCACCAACTCGAAGATTTCATGGACCCAGGTCGAGACGGGCTCCGCCATCACCTGGAAATATCCGAGCTGCATTTTGCGCGGCGACAATTCGCGTGGCGAATTCTATTCGATCGCGATTTCGAACGGGCGCCAGCAGGTCGACAGCGGCACCAAGATGATCCATCTCGGCCGCAACACATCGAGCCGTATCGTCTCGAAGGGTA
>PHEO01000103.1 GCA_002841195.1 Alphaproteobacteria bacterium HGW-Alphaproteobacteria-11
GCCTTTGCCTCCGAGGCGGCACTGACCGCATCCTCAAGGCGCTTCGTCAGGAAATCCTCAAAGGCCTCGAGCTTGTCCTCGGTGAGCGTGACGCCCGCCGCCATCGCATGGCCGCCGCCATTGACGAGAAGTCCCGCCTCAAGCGCCGCCGTGACGGCGCGGCCGAGATCGACGCCCTGAATGGAGCGGCCCGAACCCTTGCCCTCGCCCTTGGCGTCGAAAGCCAGCACCATCGACGGCCGGTCGTATTTGTCCTTGAGACGGCTCGCCACGATGCCGATGACGCCGGGATGCCAGCCCGCCGCCTGCGCCAGAATGAGCGGCGGCAGCGCATTGGCGCGCGACGCCGAAAGCCGCTGATCGACCTGCGCCAGCGCCTCTTCCAGCACCTGCGCCTCGATCGCCTGCCGCTCGGCATTCATCACATTCAGCTCTTCGGCAAGATGACGCGCCTCTTCTTCGTCTTCCGTCACCAGCAACCGCGCCCCGAGATCGGCGCGGCCAACACGGCCGCCGGCATTGACACGCGGACCGAGCAGGAAACCCAGATGATAGGTCGAGGGCGCACCGTTCATCCGCGCCACATCGGCAAGCGCCGCCATGCCGATGTTGCGCCGCCGCCCCATGATGCGAAGCCCCTGCGCGACGAAGGCGCGGTTGAGCCCGGTGAGCGGCACCACGTCGCAAACCGTGCCGAGCGCCACGAGATCGAGCCATTGCATCAGGTCGGGCTCGTCACGGCCGGCATAGTAGTCCGCCTCGCGCAGCGCCCGGTTGACCGCAACGACAAAGAGAAAGGCGACGCCGACGGCGGCAAGCTGGCCGAGGCCGCTTTCGTCGTCGAGCCGGTTCGGATTGACCAGCGCATAGGCCGGCGGCAGCGCGGGCTCGGCCTGGTGATGGTCGATGACGACGGAGGGAAGCCCGGCATCCGCCGCAAGCCCCAGCGCCTTGTGCGCCATCGTCCCGCAATCGACGGTAAGCACAAGGCCGATGCCTTCCTGTTTCAACCGCAAAAGCGCCGGCGCATTGGGCCCGTAGCCCTCGCGAATGCGATCCGGGATGTAGACGCGAAGCTCGCGGCCCACGGCGCGGAAGAAGCGGTAGAGCAAGGCGGACGACGTCGCGCCGTCGACATCGTAGTCGCCGAAGACCGCGACTTTCTCATCGTCGATAATGGCCCTGGCGACGCGCGACGCCGCCTTGTCCATGTCGATGAGAACGCGGGGATCCGGCATCAGGCTTTTCAGCGACGGCGCCAGATAGGCCGCGCAGTCCTCGGGCGCGACACCGCGCCCCGCCAGCACGCGCGCCACGATTTCCGGCAGGCCCTCGCGCTGCGCAATGGCGAGCGCCAGACGGTCGTCGGCCAGACGGCTCACCCAGGCGCGGCCTGTGGACGAACGGTCGACGCCGAGGAAATGTCTCGTCAACGCCCCGGACACCGCGCCTCCTTGCAAGCTCCCGGCCTAGCCGAACTTCTCGATATTGGAATGGAAGGACTTCAGCCGCCGGACCGTGCCGGTCGCCGAGCGCATGACGATGGTGTGCGTCGTGACGCCGCCATTCACATGATGCACGCCGTCGAGCAGCCAGCCATCGGTGACGCCGGTGGCGGCGAAAATCACGTCGCCCGACGCCATCTCGCCCATCGTGTACTTCTTGTTGAAATCCTTGACGCCCATCCTGGCGGCGCGAGCCTTTTGTTCCTCGACCGCGGTGACGAGGCGGCCCTGCATCTGGCCGCCGATGCACCGGAGCGCCGCCGCCGCCAGCACGCCTTCCGGCGCGCCGCCGACACCCATATAGAGGTCGACGCCGGTCTCGACATCGGTCGTCGCAATGACGCCGGCAATATCGCCATCGGTAATCAGCGTCACCCGCGCGCCGCATTCGCGCACGGCGCGGATCAGATCGGCATGGCGCGGCCGGTCGAGAATGCAGACGGTGAGTTCCGGCACATCGACCTTCTTGGCTTTCGCAAGCGCCTTGAGGTTTTCCGCCGGCGTCGCGTCGAGATCGACAAGACCGTCCGGATAGCCGCCGCCAATGGCGATCTTGTCCATGTAGCAATCGGGCGCATGAAGCAGCGTGCCGCCTTCGGCCGCCGCCAGCACGGTCATCGCGTTCGGCATCGCCTTGGCGGTCAGCGTCGTCCCTTCCAGCGGATCGAGCGCGATGTCGACCTTGGGACCCTTGCCGGTGCCGACCTTCTCGCCGATGTAAAGCATCGGCGCCTCGTCGCGCTCGCCCTCGCCGATCACGACGACACCGTCGATATCGAGCACGTTGAGTTCCTTGCGCATCGCGTCGACGGCGGCCTGGTCGGCCGACTTCTCGTCGCCGCGGCCGACCCACAAGGACGACCGAACCGCCGCGCGCTCCGTGACGCGCCCCATCTCGAGCGCCAGCATGCGGTTCAGGTTCGTAATCTTCGTCGCCATCTAAATCCCCATCAGGTCTTCGCCCTTGCCTATGGGCGTGTTTTGTCGGCCCCGCCTCTCAGCGCAGCTCCCCGTCTTCTATTCTCAAAACCAGCGGTGTGCCCGCCACATCTTCATGTTCCGCCAAATGTGCCCGCGCGCGGGCCATTGTGCCCTCGTCGGTCTCGTGGGTCACGAATACGACGGGCAGACGGCCGCTGCCATCCTTCCTGTCGCCACGCTGCACGATGCGCTCGATCGACACCGAGGCCTGCGCCAGCGCCTGCGTGATGGCGGCCATGCTGCCGGCCCGGTCCATCGCCCGCACCCGCAGGTAAAATGCTTTTTTATGTGTATCCACAGGAGGTTGCACCAGCTTCTTCAACCGGTCGGCCGGCACGATGAAGGGCGCCAGCACCAGCCCGCGCGCAATATCCACGATGTCGGAGATGACGGCCGATGCCGTCGGCCCCTCGCCCGCGCCGCGGCCTTCGAGCACCATATGCCCCACGCGGTCGCCATCGAGCGCCACCGCGTTGTAGACGCCCGACACGGCCGCAAGCGGCGTCCCCTCCGGCACCAGCGCCGGATGCACCCGCTGCACGATGCCGCCTTCGAGCTTCTCGGCGATGGCCAGCAGCCGGATCTTGTAGCCGAACTCGCGCGCGAAGGAGATGTCGGTGGCGCTGATCTTCTCGATGCCCTCGATCTGCACGGCGCCGAAATCGACCTCCGTGCCGAAGGCGAGGCTGGTCAGGATCGCCAGCTTGTGCGCGGCGTCGATGCCGCCCACGTCGAACGACGGATCGGCCTCGGCATAGCCGAGTTCCTGCGCGTCCTTCAGCACATCGGCGAAGTCGCGCCCCGTCGTCTCCATCTCGGTCAGGATGTAGTTGCAAGTGCCGTTGAGAATGCCGTGAATGCTGCGGATCTCGTTGGCGGCCAGCGCCTCGCGCATCGTCTTGACGATGGGGATGCCGCCGGCCACCGCCGCCTCGTAATTGAGCGCGACGCCTTTTGCTTCCGCAAGTCGCGCAAGGCCCGCGCCGTGTTGCGCGACCAGCGCCTTGTTGGCGGTGACGACATGCTTGCCCGCCTTCAGCGCCACTTCCACGAGGTCGCGCGCCACGCCCTCCGAACCGCCGATCATTTCGGCCACGACGTCGACATCCTCCGCCGCCGCCAGCGCCAGCGGATCGCGTTCCCAGCGGATGCCGGCAAGGTCGATGCCGCGATCCTTGTTGCTGTCGCGAGCGGAGACCGCGACGACTTCGATAGCGCGTCCGGTCGCGGCAGCCAGATATTCGCCGCGCGCGGCCAAAATCTTGACCACGCCCGCCCCCACCGTGCCGAGGCCGGCAATCCCGATCCGCAGAGGTTTTGTCACGTCCGGCCCGCCCTCGTTGAACTGGGGTGAGGCACGACGCTTCCCTTGATGCCGACGCGCTCTTCATATTCGGCGATGATCTGGTCGGCATGCGTCATCATGCGCTTGACGTTGCGCGCCGCCTGCCGGATGCGCTGCTCGTTCTCGACAAGGCCGATGCGCACATGCCCGTCGCCATATTCGCCGAAGCCGATGCCCGGCGCGACGGCGACGTCGGCCTGTTCGAGCAGCAGCGTCGCAAAGCCCATCGAACCGAGATGCCGGAACTTTTCGGGGATCGACGACCAGGCGAACATGCTGGCCGGCGGCGAGGGAATGTCCCAGCCGGAGCGCGCCATGCTGTCCACCAGCACATCGCGGCGATGCTTGTAGATGCCGCGGATTTCGGCGACGCAATCCTGCGGGCCGTTCAACGCCGCCGTCGCCGCCACCTGGATCGGCGTGAAGGCGCCGTAGTCGAGATAGGATTTGACGCGGCCGAGCGCGTTGATGAGGCGCTCGTTGCCGACCGCAAAGCCCATGCGCCAGCCGGGCATCGCAAAGGTCTTGGATAGCGACGTGAACTCGACCGTGCGCTCGCGCGCGCCCGGCACCTGCAGGATCGAAGGCGGCGGATTGCCGTCGAAATAAATCTCCGAATAGGCGAGATCGGAAATCACGAAGAGATCGTGCTTCGCCGCAAAGGCGATCACCTCGCGGTAGAAATCGAGATCGGCCACCTGCGCCGTCGGATTGGACGGATAGGAAACGACCAGCGCCACCGGCTTCGGCACGCTGTGCCGGATGCCGCGCTCCAGCATGTCGAAAAAGCCCGTCTCGCTCTCGAACGGCACCGAGCGGATGACGGCGCCGGAAATGATGAAGCCGAAGGCGTGGATCGGATAGCTCGGGTTCGGACAGAGAATAACGTCGCCCGGCGCCGTGATCGCCTGCGCCAGATTGGCGAGCCCTTCCTTCGAGCCGAGCGTCGCGATGACTTCGGTTTCCGGGTTGAGCGTCACGCCGAAGCGGCGCTGGTAATAGGCGGCCTGCGCCCGCCGGAGGCCGGGGATGCCGCGCGACGACGAATAGCGATGCGTCTTCGGGTCGCGCACTGCCTCGATCATCTTCTCGACGATATGCGGCGGCGTCGGCATGTCGGGATTGCCCATGCCGAAATCGATGATGTCGCGGCCTTCGGCGCGCGCCTTGGCCTTGAGCTTGTTGACGCTCTCGAAAACGTAGGGCGGCAGACGCTTTATGCGATGAAACTCTTCGCTCATGGCAGCTTCCTGGAGACGCGAACGGGCGCGGGGTGCGCGCCGGGGCACAGGGCGCCCTTATAACGCCAAAGCCCGCCCCGCCAAAGCCCTGCGGCAGTCGGATAGGTGGAAAATCCGGCGGAAACGTGGCCGCCGCGGCCGGGGCGCCGTCCGGCGCCTTTAGGGCTGGCCGATCACCGGCTTGACGTCGACCCGCTTGGTCGGGGCCGGCGTGATTTCCGGGCCGGTATCGACGCCGGAGGACGCGGCCGGGGCCGGCGCGGCGGCGGGTGCGCCGTCCTCGGTCACGGTGGCGGCCTCCTCGGCGGTCGGCGCGCGGCTCGCCGTCTCGATCGTGAAGACGGCCGTCATGTCGCGATGGCCGCCACGGGCCGGCATCGGAATGATCGGCGCGTTCTCGTAAAGCGCGCGCTTCTCGTCGATCCCCGGCGGAATGTCCTCGAGCGGCGGCAGCGGCGGCGGCACGGGGCCGGCGGGCCGCGACGAAGCCGGCGCGGCGGTGCCGCTGCGCAAAAGCTGGTCGGCATAACGCGCCTGGTCGCGGTCGTCGGCAAGCCCGTCGGCGATCTGCTGCTGCTCGGCCGGCGGCGTCACCTGCGGCGCCGCCTGGGGCACACTGCGCAGGTCCGGGAAGGTCGCATCCGCCGATGCCGGCGCGGGCGTGCCGCCGTAAAGCGCCTCGGGCTTGGCATCGTCCGAAATCATCGAACAGCCGCCAAGCGCGAGCCCCGCCAGAAGCACCACCGCCGTCGCCGGCCCCACCTTCGCCAGAGCGGACATCTCTCGAACTCCCCTGAATTTTCTTTCGTCCCGCCCGCCCCTGCGCGCGCGAAGCGGCGTCATCCGGCGGACATGCGCAAGCGTATAGTATAGGCTCCGGCGAAGAAACAATTTGTCGGTGACAGGGGGGTGACAGAAGCGCCCACCGCCCCATATCGACAGGATATGCGCCCGCCGCCGCCGCCCCCCAAGGACCGCAGATGAGCCCCCCGAAAAGCCGCCCGAAAACCCGCAAGAAAAGCCCCTCTTCGCCCCGAAACGCCACGCCCGAAAAACCCGCCGCCGAAACAGCCCCTCCGAGCTACACCGTGCCCGACATGGGGGCGCTGGCCGTCAACCTGATGCAGGCCGCCGTGCTCGGCCAGAAGGCGGCGCGGCAGTTGATGAACGCCGACGATTCGTCCGCCGGGACCGACCGCAGCCTGCACGAGCTGCAGCGCGTCGGCCGCACGCTGATGACGGTCGCCGGCAGCTACCTGACCAACCCGGCGAAAATCGTCGAGGCGCAGCTGTCGCTCTGGCAGGGCTACCTGACGCTGGCCGGCGCGATGACGCGCCGCTTCCTGCTCGGCGAGGACGTGCCGCCGGTCGCCGCGCCGAGCCGCAGCGACAAGCGCTTCCGCGATCCCGACTGGCAGGAAAACATCGTCTTCGACCTAATGAAGCAGGCCTATCTCCTGACCGGCAAATGGCTGACCGACCGCGTGCGCGCCGCCGAAGGCGTCGATCCGCATACGCGCGAACAGGCCGACTTCTACATCCGCCAGATTGCCAACGCGGTCTCGCCCTCGAACTTCATTTTCACCAATCCGGAAATCCTGCGCACGACGCTGAACTCGAACGGCGAAAATCTTGTCGCCGGCATGGAACACCTTCTCGAAGACATTGAGCGCGGCCACGGCCATATCGACATCCAGCAGACCGACATGTCGGCCTTCACGCTGGGCGTCAACATCGCCACGACGCCGGGCAAGGTCGTCTACCAGAACGAGCTGATGCAGCTCATTCAATATGAGCCGACGACCGAGAAGGTCCACAAGCGCCCGCTGGTCATCTTCCCGCCCTGGATCAACAAATATTACATCCTCGACCTGACGCCCGAAAAATCCTTCATCAAGCATGCGCTCGACAAGGGCTACACGGTCTTCATCGCAAGCTGGGTCAACCCCGATGCGCGCCTCGCCTTGAAGACCTTCGAGGACTACATGACGGAGGGCGTCTGTGCGGCGCTCGACGCGGTGGAACTTGCGACCGGCGAGAAGGAAGTCAACGCGGTCGGCTATTGCATCGGCGGCACGCTGCTCGCCTGCTCGCTCGCCCACATGGCGGCGCGCGGCGACACCCGCATCAAGTCGGCGACCTTCCTTGTCGCCCAGATGGACTTCACCGAAGCCGGCGAGCTGAAAGTCTTCATCGACGAGGAACAGATCGCCGACATCGAGCGCCAGATGCATCAGGAAGGCGGCTACCTGAAGGGCTCGACCATGGCCTCGACCTTCAACATGCTGCGTTCCAACGACCTGATCTGGAATTATGTCGTCAACAACTCCCTGCTCGGCCGCGAGCCGATGCCCTTCGACATATTGTTCTGGAACGCCGACGCGACGCGCCTGCCCTCGGCCATGCATGTCGGCTATCTGCGCGAATGCTATCTCGAAAACAAGCTCGCCGAAGGCCGCATGGTGCTGGGCGGCGAAACGCTCGACCTGCATAAGGTCAAGGTGCCGGTCTATCTGCAATCGAGCCGCGAGGACCACATCTCGCCCTACAACTCCGTCTACAAGGCAACGAAGCTCTTCGGCGGCCCGGTGCGCTTCATCTGCGCCGGCTCCGGCCACATCGCCGGCGTCATCAACCCGCCGGCGCTGAACAAGTATAACCACTGGACCAACGACAACCTCCCCGCCACCGCCGCCGAATGGATCGAAGGCGCCACCGACCACAAGGGCTCCTGGTGGCCGGACTGGGAACAATGGCTTTCGGAAAAATCAGGCGAAATGGTCCCCGCGCGCAAACCCGGCAGTGGCAAACTCAAGGTGCTGGAGGATGCACCGGGGTCTTATGTGCTGGTGAAGAGCGAGGATTAGAGGGGACGATTACTCCCCTCAAGAGTCGGCATTGGGAAAATCAACTACAATATCAACACCAAAACGAATTCCCGTTGCCTTGCATGCCTCTTGAATGATTCGTCGCTTCTCTCTGTTGGCGATGTTCAACCCAACAAGCCAGCCGGGCGTAAACTCAACTGCACGCGCGAGGTCCGGCCTAGCGGGATAAATTTCAGCTACAGTACGCGCTATATGATTGCGGCTTTTCCCGCGAACAGCCGCAGCTATGACATCCATTCGTTCTGGAAAACGTTTAGCGATTGTGGTCAGTATCTCGACCATTGCCATCGAAGCGTTAGTCGCACTACAACGGGCACCAAACATTTCATACTCAAGCGAGCGCCCGGCTTGTTTAATGGAAGTCGTAGGTTGGTGACGCGAGATAGGTTCACTAAATCGACCGTTCGTTGGTGTCTTTTGCGACACCGGCGCTTTAATGGGCGGCTGTTCTTTGGGCGATAGTGACAACAGAAACGCTGATACTTCAGCGCTTGTGGGTCGGTAACCCGATATTTTCTCAGTTTGTTCACTTAGTAGTTCAACCAAAAGGTCTTCAGGTTCCTCAACCAGCTCCGCCCAAGCCTCAGGCAAGCTTCGCTTTGCCTCCCGGCGAGATGCGATATCTCGATAGTCCCGCATTGCATCGTCAAAAGCATCGCCTGATTTGACACGAGCTCGGGACAGGTATCGATCCAATACACGCCCGCACTCACTGGTGCTGCGTTCATCTAATTGCAGACGGTAAACGCGGCGTTCGTCATAGCTGCCCTGCCCACCCGGTAAATAAAAACTCCAGTCTCTTCCGTCGGTCAAAAGACAAAGTGGTATTCCCTCATGAAATGCGTACTCGAAAAGTTGTCGATCACCTTCGACGGCGCGGCCGACACCTTTGACTTCGACAAACAGACTCGGGCGCCTGCTTGCGCCGCAGAGCGCAAAATCAACTCTACGACCTCCGCTCGCATACTCAGGAATAACCTGCTCGGGGTCAGTGTCATCCCAACCGAGCATGCGCAGGATCGGAATCACAATCCCCAACGATACCGACGCTTCATTCGGATATGCACCGTCTCTGAGACGCAGTTTTATACGCTCAAGTAATTCATCCATCCAATTCAGCCTCTCTCGCATTCAACTATGATGGTGGTCTGGTCAGCCCCGCACCTAAGCCGCTCTCGGCCCGATCCTCTTCAACTCTTCCTCGATTTCCCGACGCCGCTCCATCAAATCGTAGTCGCCCTGCAACCCGAGAAAAAATCCTTCCGACATACCGAAATAACGCGCGAGACGAAGGTCGGTATCCGCCGTCATCGCGCGCTTGCCGAGCACGATCTCGTTGATGCGGCGCGGCGATACGTGCACGGCCCGCGCCAGCGCATTCTGGCTCAGCCCCATCGGCTTCAGGAATTCCTCAAGCAGGATTTCGCCCGGATGCGGATTGGGCAGCAGCTTTCGTCTGGCGGCGGATGATTTCGGCATGGCTCAACACTCCTTATCGTTGAGCATACTCCACCCTCCCCCTGTGGGAGGGTCGAAAAATTCGAGCGGAGCGAGAAGTTTTCGGGGAGGGGTAAGCGCGGAAACGCGGCGCATAATCGATCGCGCACCATTCACCGATAGCGGAGTCCCCCTCCCCAAACGGCTTGCAGCCGTTTGACCCTCCCACAGGGGGAGGGTGGCAGAGCGCAAACCCCTTCGCCTAAATCCCCTCTCGGCAGACTCACCCCGAACCGCTAGCCTCCCCTCCGCCGTCATTCCGCGGTCCCGCCGGAGCGCTTCTCCTTGACCCTCACCGTCACACTCGCCGTCCTTTTCTCCGCCGTCCTGCACGCCACATGGAACGCGCTGGTCAAGACCGGCGCCGACCGGTTGATGACGATGGGCTGGATCGCGGCGGCGACGGGCCTTGTCGCGCTGCCCTTCCTGCCCTTCATTCCGCTGCCCGGCTGGGACGTCGCCAAAATCCTCGCGCTCTCCTTCGCGCTGCATGTCGGCTACAAGCTCTTTCTGGTCAAATGCTACGAACACGGAGATTTCGGTCAGGTCTATCCGCTGTCGCGCGGCCTCGCGCCGGCCATCGTCACCGTCGTCGGCGCGATCTGGCTCGGTGAAATCCTGCCCACGCCCGCCTTCATCGGCATCGCGCTGGTCGCGCTCGGCATTGTCAGCCTCGCCTTCCGCCGCACCAATGGCGCTGGCCTCCCCAACGACCCGCGCGCGCTCGCCTATGCGCTCGGCACCTCGCTCTTCATCGCCGCCTACACGCTGAACGACGGCCTCGGCGGCCGCATAGCGACAAGCCCGCATATCTACGTGATCTGGCTCTTCGCCGGCGACGGGTTGATCTTCTTCCTGCTGGTGCTCTGGCGGCGCGGCCGGAAATTCCTGGTGCCGCAGCGCGCCATGGCGATCGGCTTCGCCGGCGGCGTGATGTCCGTCATCGCCTATTGGCTGGTGATCTGGGCGATGACGCTGGCGCCCTTGGGCCCCGTCGCCGCGCTGCGCGAAACCAGCGTCGTCTTCGCCGCCCTCATCTCCGGCCTCCTCCTGAAAGAAGGCCTCGGCTGGCGCGCCATCGCCGCCGCCTGCGTCGTCGCGGCCGGCGTTATTCTGCTGAGGGTGTAGCCGCGCGCCCGCGACGAATGCATATCGCAGAACAATAAAAACAAATGTCATCCCGGCGAAAGCCGGGATCCATGGGCGGACCATCAGATTCAGGTATTTGCCGACGGGCACATGGACCCCCTGAGTTCACAAACGAAGTGCAACACCAGCTTAAGGTGTTGCGATGGGGCACAAATACAAGCAATTCACTCTCGAAGACCGGTGCGAGA
>PHEO01000104.1 GCA_002841195.1 Alphaproteobacteria bacterium HGW-Alphaproteobacteria-11
CCGCCGTACATTCCTCGGCGCCACCATCACCGGCGAGCAGGACGCGTCGACCTGGTTCGGCGCCGTCAATCTCTCGGCGACCAAATGGCTGGACAACAACATCGGCCTCACCGGCCGCGTCGGATACAGCTATTCCGCCAGCACGAACGATGCCTATATCGACAGCACGGCCACGCCGGTCGCGAAATCGGAATCGGACCTCGGTCAGTTGCAGGTCGCGGGCCGCGTCAGCTACTACACCGAAAGCGTGATGCCCTATATCGGCCTCACCTATGTGCATGACGTGGAGCGCGAACGCATCATCGCGGCGCCGCTGCCCTCCGACGACCGCGACGAGTTCATTCTCAATGCCGGCCTGAGCTTCTTCGGCACCGGCGCAATGTCGGGCGGTCTCGACGTCAGCTACAACTTCAACCGCGACGACACCGACGGCTTCGGCGTCGGCGCCAACCTCAGCTTCAAGTTCTGATCCGCTAAGGCTGCGATTTTGACGGAAAGACCCGCGCTCCCGGCGCGGGTCTTTTCACTTTTCAGGCGATTTTCCGGCCGCCCATCTTCCCGGTTGAGTCAAATCCCCACAAAGGCTAACCAGTGGGACCGGATGGGTGGCCGAGTGGTTTAAGGCACCGGTCTTGAAAACCGGCGTGGGTGCAAGCCCACCGTGGGTTCGAATCCCACCCCATCCGCCACGCTGCTTTGCGCCATCGCGACACGAAAGCCGACCTCAAGCCACAGATCCCGCCGTCTTCGCGTCTGTCCTGGCCTTCGCGGCTTTCGGCGCGGACTGCTTGCGGCGCGGTCCCGTTGCCGCTTTCGCTTTTGTTTTCGGCTTGGCATTGATCGTTTCGATTCCGCTTGCCGATGCCTCGGCGAGCATCGCCTCCTTCATTTCGTCGAAGGACTCCTGGATGCAGGCAGCGTAGAAATCCGGGTCGGGCATCATTTCGCGGCAGGACGTGAACGACACGGTGATCTGGCCGCAATAGCTGAAGACCGGATGGATGATGCCCATGCCGTCGAGGATCGGCGCAAGACCGTAATGCGTCACCATGCGCGAGCCCGTCATGTAGAGCGGAATCTGCGGGCCGGGCACATTGGTTATGACGGTGTTGAAGAAGGGCCGGATGCGGTTGGCGATGCCGAGATTGGAATAAAGTCGCGCTGCAAGCCCGGACAGCGTCGACGGGATGAACTGCGAATAGTCCGACAGCGTCTTGGCGCCGATGGCATTGGTCAGCTCCTTCGAGCTCTTGGTCGCCTGGAAGACCGCCCGCAGACGCTCGGCCGGATCGGCGATATCGGTGCGGATCGACAGCATCATGCCGCTGACGAGATTGCCGGCCGCCTTCTTCTTGTCGTCCGAGCGAACCGAAATCGGCGCCATGGCGATCAGCGACTCTTTCGGCAACTCGCCTTTCGCTTCGAGATATTTGCGCATCGCGCCGCCGACAACGGCAACGATCACGTCGTTGACCGTCGCGCCCTCGATGGCGCTCTTCATCGCCCGAATGTCGCTGAGCGAGAATGAACGGCCGTCGAAGACGCGATGTGGCGAGATGCTGGCGTTGAAGCGTGTGCGCGGCACGGGCCCCGCCGTTTTGAGCTTGCCCGCCGTGAGGCCGATGCCGACCTTCGCGAGCGCCGGCACGGATGAAGCCACCACGCCGGCCAACTTGAAAGGCTGGCGCAGATTGTTGATATAGGTGCGCGACAGCAGCTCGAGCACATTGGGGTCGCGTTCCGGCACCCACGGCTTTTCGGGCGGCGCGGGCCGGGCATCCGGCGCGATGTCGTGAATGGCCGCAACGATTTCGGCGCCGGATACGCCGTCGATCGCGGCGTGATGAATTTTCGACATGATGCCGAAACTTCCCGGCGGCAGCCCCTCCACCTGGTCGAGCCCTTCGATCACGGTGAACTCCCAGAGCGGCCGCGAAATGTCGAGCGGACGCGCATGAAGCCGCGCCACCTGAATGCAGAGCTGGCGCCAGTTGCCGGGTTTCGGCAGTGCGATATGCCGGACGTGGAATTCGATGTCGAAATTCGGATCTTCGATCCAGTAGGGATGGTCGAGGTTCATCGGCACATGGACGACGCGCTGGCGGAACGACCGCGCGAGATGCAGCCGCGTCTCGTAATTCTCCAGGATTCGCTTGAACCCCAGAACGCCGCCTTCGACGGTCGATTGATCGTAAATCGTCAATCCGCCGATATGCATCGGCGCGTTCGCCGTCTCGAAATAGAGAAACGACGCATCCATCGGACTAAGCTGGTCCATATTCCCTCCTCCCGTGAAGCGCGCCGGTTTTACTCCGGTTGGCCCATGGTGCGGGCTTGCGCTTTGTCCTCATGTCGAATGCGCTGCTTCCTCTCCCCCGAGCGGAAACAGCGAGCCGTTTCAGGCCGCCGGATAACCGAGCCGGAACGGCCCTCGCCGCGCGAACGGCCGGAAAGAACTCTCCTTCTGCGCCAGCCGGTCGGCGACGGCCCAAAGCACCGCCGGATTGACGCCGAGGCCGCAATGGCTGCCGAGAACTTCGATATTTTCGGCCTGCCGGCCCTCGCGCAGCATGCAGGTGCGCCAATTGACGACACCGTCCGTCTTTGTGTAGATCGCGGTTGTCGGCACGTCGAGATCGCTCTGTATGCGAACAAGTTCGGATTCGGCGATGTCGTCGATGGCCTCGCCACCGAGTTTTTCATAGAGCTTGCTGGCATGACTCGCCCGAACATCGTTTGCGAAGGGGCTTCCCAGCGAGACAACCGACCGGATCGCATCGGGCATTGTCAGCGCGACATCGCGCGCATAGATGCCGCCAAGGCTCCAGCCGATCAGGCTGACTTTGCGGCCGGTCTTCTTGTGCAGGGCCTCGACCTGCTCATAAAGCCGGTGACGCCGCGTCATCATGCTGCCGATATTGCGGCCAAGCCCCCACCCTTGCGTCTCGTAGCCGAGCCTGTCGAGATAGGCGCGCAACATCTTGGTGGACCCGTCCGTCGCGAGAAAACCCGGCATCACCAATACGGGGTGCCCGTCGCCGCGCGGCGCCGTCATTAGCAGTGGCACGGAAGCAAGGCCGAGGCCCAACTCGAAGAGCGCGCGTGGTTCGGCGAGCATCAGGAGCCGCGACGGCGGCCGAAGCCTCTTCTCGACGTTTCGTCCGATGCCGGGCGCGCCGGCGTCAGCGATAGCAGACATTGGGTATTCCCTTCCGGAAACTGGAACGTTCCGTTCGTTCGAATGCGATGTATCTGGAACTGTCCCGCTCTCGCTCTCAAGAATCCGGCAGGTTTCCCATGCGGAAAGGCTACGCGCCAATCCGGCGCCATTCAAGCCGGATACGCGGGGTGCGATTCAGGCCGAAAACTTTGAGTTTACCGGGGTTCAGTGGCCTGCGCTCAGCGACCGATCTTGAAAGTGGCGCTACCCTTGGCGACAAGTTCGCCTGTCTCGTCCCTCAGTTCAGCCTCCGCGAATGCGATCGACTTGCCGCGATGGCGTACCCAGCCCTCGCCGGTAAGCGTGCCCTTGTCGGCGCGGCCGACGAAGCTGGTTTTGAGTTCGAGGGTGACCTGGGGTGTACCGGGCTTTTCATGCGTGAGGCGCACGGCATGGCCGCACAGCCCGTCGAGCATCGCCGACAGGAAGCCGCCGAATATGCGCCCGCCGCGGTTGACGAACCCGTCGCCGGCGACGAAGGACGCGCGGATATAGCCACGCTCCCGATCCGTCTCCAGGACCTTCTTGCCCAAAGTAACGGCCGCCGGCGATTCCCAATCGTCATCCAGCGGCGGCGTGTCTGTCTTGCTGTGGCTCAAATCTGTCTACTCCCGGCACTGCGCGCCGGGGCATACTGCCTCAGGACGTCGACCCTGCAAATGGCGGCGAGAAGGTCCGCTTGAAGTCTTCCTTGCATGCGACATGCGCTTCCGACAGCAGGGCATGACCTTTTGCGGAACATGCCTTGTCGGCGCGGTACTCGGCGACGCCCTTGTTGGTGCAGGCCCGGAGATCGGGCTCCCAAAGGAAAATGCAGACCATCGGAATGAAGCGCTCCTGGCACTCCAGATCGGTGATGAGGCGCTTTTCTTCAGCTGTGCGGCGGCCCCACCAGGCAGCGGTGTTCTGGGCGCGGCTGTCATCTGAGTCGATGCAGTCCGGCACCGGTTGAGCTTGCGCAGGCTCAGGCGTGACGAAAAGCGTGAATGTCACGGCAATGCCAAGCACCAGGCAAATCTGGACGAGATACTTCACAGCGGTTCCTCCCACGGTACCCCCCAACTAGTAAGCTGAATTTACTAGCTTGGCAGATTTGGCGGCTTCCGCAAGTTGATTTCCGGTAATGAAACCGGCCTCCGCTTCAGAAGGCCGGTTTCGCTGCAAATCGGACCGTCAGGCGCTGGCCGCAGCGGAAGGCCGGGCCTTCATACGCTCGAACCAGGCGGTCACATTCTTGAACTCGGGGTTGATCGGTTGGCCGACAACGGCGCCGAAATCAAGAAAGCCGAACAGCAGGATATCCGCCATCGTCAACCGCTTGCCGGCCAGGAATTCGCGGCCCGCCATCAGCTTGTCGAGCCAGGCGAGCTTGTCCTGTGCGATGGCCTTCAGGCCGTCGGCCGCTTCAGGCAGGCAGCGCATGCGGTTCTGGAAAAGCGGCAGGCCTTCCGAAAAACGAAAGCCGTTGGCCATCGGCTCACAGATGTTGAGGTCGACGCGGCGCGTCCACATCCGCGTTTCGGCGCGTTCCTCCGGCGTCGTGCCGATCAGCGTACCGTCCGGAAATTTTTCGTCGAGATATTCGCAGATCGCGGTGATTTCGGCGAGCACGGTGCCGTCGTCAAGCTCCAGCGCCGGCGACTGGCCGGACGGGTTCTTCGCCAGATAAGGCTCTTTGCGGTTCTCGCCGGCCATCAAATCGACTTCGACGAAAGGCAGATCGATGCCTTTCTCCTGCATGAACATTTTGACGACGCGCGGGTTCGGCCCGATCGAATTGTAGAATTTCATGGATGGCTCCCTGTGGTTCCGGTCTCTTGAATGCCGGTATGGCCCCATGATTAGCCGAATGATGCAGGCCGCGCCACCGTCCAGGCTTTTCGACTTGGCGCGTGGGCGTCGGGTGATTATGTAGGTCGTCCGGCGCGCTTTCCGCGCGTTGGATGCGGGAGGCCAATCATGAGCGCGCAAAGCGCCGAACCGACAGGCCCGGGACCGGGCCTTTTTTATGGCTGGTATGTCGTCATTGCCGTTCTGGTCATCATGACCACGACGGCCGGCCTCGGCTTTTACAACCTGTCCGTCTACCTCAAGGCCTTCGTGCTGCAGGGCGGATTTTCGGTTTCCGCAACGTCAGCCGCCACCGCATGTTTTTTTCTGGCGTCAGGTCTCGCCGGCCTTGGCGTTGCCGCATTGATTGAGCGCCGCGATCCGCGCTGGGTCATCACCGGCGGCTCGCTGATCGCTGCGCTTGCCATACTGGGCGCCGGCCACGTCACCGAACTCTGGCAGCTTTATGCCTTCTACGTTCTGTTCGGCATCGGTTATGCGGGCGCGGCGCTGATCCCCGGCACGACGCTGGTCGCGCGCTGGTTTGCGCGCCAGCGCTCGGTGGCTCTCTCCTATGCTTCCACCGGCTTGTCGCTCGGCGGCATCGTCTTGACGCCCGTATCGGCCCTGATGATCGAACGTCTGGGGCTCGGCGGTGCGGCGCCCTGGCTGGCGCTGATATTCATTCTCGGTGTCGTGCCGGTCGCATGGCTGCTGATCCGCCCCTCGCCGCAATCGATCGGGCTCGGCCCGGACGGCGATCCGATCGCGCGCGATGCAAGCGGCGCGCCTTTGCCGGCCGACGGCATCCCGTTCGAGCAAGCTGTGCGCAGCCGGTTCTTCATTCTGATGACGACCGCATATGTCTTCGCGATGATGGCGCAGGTCGGCGTTATCGCGCATCAGTACAGCTTGATTTTCTTTCGCACCGACAACAGCGGCACCGCGCGGCTTGCCGTCGCCACCATGGCGGCCGCAAGCATTGTCGGCCGGCTGATCGGCGGACAGGCGCTACGATGGATCCCGTCGCGCGGATTTGTTCTGGGGCTCACCATCGCGCAGGGAACCGCCCTCGCATTCTACGCCTTTGCCGAGACGACGCCGGCCCTGCTTGCAACGACGATTATCTTTGGGCTGACGGTCGGCAATCTGTTGATGATGCAGCCGCTGATGGTTGCCGAAGCCTTCGGCCTCAAGGCCTATGGCCGCATCTATTCTCTGACACAGCTCTGCATGACAGCCGGTGTGGCGACCGGGCCGGCCGCCATCGGTTTCCTCTATCAGGGTCTCGGCGGATATGAGGTAGCGTTCCTTGCAATGGCGCTCGCATCGTTCCTCGCCTTTCTTCTGATCCTTGCCGCCGGTCCGGTTCGTGCGCTCATTGAAGGAAAAGCTCATGCGTGATTTCGGTCCCGGCGTCGTTCTCGACAATCCGGCCTTCATCCACGAAACGGCGCTCATCTACGGCAAGGTCTTTGTCGGTGACGGCGCGTCGCTCTGGCCCTATGTCGTCATTCGCAGCGAAATGCATGAGGTGCGGATCGGCAAGCAAAGCAACATTCAGGATTTCGTGATGATCCATGTCGGCAACGAAACGCCGACGATCATTGGCGACAACTGCTCGATCACGCATCACTGCACGATCCACGGCGCCGAGATTGGCGACAATTGCCTGATCGGCATCAACGCAACGATCATGGACGGTGCGAAGATCGGTCGGAACTCCATTGTCGCGGGCCATTCGATCGTCACGGAGGGCGCCGTCATTCCCGAAAACTCGATCGTTGCCGGTTCACCCGCAAAGGTCATCAGGACCCGCGACAACGCCGCCGCGAATACGATGAATGCCCGCTTCTACTACGAAAACGCACTGGCCTATGCGCGCGGCGACCATCGCGTCACCGAACGCGAGTCCTTCAGGAATGCCATGGCCGAAGAAATGCGCGCCTTGTCCGCCGCAAAATGAGATTCCGCTTGGGCGAACTGACTGGAACCTCTATTTAGGTCAGACCAAGTCATTCGCCTATCGGCCTTGCCGGAGTTCGACATTATGAGTGCTGGCCCCGCGCCAGAAGAGCCGCGCACGCCCCGGCATGCGGGACTGTTTTACGGCTGGTACATCGTCGGCGCGGTCTTCATTGTGCACACGGTGTCCTGCGGGCTGATCTTCTACAACCTGTCGATCTTCCTGGAAGCTTTCGTCACCGGCGGCGGCTTCTCGGTGTCCGCCGCGTCGAACGCCACTGCGATCTTTTTTATCTCTTCGGGTATTGCGGGCCTCGGCGTTGGCTGGTTGCTCGATCGCTACGATCCGCGCTGGGTGATCACCGGTGGTGCAGTCCTTTCGGCGCTGGTCCTGGCGGGCGCCGGTCATGTTGCGGAACTCTGGCAGCTCTACGGCTTCTATATTCTGTTCGGCATCGGCAACGCGGCCGTCGCCGTCATCCCCGGCATGACCATCGTTGCGCGCTGGTTCACGCGGCAGCGCTCGAAGGCGATTGCCTATGCCTCGACCGGCCTGTCGATGGGCGGCATCGTCTTCACGCCGATCTCGGCGAGCCTGGTCGGTACGCTCGGTCTCGGCGAGGCTGCTTACTGGCTGGCGCTGATGATGGTGCTCGGTGTCATACCGGTGACGCTGGCGGTGTTGCGGCGCAGCCCCGAAGCGATCGGCCTTTCGCCGGACGGCGATCCGCCCCGCCGCGCGGCCGATGGCAGTCTTCTGCCGCCGGACGGGATTGGATTTGCCGAGGCGCTTCGCAGCCGTTTTTTCATTCTTTGCACGGCAGCCTTCGTCTTCGCGATGATGGCGCAGGTCGGCAGCCTTGCGCATCAGTTCCGTCTGGTGCTGACGCGAACTGGCGACACATCGACCGCGGCGCTCGCCGTTTCGATCATGGCGGCGGCGAGCATCGCCGGGCGCCTCATCGGTGGCTGGCTGTTGTCGCGAATTTCGTCGCGCACCTATCTCTTCGGCATCTTTGTGCTGCAAGGACTTTCCTTTGCGGCATTTGCCTTCGCCGATGCAGTGGCGGCGCTGATGATTGCCTCGGTCATGTTCGGCGCGACGGTCGGCAACATGCAGATGATGCAACCGTTGATCATGGCCGAAGCCTTTGGACTGAAAGCCTATGCACGCATTCTCTCTGTTTCGCAGATGGTTACGACCTGCGCCAACGCGGCGGGTCCGGCGCTGCTTGGATTTCTCTATGTCGCGACGGGCGGTTATGAGACCGCCTATCTTGCGATCACGCTGTCGCCGATGCTCGGTTTTGCCTGCCTTTTGGCCGCAGGACCGGTGCGGGCTTTGATCGAGGCTGAGAAGAAGGCTGTATTATCTTGAAAGCATTGATGGATTCGCACTGGACCTCCAGTTAGGCTGATGTGCGATCCCCTTTCTGTCACGGAACTGTCATGAAACTGCCATCGAACTTTTACAAGCCGCTTTCCATCGGCGCGCCGGCCCCCTATCGCGAGCTGCCGGTGGCGCTCGAACGGATGATCCATTTCTTTCCGGGTCACAACGAAAAGCTCCGTGCACGGATCGGGGAGATCATCCCGCAGGTCGACGTGCTGCTCGGCAACCTCGAAGACGCCATTCCGGCGGACGCCAAGGAGGCGGCGCGCAAGGGTGTGATCGAGGTCGGCAAGGCCCACAATTTCGGATCGACGGGTTTCTGGACCCGCATCAATCCGCTGAACAGCCCCTGGGTGCTCGACGACATCACCGAGCTTGTCGGAGAGATCGGCGACAAGCTCGATGTCATCATGCTGCCCAAGGTCGAGGGCGCCTGGGACATCCACTATCTCGACCAGCTGCTGGCGCAACTCGAAGCGAAGCATGGGTTGAAAAAGCCGCTCCTCATCCATGCAATCCTCGAAACGGCGCAAGGCGTTAAAAACGTTGAGGAAATTGCCTGCGCGAGCCCGCGCATGCATGGCATGAGCCTCGGCCCGGCCGACCTCGCCGCCTCGCGCCGCATGAAAACCACGCGCGTCGGCGGCGGACATCCCTTCTACCGGGTACTGGAAGACCCGAAGGAAGATGGAAGCCCGCGTGTCGCCGCGCAGCAGGACCTCTGGCACTACACCTTCGCCAAGATGGTCGATGCCTGCGTCGCCAATGACATTCGGCCCTTCTACGGCCCCTTTGGCGACATCCAGGACGCGGATGCCTGCGAGCAGCAGTTCCGTAATGCGTTCCTGATGGGTTGCGTCGGCGCCTGGTCGCTGCATCCGGGCCAGATCGCCATCGCAAAGCGTGTCTTCAGCCCCGACCCGGCCGAAGTGCTCTTTGCCAAGCGCATCCTCGAATCGATGCCGGACGGCACCGGCGTCGCGATGATCGACGGCAAGATGCAGGACGACGCGACCTGGAAACAGGCCAAGGTCATCGTCGATCTGGCCAGGAAGGTCGCGGCCAAAGACCCCGACCTCGCCAAGGCCTACGAACTCTGAACGGCTTCAGGACAGCGTCGCCAGCGCTTCCGGCTTGAAGGGCAGCAACTGATCGAAGGCGCCTTGATGGACCTTGTGGGTCCATGCGGGATCGACCAGCAGTGCCCGGCCGACGGCCACGAGATCGAACTCGCCACGCTCCAGCCTGTCGAGCAGGTCGTCGATGCCGGTTGCCTCCGAAGCTTCGCCCATGAAGGAGCCGATGAATTCACCGGACAGGCTGACGCTGCCGACCGTGATCGAGGGCTTGCCGGTGAGCTTCTTGGTCCAGCCGGCGAGGTTGAGATCGGAGCCCTCGAATTCCGGCTCCCAGAAGCGGCGCTGCGAGCAGTGGAAAGAGTCGACGCCCGCGTCGGACAGCGGCTTCAGGAAGGCCGCCAGCTCGTCCGGCGTCTGCGCGAGTTTCGCCGTGTAGTCCTGCTGCTTCCACTGCGAAAAACGCAGGATCAGCGGGAAATCCTTGCCCACCTCGCGGCGGATCGCCTCAATGATGTCGACCGCAAAGCGGGTGCGGCCGACCATATCGCCGCCATATTCGTCGTCGCGCTGGTTTGTCCCCTCCCAGAAGAACTGGTCGATGATATAGCCATGCGCGCCGTGAACCTCGACACCGTCGAAGCCGAGCGCGCGGGCGTCCGCCGCGGCACGGGCAAAGGCATCGATCGTGGCCTTGATCTCGGCCTTCGTCATCGGCTCGGAGAGCGCCTTGCCGGGCTTCGCGAGACCTGAGGGGCCGTGGCTCGGCAGGTTGGTGTTGGTGGCCTTGGCCGGATTGCGCATCATGCCCACATGCCAGAGCTGGGGCATGATCTTGCCGCCGGCGTCATGGACCTCCTCGACGACACGCTTCCAGCCCTTGAGCGCCGCCTCGCCCCAGAACTGCGGCACATTGGGATCGCCCGTCGCAACCGGAGTGTTGACCGTCGTGCCCTCGGTGACGATAAGACCGCACTCGGCCTCGGCGCGGCGGCGGTAATAGGCGGCGACCTCCGGCCCGGGAATGCCGCCAGGCGACTTGGAACGGGTCATGGGGGCCATGACGACCCGGTTGGGCAGGGTCAACCCGTTCAGCGTGAAAGGCTCGAACAGCGGCGCGACGGAACGGCTCATGGAGGTCTC
>PHEO01000316.1 GCA_002841195.1 Alphaproteobacteria bacterium HGW-Alphaproteobacteria-11
GCACCGCACACTGACCGCGTTCCTGTTGCAAAGTCTCGATGTTTCTCCCTTGCCGCTGAAGTTTGCCGGGGGCGCCGCGCTTGTGCTGCCCGCGCTTGGTTTCATCTTCGCGGTGCGCAAATACCTCTTCGCGATGTGGGGCATCGCCAACCGATAGGAGCGGGGCCATGGCCGAAATTGAAATCAAGGGTGTCGGCAAGACCTTCGGGGCCTTCACCGCGCTGCATTCGATCGATCTCACGATCAAGGATCAGGAATTCGTGGTGCTGCTGGGGGCCTCGGGCTGTGGCAAAACCACGCTCTTGCGCATCATCGCCGGGCTCGACAGCCCGAGCAAGGGCGAGGTCTGGATCGGCGGGCGGCGGGTCGATACCCTGCCCCCACGCGAGCGCGGCATTTCGATGGTGTTTCAGAACTACGCGGTGTTTCCGCACCTGACGGTGTTTGAAAACATCGCCTTTGGCCTGCGGATGCAGAAGCTGCCGCAGGCCGAGGTAACCCGGCGCGTCACCCGCACCGCCGAGCTGATGCATATCGAGGCGCTCTTGAAACGCTATTCGGGCCAGCTTTCGGGCGGGCAGCGGCAGCGGGTGGCGGTGGCGCGGGCGCTGGCGATGGAGCCGGACGTGATTCTGATGGACGAGCCCTTGTCAAACCTCGACGCGCTCTTGCGGCTTGAAATGCGGGCCGAATTGAAGGGCGTGCTCGCCGCCTCAAAAACCACCACCATCTATGTGACCCACGATCAGGTCGAGGCGATGAGCCTGGCCGACCGCATCGCGGTCATGCACGGCGGCGACATCATTCAGGCCGAACGCCCGGTCGAGGTCTATCGCAACCCCGCCGCGCGCTTCGTGGGCAGCTTTATCGGCAACCCGCCGATGAACTTTCTGCCCGCCACTGCGGCGGGCGAAGGTCGCTGGCAGGTGGCCGGGCTGACCTTCGAGGGCCCGCGCGTTGCCGCGCCGCAAATCGAGTTCGCAATCCGCCCGGAAGACCTGCACCCCGCCGACCACGGCTTTGAGGCCGAGGTGCGGGTGGTGGAACCGCTCGGGCCGCACACGCTCATCACCGCGTCGGTGGCAGGGGTGGTAATGCGCGCGGTGCTCGACAGCACGCTGGCGCTGGCGACCGGTGACCACATCACGCTATCACCTGTCGCGGACCGTATCCGCTGGTTCGACCTCGCAACGCAAAAGGCTATCGCATGACCGCGCAAGACCCGCTCGCCCAGATCGCGCAAGATATTCTGCGCGAGAATGACCGTGGCAGCTACACCGTGCCCACCAAGGGCCTGTATCCGTTTCAGTGGAACTGGGATTCGTGCCTGACCGCCCTTGGCCAGCGCCATTTCAACGAATCGCGCGCCTGGACCGAGGTTGAAACCTTGTTCGCGCATCAATGGCCCTGCGGAATGGTGCCGCACATCATCTTTCACGTTTACGACGACGGCTATTTTCCGGGGCCGGATATATGGTCCACCGGGCGGCCGGTGCCGACCTCGGGCATCACCCAGCCGCCGGTTGCCGGCTTTGCGCTGCGCCGCCTTTTCGACCGCGCCACCAACCGGGCAGACGCCGAGGTGCAGGTGCGCGCGCTTTTGCCCAAGGTTGCCGCGTGGCACCGCTGGTTTTTTGCTACCCGCGCCCCGAAGGGCGAAGGGCTGGTCGCAATCATCCACCCATGGGAATCGGGGCGCGACAACTCGATCGACTGGGATGCGGCCTTTAAACGGGTGCCGACCGATGGCATCGCCCCCTATACCCGCCGCGATACCCAGCACGCCAACCCCGAACACCGCCCCACCAAGGCGCAATACGACCGCTACCTGTGGCTGGTCGAACATTTTCGCGCCTTGGGCTGGGATACCGCCAAACTGCACGATGCCTCGCCGTTTCAGGTGGTGGACCCCGGCTTCAACGCCATTCTGCTGCGGTCCTGCGCCGATCTGGCCGATCTGGCCGAGGCACTGGGCGAGGCGGCGATTGCCGCCGAAAACCGGGCCTTTTCGGCGCGTGGTCTGGCGGCAATGGAAACCCTGTGGAGCGCGCCGCATGGCCAATACCTCTGCCGCGACCGCATCACCGGCGCGTTGATCGACAGCCC
>PHEO01000317.1 GCA_002841195.1 Alphaproteobacteria bacterium HGW-Alphaproteobacteria-11
TTTTCTTCGGCAATGGCGGCAGCGCCGCCGATGCCCAGCACATCGCCGCCGAACTTTCGGTGCGCTTCGTCAAGGACCGCCCGGCGATTGCCGCGCTCGCCCTGACGACCGATACCTCGGTGCTGACGGCGGCAGCCAACGACATGGGCTACGAGCATGTCTTCGAGCGGCAGGTGGAAGCGCTCGGGCGGCGCGGCGACCTTGCCATCGGCATTTCAACATCTGGCAAAAGCCCCAACGTGGTGCTGGCGCTGGCGGCGGCCCGCAAGCAAGGCCTCGTCACCGCCGCCCTCACCGGCGCCGAACCGAACGCGATGAAGGATGTCGCCGATCACCTGATCTGCGTGCCGTCGAAAACAACCGCGCGCATCCAGGAAATGCACATCGTCATCGGCCACATGCTCTGCGCCGGCATCGAAAAGCAACTCGGCTACGTCTGAGCGGCTACTTCTTCTTCCGCGGCACACGGTAGGAATAGAACCACCATGGCTTCTTGTCGATCATCCGCGCTTCCGGTTCGCGCATGAAAGCCGACGCATCATTATAGTCCGACTGGCTGATGGCGAGATAGCTGAGGATCAGCGTCCGCGTGACCAGCACGTTTCCCGGCAGATAACGCCGCCCGATGTCGTAGCCCAGATAGATGACACAGAACGCGGCGAGAAGCTGAAACAGCGCAATCGCCAGCACGCCCGCGCGCGTATCCCCGTTCACTTCGCTTGTCAGCACGATCGATATGCCAAGCCCCGCCCACCAGATCGACAACACACCGTACGACATCGCAAATGTCGCCCACCGCTTGGTGCGGGCGTAAAGACGGAAAAGCTCCATATAACCCTCGGCCGATTGCTCGGGCGCACGGGCATCCGCCCTGGCAGAATTCTTGGCCCAGTCGTGATCGCGCTCGCGGCGATACCAGAGCAAAAGCCAGAGCCACAGCGCGGCCGTCGCCAGCGCCGTCGCGCCGGGCAAGATCATTACAGAATCGGGAACAAGTCCGGCCAGCGACCGAAGCGGCTCCTCAAGTGCCGCCGGGTCGACATAGGAGTCGAGCGCGACAAGCCAGTAGAGCGGCGCCAATGCCGAAAGCAGCACAACAACGATCGCATTTACGATCTGCCGAAGCGCGCGTTTGCGATGTTCCTGGACGGCCTTGCGGCGATGCTCGGCATTGTCGGCATCGGTCGTATCGTCATGCTCGAAACTGCGCGGCAGAACGGGCACATTGGCTACTTCCAGATCCGGCCGCATATCTGCCGGACTCCTGGCGGTTTCGGCAACCGTCATCCTTCATCCCCCTCATCTGAATGACGCAAAGTTTAGCGGGATCGACCTGAGCGAAAACCCGCAAGGAGAAAATCGGCGGCAACTTTCAGCGTCACGTGACTTTTCGGTCACGGTACGGAGCATAATCGGAAGCGGATATCGGGATTGTGCGGCGCAACGAACGTGAGCTAGCTCTGTGCCGTCGTCGTTCCGAGCTTCGCGATGGTGCCTGTCGTGCTGAAACCCGGCACGATGTCGACGATCTCGACACGGCCGCCCTGCGCCTGCACGAAATCCGCGCCGACAATGTCGGCAACCTTGTAGTCGCCGCCCTTCACCAGCAGATCGGGCTTCAGCGCCTCGATCAGCGCTTGCGGCGTGTCTTCCTCGAAGATCGTCACGAGATCGACCGTGCCGAGCGCGGCAAGAACGGTCGCGCGCGCGATGTCGGGTTGCACGGGACGGCCCTCGCCTTTGAGACGGCGCACCGACGCATCGCCGTTGAGGCCGACGACCAGCCGGTCGCAAAGCGCACGTGCGCGCGCCAGAAGCGCGACATGGCCCGGATGCAACAGATCGAAACACCCGTTGGTGAACCCGACCTTGAGCCCGCGCGCCCGCCAGCCCTCGGCGATTTCGGCGGCGCGCTCGCGGCCCGCCAGTTTCGCCTCAATTGCCGACAATTCATGTTCGCGCAACGCAGACGCAAGTTCGTCGCGATGCACGACCGCTGTGCCGACCTTGCCGACAACGATGCCGGCCGCCGAATTCGCCAGCCGTGCGGCATCGGCAAGCGATGACCCCGCGCCGAGCGCACAGGCAAGCGTCG
>PHEO01000105.1 GCA_002841195.1 Alphaproteobacteria bacterium HGW-Alphaproteobacteria-11
CCGTATCTCACGCTCGCGCAACAGCTCGGTTCCTTCGCGGGCCAGCTCACCGAGACCGGCATTTCGGCCGTCACTATCGAATATGCCGGCGATGTCGCCGAGATGAACACGCGCGTTCTCACCAATGCGGCGCTGACCGGTCTGCTCAAGCCGCAGCTTGAGGACGTCAACATGGTCTCGGCGCCGGTCATCGCCAAGGATCGCGACATCAAGGTCACGGAAGTGAAGCGCGAACAGCAGGGAGCCTACGAAACCTATATCAAGATCGAAGTGAAGACCGAACGCCAGGACCGGTCGGTCGCGGGCACCGTCTTCTCCGGCGGGTTGCCGCGCCTCATCCAGATCAAGGGCGTCAACCTGGAAGCCTCGCTCGGCCGCCACATGCTTTATGTGACGAACCAGGACAAGCCGGGCTTCATCGGCGCGCTTGGGTCGCTGCTCGGCAAGTCCGGCATCAACATCGCCAATTTCAATCTCGGCCGCGAAAAGGCCGGCGGCGACGCGATCTGCCTCGTCGAGGTCGATGCGGATGTGCCGGCGAGCGTTCTGGCCGAAATCCAGGCGCTGCCGCATGTCGTGCAGGTGAAGTCGCTGACCTTCTGAGGCCGCTGTGCCATGACCGGAAAATCAAAGGCGGGCTTTCGGGCCCGCCTTTTTGCTGTCTGTGGGTAATGTTCCCTTAACCATGATTGCCCGAAACTGAACCGGGGTATATCGGTTCCCGCGTATCGGGGTGGGGGTAAGCGTGACGGCGGAACTGTTCTGGGACAGGCGTCTCGACGGTCTTTATGCGCATTGGTTGGAAAAGAAGGGCGGGCGGCTGGCGCCGACACGCGCCGACTTCAACCCGTCCGAAATCAAGCCCTTCCTGCCGATCGTCAATTTTCTCGATGTCCGGTGGGAGCCGCTCGGCTTTCGTCATCGTCTCGTCGGCACCGAGATTGTCGAACATCTCGGCCGCGATGCGACCGGGTGCTGGGTCGATGCCGATCTTTATGGCAAGGCGGCGGACCGTGTCTTCGCCTCGCTGCTGCAGGTCGCGCGCGAGGCCCGGCCCTATCGCCGCCGTTCACCGATGACATGGCATCCACATTCATGGCTGACGATGGAATCGATGGAGCTGCCGTTGGTCGATGAAGACGGACGGGTCAACATGATCCTGCGCGGCGTCAGCTATTCCTCGCCGAAAGATCCGCCGCCCGATCACTATCTTGTTGCGCCGTTGCCGCTGCATTGACGGCGTTTGCCGAGCGGCGTGAGCGTCAGCTTGCGTCGCAACGCGGGATCGAAAGGCCCGGCGGCAGGATCGTCGTATCGTCGCCGCAAGCCTTGGCGAGTTGTGCGTTGGTCAGGCCGGTGGCGCGGGTGAAATCGGCGCCGCGCAGATCGGTGCCCGAGAAGTCGACACCGCCCAGATAGGCGTGACGGAAAATCGCACCGCGCGCATCGGCGCCGGCGAAAGTCAGCCGCTTTACATATTCAAGCAGGCGGAAGTTGGCGCGCTGGATGTTGGCGCCGGTGAAGTTCGCGCCGTGGACACGCACGGCATCGAGCCGCGCATCTGAAAGATTGGCGCCGCGCAGGTCGGCGTCGGTCAGCACCGCGCCCGCCATGTTGGAGCCGCTGAAATCGGCGCCCATGAGCTTTGCTCGTGTGAGGTGGATGCCTGTCAGGTCGGCGCCGCTGAGCCGCGCGCCCGTCAGGTCGGCGCGTTCGAGCGCGGCGAGGCGCAGGAACTGTCCGTCGAAATCGGCGCCGGCCAGGTTGCAGCGCTCGCAATTGATGATGACCTTGAACTGGTCCGCCTTGATCTTCGCCGCCAGCGCCTCAACTTCCGGCGTCGTCTGCGCCACGGCCATGGCGGGCAGGACGGCCAGCGCCGCCAGCAGCGAGAACAGGGCCGCGGCGCGGCCGGTCTTTGTCGAGCTTTTCATGGACACATTCTAGACGAAGCGCGTCGAAATAACTGTGCCGCGTTTTAACGTTTTCGTGACCGGCGTCTTCTCGACAATGTCCCGAATGCGGTCCATCTGCGCCTCGGAAAGCTTTTCACTGAAGGAAAGGCTGCGTTCGATCCGTTCATTGCCCTCGGTGTCGCGTTTGAAGACGAGGTCCGCCGTGATCGTGCCGAGCGCCAAGCCCTTGCGATCTGCGTAAAGGCGCAGCGTTGCCGAGGTGCAGGCCGCGAGTGACGCCAGCAGCAATTCGTAAGGCGCGGGGCCCTTGTCGGTGCCGTGATTGCTTTCCGGCTCGTCGGCCGTCATCCGGTGCTGGCGCGCCTCGATTTCCTGAAACACGCCGGCCCTGCTTGTCAGGTGAACGCGGCTCGCCATGTCACTTCTCCGGCAGCGGAATGAACTCGGTTTCGCCGGGCACGGGCTTGAAGCGGCCTTGCGCCCAGTCTTCCTTCGCCTGTTCGAGGCGTTCCTTGCTCGACGAAACGAAGTTCCACCAGATGATGCGCGGTCCGTCCATCGGCGCGCCGCCGAGCAGCATCATGCGCGTGGGGGCCGCCGCCTTCACGGTAATGCGGTCACCGGGACGGAAGATCAGCAGTTGCGGGCCCTCGAACGTGTCGCCCGCGATCTCGACCTTACCCTCCGCGACATAGATCGCGCGTTCCTCGTAGTCCGTGTCGAGCGGAACGCTCTTGCCGGTTTCCAGGGCCACATCGGCATAGAACCAGTCGGACAGGGTTTTCACCGGTGAGCTCTTGCCGAAAACGCCGCCCGCGATCACGCGTACCGTCACGCCGTTGTCCTTCACGACGGGCAGGTCCGTTTCGGGATAGTGCTGGAAGCCCGGGGCCGTTTCCTCATGTGCCTTCGGCAGCGCGAGCCAGCTTTGCATGCCGGAGAGGCGCTGACCGCTCTTTCTCTGCGCGTCGGGCGTGCGCTCCGAATGTGCAATGCCGCTTCCCGCCGTCATCAGGTTCATCGCGCCGGGCAGGATTTCGAGTGCGTTGCCCTCGCTGTCGCGATGCATGATCGCGCCGTCGAAGAGGTAGGTGACGGTCGCAAGGCCGATATGGGGGTGCGGCCGGACATCCATGCCGATGCCGGGCGGCATCGCGGCCGGGCCCATCTGGTCGAGAAAGATGAAGGGCCCCACCATCTGCCGCTTCGCCTGCGGCAAGGCACGCCGCACCTCGAAATTGCCGATGTCGCGGGCCCGCGGCACGATCGCGAATTCAAGCGCATCGCAGGATTTGCGGTCCCCCGCTACCGGGTCTTCGTCGGGTAGCCAGCTCATGCTGCACCTCCGTCCGCTCGTGATTGCTGTGTGCTTTCTTTCTAGCCTTCCGCCTCCCGATCCGCTAGACAATGCCAAAGCCCCCGGCCCGAAAGGCCAAGGGGGCTTTCGGCTTGTCTGGGGTCCGCGAACGGGCGGCGCCCGGCCGGGCACCCACTCTCTAAGGCATTGAATCAAATGGCAAATGTGGCGGTTGTCGGCTCCCAGTGGGGAGACGAGGGCAAGGGCAAGATCGTGGACTGGCTGTCGGAGCGCGCCGATGTCGTGGTGCGCTTCCAGGGTGGCCATAATGCCGGCCATACGCTCGTCATCGACGGCGTCACCTACAAGCTCTCGCTGCTGCCATCGGGCATCGTGCGCAAGGGCAAGCTCTCGATCCTCGGCAATGGCGTCGTGCTCGATCCCTGGGCTTTCGCGAAGGAAGTCGACGAGATCGCCTCGAAGGGCGTCGTCGTCACGCCGGACAATCTGAAGATCGCCGAAAATGCCGTCCTGATCCTGCCCGTTCACCGCGAGCTCGACGAGATGCGCGAAGGCTCGAACTCGGGCGTCAAGATCGGCACGACCAAGCGCGGCATCGGGCCCGCCTATGAAGACAAGGCCGGCCGCCGCGCCATCCGCGTCATCGACCTTGCCGATCCGGCGACGCTTCCGATCAAGGTCGAGGGCCTGCTCGCGCATCACAACGCGTTGCGCCGCGGCAACCGGCTCGACGAACTCGCGGTCGAACCCATCGTTGCCGCGCTGAAGGAAATCGCGCCGCGTGTGCTGCCTTTCGTTGCGCCGGTCTGGCGCGTTCTCGACGAGGCGAAGCGTCAGGGCCAGCGCATTCTCTTCGAGGGCGCGCAGGGCACCATGCTCGATGTCGATCACGGCACCTATCCCTTCGTCACCTCGTCCAACACGATTGCCGGGCAGGCCGCGGGCGGCGCCGGCGTCGGCCCCGGCGCCATCGGCTATGTGCTCGGCATCACCAAGGCCTATACGACGCGCGTCGGCGAAGGTCCGTTCCCGACCGAACTGACGGACGAAGTCGGCCAGCGTCTCGGCGAGCGTGGCCACGAGTTCGGCACCGTGACGGGGCGCAAGCGCCGCTGCGGCTGGTTCGACGCCGTGATGGTGCGTCAGGCGATCAAGACCGGCGGCATCACCGGCATCGCGCTCACGAAGCTCGACGTGCTCGACGGTTTCGACGAGATCAAGGTCTGCGTCGCCTATGAGGTCGATGGCAAACGGTTCGATCATTTCCCGGCCGGCATGGGCGCGCAGGCGAAGGTGAAGCCGGTCTACGAGACGCTCGAAGGCTGGCAGGACAGCACGCAGGGCGCGCGCTCCTGGGCGCAGCTTCCGGCCGCGGCTGTCAAATATGTGCGCTATGTCGAGGAGCTGATCGAGGCGCCGGTGGCTTTGCTCTCCACCTCGCCCGACCGCGAGGACACGATCCTGATGACCGATCCCTTCGCGGATTGAGTGTTCTCACCGCAAAAAGGGCGCCGGGAGAATTCCGGCGCCCTTCTTTATTCCGTATACGGATCGTCAGGCGTTCATCAGCAGTGCAATGAAGACCATGGCGTAGCCGACCACGCCGGCTGCCCATGCGATGGTGCGGACGCCCGCCACCGTCCAGCCCGCGACATAGATGATCGCATAGGCGATGCGGGCGATCAGGAAGATTTGCGCGCCGAGCACCGTCAGTTCGGTGCTGATGCCGGCCAGATGCGCGGGCACCGCGAAGCAGGCGAAGATCAGCAGGTTTTCGAGATGGTTGATATAGGCGCGCCGCGCGCGGGCGCCCCATCCCGTTGTTGTTGCCGCTTGATCGCGATTGCCGATGCCCCAGCCCATCCCCATCGCCGACACATTGGCGTTGGCCGAAAGCGTAATCAGAATGAACAGAAGCGCGCCGCCCCATACGAGCGACCAGAGTTCCACCGTCATGGGTTTCCTCCCCCGGTTGATTGATTGCCACCGGGACGAATCCTAGCGACGAAAGTGAGTCGGGGCGAGATGCCCGTTTCGGGAGATTACTCCATCAGTACCGTGATGAGCGCCCGGTCGAACAGCGGCACCATGCAGAGTACGATGCCGATGGTGGCAATCTGCCAGATGATTGTCCGTATCCACGGCAGGCCCGACGCATAGGCCGGGATATAGGCCAGCCGGCCCCAGAAATAGATCTGCGCACCGATCTCGCTCCACTGATTCGTGCGCTCGGTCGCATAGACGGCCAGAATCACCGCCGCGAAAATCGGGAAGGTTTCGAGGAAATTGCGGAGCGCCCGCTCCATGCGGCCCGCCAATCCGGCCGGCGGTAATGGCTCGTCGCGCGCGCCAATCGTATAGGCGTTTCCGGCCTGCTTCTTGAAGGAAAGGCTCTGCAGCCCGACCTGTGCCAGGCCCAGCACGGACGCCCAGAACAGCATGGCGATTTCGACGGTCATGGGTGTTCCCCCTCGTCCCGTTTCGACGCCCGATCATACGCCGGCGGGCGAGCGAATGCAGCGTTCCTCACCGTCCCATCAGCTTTTCTGCGTCGCGCATCAGCCGCAGGGTCTTCTCCGCCGCCGGTTCCGCCTTCGACAGCGCGGCCGCCTGTCCGGACCAGAGCGGCATGAATTCGGCGCGGTTCTCCTTCGCGCTGACGCGGGCAAGCGGCGCGACGAGCGCGCGCTGCGACGGGAAGGGCGCCGTCAGCGTTTCGAGGGAATGAAGTTCTTCGGTCAGCCGGTTGCGGATGGCGCGCGCCGGGCGCCCCGAAAAGAGTTTCGTCACCACCGTCGAATGATCCGACGCCTCGGCGAGCGCCTTGCGGTGAACGGGATGGGTGCCCGCCTCCGGGCAGGCGAGATAGGCCGTGCCGAGCTGCACACCCGCCGCGCCCAGCATGAAGGCGGCGGCGACGCCGCGCGCATCGCCGATGCCGCCCGCCGCGATCACCGGCACCGACACCGCGTCGACGACCTGCGGCACCAGCGCCATCGTGCCCACCGTGCCGAGATCGACATGATCGAGAAACGTGCCGCGATGGCCGCCCGCTTCGTGGCCCTGCGCGATGATGGCGTCGGCACCGCCTGTCTCGAGCGCGCGGGCTTCCGCCGCCGTCGTCGCGCTGCCGAGGATGACGATGCCCGCTTCCTTCAGCGCCCTCACGGCGTCGGCCGAGGGAAGGCCGAAATGAAAGCTCGCGACGCGGGGCCGGAGTTCCAGCAGCAGGTCCAGCATCTCGTCGTTGAAGGCGGGGGCGGGCGAGGCCGGTTCGGGCACGTCGCCGAGCCCGAGTTCGGCGAAATAGGGCTTCAGCGCGCCACGCATTTCCTTGCCGTCATAGTTTGCGAGGTTGGGCTCGGCATGGACGAAGAAATTCAGGTTGAACGGCTTGTTGGTCAGCGCCCGCAACGCGCCGGTCTGCGCGCGGACTTCGGCGGGCGTCATCATCGCCGTGCCGAGCGAGCCAAGGCCGCCGGCGTTCGAGACGGCGGCGGCAAGTTCCGCCGTCGAGGCGCCCGCCATCGGCGCCTGGATGATGGGCAAGTCGATGTCGAGAAGGCGTGTCAGGCGGTCGGCGGTGTTCATGCGGCGTCTCCCGATTTGGCCCCGCTTTTCCTTTACCTCAAACGCCCGAAGAGTCACACTCCGAAGCAATCCGAGGGGTGTCCAACCCGTTTGCGTAAAATAGGGGTTGGGCTGAGATGGCACACATGCGCCGAACCCTTAGAACCTGATCCGGGTCATGCCGGCGAAGGGACGGGAGCCTTGTTGTCATTTCGCATTCCCGCCCCAATTCCTTCATGGCCTGCCGTTTCGCGGGAGGGAGCGATGATCTACTGGCGGTATCTGGCGATTTTTCTCGGCCTGCTGCTGATGGGCGGCGAGCTTTTCCGAAGCTGGGGCATGGGCCGCCCGCTGATGTTTGTGCTCGACGATTTCTTCATCGGCATTCCGCTGGTCGTCACCGCGCTCTTGATGGCGAAGGACAATTTCGCGCGCCGCGCCGCCTTCGCCGGCGCCTGGGGCGCGACCGCCGGCATGCTCTATCCGAGTTTCTTCGGCAAGCTGATTGCACCGACGGCGGAAGCGGCGGCAACGACCAACATTCCCTTCGATTTCCTGACCGTCATTATCGGCGTCATCTTCGCGCTGTCGCTCGCCGGCCTCGTCGCCAGCGTCGTGCTGAAACAGCGCGGCACCGCTTGATCCACTTGAGCGAAGGAGAGAAACGATGCAACCGTCCATATTTCTCGCACAACTGCTCGGCCCCACGCTGCTCGTGTTGGGTATCGGCATGGTCGTCAACCGCGATGCTTACCGCACGATGGCGCAGGAATTCATGGCCAGCCGTGCGCTCATTTTCATCGCGGGCATCTTCGCCTTCGTGCCCGGTCTCGCCATTGTGCTCACCCACAACGTCTGGGTCGCGGGCTGGCCGGTCATCGTCACGGTGTTCGGCTGGATCGCGCTTCTCGGCGGCATCTTCCGGTTGCTCTTTCCGCAGGAGGTCACGCGGCTCGGCACGCGCATGCTCGCCAACCCGGCCTCGCTCACCATGGGCGGCGCCGGCACGATCCTCCTCGGCGCCATTCTTTCCTTCTTCGGCTACGTCGCCTGAACAACGGTATCCCCATGAACATCCACACGCCGAAAGACAAGCTCCCCGAAGTCACCACCGGACCGCTTCCCGCCAGCACCAAGATATTCACCGCGCCGGAGGGCTTTCCCGATCTGAAAGTGCCGTTCCGCGAGATCGCGCTGCATCCGACGGCCAAGGAGCCGCCGGTCCGCGTCTACGACACCTCGGGCCCCTACACCGACCCGATGGCGAAGATCGACGTCGAAGCGGGTCTCGTCCGCCACCGCGAAGCCTGGATCGAAGCGCGGGGCGGCACCGAGCTTTACGACGGCCGCGAGGTGAAGCCTGAAGACAATGGCAATGTCGGCGCGAAGCATCTCGCCCGCGCCTTCCCGGTCGCCAATCGCCCACGCCGCGGCCTTCCCGGCCATCCGATCACGCAATATGAGTTTGCGAAAGCCGGCATCGTCACCGCCGAAATGGCCTATATCGCCGAACGGGAAAATATCGGCCGCAAGGCCGCGCTCGAAAACGCCGCGCACAAGCTCGCCGAAGGCGAAAGCTTCGGCGCCGCGATCCCGGAATTCATCACGCCCGAATTCGTGCGTGCCGAAGTCGCTGCCGGCCGGGCCATCATCCCGGCCAACATCAATCACCCGGAACTGGAGCCGATGATCATCGGCCGCAATTTCCTGGTGAAGATCAACGCCAATATCGGCAATTCGGCGGTCGCCTCGTCGGTCGCCGAGGAAGTCGACAAGATGGTCTGGGCAATCCGCTGGGGGGCCGACAATGTGATGGACCTCTCCACGGGCCGCAACATCCACAACACGCGCGAATGGATCATCCGCAATTCGCCGGTTCCCATCGGCACCGTGCCGATCTATCAGGCGCTCGAAAAGGTCGACGGCGTCGCCGAAGACCTCACCTGGGAGGTTTACCGCGACACGCTGATCGAACAGGCCGAGCAGGGCGTCGATTATTTCACCATCCATGCGGGCGTGCGGCTCGCCTATGTGCCGCTCACCGCAAAGCGCGTGACGGGCATCGTGTCGCGCGGCGGCTCGATCATGGCCAAGTGGTGCCTCGCGCATCACAAGGAGAGCTTCCTCTACGAGCACTTCGAGGAAATCTGCGACATCATGCGTCAATACGACGTGTCGTTTTCGCTGGGCGACGGGTTGCGTCCGGGTTCCATTGCCGATGCCAATGACGAAGCGCAATTCGCCGAGCTCGAGACGCTGGGCGAGTTGACGCAGATTGCGTGGAAGAAGGGCTGTCAGGTGATGATCGAAGGGCCGGGTCATGTGCCGATGCACAAGATCAAGGTCAACATGGACAAGCAGTTGAAGCATTGCGGCGGCGCGCCCTTCTATACGCTCGGGCCGCTCACCACCGACATCGCGCCCGGCTACGACCACATCACGTCGGGCATCGGTGCCGCAATGATCGGCTGGTTCGGCTGCGCGATGCTCTGCTATGTGACGCCGAAGGAACATCTCGGCCTGCCGGATCGTGCGGACGTGAAAGACGGTGTCATCACCTACAAGATCGCGGCCCATGCCGCCGATCTCGCCAAGGGCCATCCGGCGGCGCAGCTTCGCGACGACGCGCTTTCCCGCGCGCGGTTCGAGTTCCGCTGGGAAGACCAGTTCAACCTCGCGCTCGATCCCGAACGGGCCAAGGAATTCCACGACCGCACGCTGCCGAAGGAGGCGCACAAGGTCGCCCATTTCTGTTCGATGTGCGGGCCGAAATTCTGCTCGATGAAGATCACGCAGGAAGTCCGCGACTATGCCGAAAGCGGCATGGCCGAAATGGCGAGCGAGTTCCGCAATTCCGGCGGCGAGATTTATCTCGAAGAGGCGGATGCGGCCGTGAAGTCATCGAACAAGTCGCTTTCGGGCAAGGCAGCGGAGTAAAAATTCAGTGTCTTCCCGGGATTTATCCCTGGCAACTGTGTTGTTGGTTCATGCCTGGAATGCGGTTTTGTCTCGGATGATGGCGTTTGCGGTGACGAGTATCTTCCTTGCAATAGCGATGAGGGCGACTTTGGGGGGCTTTCCGGCATCGACCATGGCCTTGTAGATGCGGGCGAAGCGGTGCGTCGAACGGGTGGCGGTGATGGCGGCCATGTAGAGGGCTTCGCGGACGCGACGCCTGCCGCCCTTGATGACGCGCTTGCCGCGGAACCGGCCGCTGTCGACATTGAACGGCGCGAGGCCTGCAAGGGCGGCGATGGTCTTGGGTGATCGCGTGCCGAGTTCGGGCATGAGGGCGAGCAGTGTTGCGGCGGCGACGGGCCCGATGCCGGGCACGGAACGCAGCAGGCGCTGGTCTTCGGTCAGCCGCTCGGTGGCGTCGATCAGGTTTCGGGTCTGGCGTTCGATCCCGGCAATGCTTGTCGTGAGCCAGACGATATGAGCCTCGATGTCCTCGGCGATGGCGGGATCGTCGATGGCGGCGAGACGGGTGCGCTCCTGCTTGCGCATGGCGACGAGCTGGTCGCGGCGCTTGTGCAGGCGGGCCAGTGTCTCGCGTTCGGGCGCCGGCGCCGGCGCGCATGGCGGCCGCAAGCTGCGGGCCATGGCGGCCAGCATCCGTGCG